>DATFMZ010000036.1:0-34091 GCA_035266665.1 Gemmatimonadales bacterium | reverse complement strand
GTTCATCCAGCGGCGGTACGAGGGGGTCGGGATGCTCCAGTACTTGAGCTTTGCCGGCCGCTCGGGAGCGGCCCAAGACACTCTCCAGGTCTATCACACCGATCATGGTCGCGTCGTCAGAGGCGGTGGGGGCATTGAGCCCGACGTGGTCCTCGCGCCGCTTCCCGACCCGCCCGTGTGGTGGACGGTCGCGTCCGACAGTGGCCTCCAGCAAGCCGTGGCCGACAGCGTGGCCTACACGCTCGCGGCGAGCGACTCGGCACGAAACCTGTGGGAGGCCACGCCAGCGCGCTGGCAAACCGAGGCGCTCGTCCCGTTCCTCGCGCGCGTGCGGAGCAGGTGGGGCATTCCCGCCTCGGCCGATAGCTCGATGGACGCGATGATGGCCCTCACGCTTGCCGCGCGCGTCGTCGGGATACGCTGGGGTGAGGAGGCCCGGATCGACTTCCTGCTGGGGCACGACCGCGGTGTGCGCGCGGCGATCGCCCGATTCCCCGACCTCCCCCGATTGCTGGCCTCCGGCCTGAACTGAGATATTTTTCTAGTATGGCCACCAACACACGCTCGAAGACCAAGGCGCCGCCTCGGCGCGCCCCCGCCAATCGGCTCGATAAGAGCGACCTCCTCGACTTCTACCGGCTGATGCTGCTCTCCCGTCGCCTCGACGACAAGGAGATCCAGCTCAAGCGACAGAACAAGATCTTCTTTCAGATCTCGGGAGCCGGCCACGAAGCCGTGCTCGTTGCCGCGGGGAAGGTGCTCAAGCCCGCCTACGACTGGTTCTATCCCTATTACCGGGATCGCGCGCTCTGCCTGACGCTCGGCATGACCCCCACGGAGATGCTGCTCGAAGCCGTGGCCGCCGCCGACGATCCCAACTCCGGCGGGCGCCAGATGCCCTCCCACTGGGGCCACAAGGATCTCAATATCGTGAGCTCCTCGAGTCCCACCGGCACGCAGTTCCTGAATTCGGTCGGATGCGCGGAGGCGTGGTACCGGTACAGCCGGCTCGATGCGATCCCCGATCGCGACGAGAAGATCAAGGGCGACGAAGTCACCTTCTGCTCGGCAGGCGACGGTACCACCAGCGAAGGCGAGTTCTGGGAAGCGCTCAACACGGCGTGCAATCTCAAACTGCCCGTGCTGTTCCTGATCGAAGACAACGGGTACGCGATCTCCGTTCCGATCGAGGTGCAAACGGCCGGCGGCTCGGTGTCGAAGCTCGTCGAGAACTTCCCGAACCTGCTGGTACAGGAAGCCGACGGGTGCGACCCGGTTGCGTCGTACGACGCGCTCCACAGCGCGGCGGCGCATTGCCGCGCGCGCAAGGGGCCCGCCCTGGTACACGCCAAGGTGATCCGGCCGTACTCGCACTCGCTCTCCGACGACGAGGTGATGTACAAGCCCAAGGCGGAGCGCGAAGCCGAGGCCGCGCGGGATCCGGTGTTTACGTTCCCGGCACGTCTGCTGGAAGAAGGGATCGCGACCGAGGCGGAGATCGAGGCCGTCAAGGCGAAGGTCGAGGAGGACGTGAATCTCGCCGCCGACGTGGCGCTCGCGTCGCCGCAGCCGTCGCCCGATACCCTCTATCATCACGTCTACTCGAGCGACGTCGACCCGACGGGCGAGCCGTTCGATACCGAAGACGATCCGCAGTCCTCGGGCGATCCGACCACGATGGTCGATCTCCTGAACAAGTGTCTCGAAGACGAGATGCGGCGCGACCCGCGGATCGTGGTCTTCGGCGAGGACGTGGCCGACGTCTCGCGCGCAGAGCATCTCGACGACGTCAAGGGGAAGGGCGGCGTCTTCAAGGTGACCTGGGGGCTCCAGAAGAAGTTCGGCGGTGATCGGGTGTTCAACTCACCACTCGCCGAGGCGAATATCGTGGGTCGCGCGATCGGGATGGCCACGCGTGGGCTCAAGCCGGTCGTGGAGGTGCAGTTCTTCGACTACATCTGGCCGGCGTACCATCAGATTCGAAACGAGCTCGCCACCATTCGCTGGCGCAGCAACGGCGCGTTCAGTGCGCCCGTCGTGGTACGGGTGACGTACGGCGGCTATCTGAAGGGCGGAGCGATCTATCACTCCCAGACGGGCGCCGCAGTGTACACGGCGATTCCCGGGCTCCGGGTGATCTGTCCCGCCACGGCGCTCGATGCCAACGGGCTCCTCAGAACGGCGATCCGCTGCGAGGATCCCGTCATCTTCCTCGAGCACAAACACCTCTATCGCCAGACGTACAACAAGGGCGCGTATCCGGGACCGAACTTCTCCATTCCGTTCGGCAAGGCCAAGGTCGTCCGAGAAGGAACCGATCTCACGGTCGTGACCTACGGCGCGGTGGTCCAGCGAACGATTCAGGCGGCGAACCAGGTGGCCGAGGCGGATGGCGTCAGCGCGGAAGTGATCGACCTCCGCTCACTCAATCCGGTGGATTGGGAGACGATCGGCGAATCGGTTCGCAAGACCAACAAGGTGATCGTGGCCTACGAAGACTCGTTGTCGTGGGGTTACGGAGCGGAAATCGCGGCGCGAATCGCCGACGATCACTTCGCGTGGCTGGATGCGCCGGTCAAACGCGTGGCCTCGACCGACACGTTCGTCGCGTACTCACCGGAGCTGGAGGATGTCATTCTGCCGCAGACGCCAGGGATCGCCGCGGCGATCCGCGAGCTCGCGGGCTTCTAACGACCTAGTTCGCGCTTGATCTCGCCGGCCGCGTCGATCGCGGCCTCGACGTCGAACGAGAGCGCGCGCGCCTGCTGCGTGGCGGAGGTGAGGTCGTCGAGCACGGCGGCGACCCCCGCCGACCGGAGCCGGAGCAGATCGAACCGCACGTTCTGCACGGCGAGCACGCACGATTCGAATTGCGCTTCGACGCTGCGGCGCCGCTCGAGTAGCTCCACCAGCGTCTGGCGCTGCCGCTCGAGGAGGTCGATCCGGCGATCCGGCTCCCCCGCCCCGCTCTCGTCCTTGAGCTCTCCAATCCGACGATCGAGGCGCTCGAGCTGCTTCCCGTCCACCTCGCCTGACATCTGCACGAGCGTGCGGCCGAGCTCGGTGGCGCGTTTGGCGAGCGCATCCACGGTCTGCACGACGTCGGGCAGCAGTTGACGCTCCGATTCCGGCAGCTTGGCGACGATGCTCTGGACGGCCGTGCGGTCCGCATTCATCCGGCGAATTTGCTCCTGATACTGACCGAAGCTTTCCGCATCCCCCGCGGGCACCTGGCGGGCTGGCGCCCCGCGTGGGACCGCGCCCGGCGCCGACGGCTGGTCGTTCCGCGCGTCGACGGAGTCGTGCGCCGCGGGCCGGTGAAACACGTCACGCCAGCTGTAGCCTGCATGCCAGAGGCGCGTGAACTTGTTTCCGATCGCGAAGCCCCAGCCCGCAACGACGAAGAGCGACCACGGCTCTCTGATGCCCGTGGCGACGTTCAGGAGCACCAGCCCGCCGCACACGACGGCGTACCTGGCAAATTCGGCTCGAAACCGTCGCACCATGGGAGACTCGTTGCTCCCGCCGGGATACTCTCGCACCCCCCGCTCGCCGGCGCGCCGAGCCGCACGCCGCTCCCAGCCGCGGTCGAGCGCCGACTCTTGCCGGCTCCACCCACGATCGAGCGCCGCCTGACTGCGCTCCCCTGCACGCTCGAGCCCTCGACTCGCCGGCACGCCGCGCGAGCGCATGCCCCGGCGCGCGGCGCTCCCGCCCGGCCGATACGGCACCGACTTCCGGCTCTCGAGTGCGCGGCGTAGGGAGTCGGCGGTCGGCCAGCGGCTCGACGGGTCCTTCTCGAGGCAGCGGTTGATGGTCGCGGCCAGATCCTCCGAGACCTCGGGCCGCATCATCTTCACGTCCGGGGCGGGCTCCGTCACGTGCTTCATGAGGATTCCCGGCACGGTCGGCGCCTGAAACGGCAGCTCGCCCGTGACCATCTCGAACGCAACCACGCCGAGCGAGTAGAGGTCGCTCCGCGCATCGATCTCACCGCCCCCGGCCGCCTGCTCCGGACTCATGTAGTGCGGCGTGCCGATCGCCACGCCGGTGCCGGTGAGTGTACCGCCGGGTCCGCCCACGTCGGAGAGCGCCTTGGCGATCCCGAAGTCCGTCACCATAACGCGGCGCCGCGTGCCTTCGAGGAGAATGTTGTCGGGTTTGATGTCCCGATGGACGATGCCCATCGCGTGCGCGAGGCCGAGGGCATCGGCCGTCTCCTTCATGATGCGTCGCACCTCTTCGACGGGGAGCTGGTGGCGTCGACGCAGCCGCGCGCCGAGCGACTCGCCGTCCACGTAGCCCATCACGAAGTAGACGAGCCCCCCCTCATCGCCGACCGCGTGGATCGGAACGATGTTGGGGTGCGAGAGGCGGGCCGCCGTCTGCGCCTCGCGGAGGAAGCGCTTGCGGATCTCGTCGCGGAAGGCGAGCTCCGGAGGGAGCACCTTGATGGCCACGCGACGCTTGAGCTTGAGGTCGCGAGCGGCGAAGACGACACCCATGCCGCCTCGACCGATTTCGCCCTCAAGTTCGTACGCGCCCTCGAGAATGTGGCTCAGGCGCTCGGCCAGCGGGTTATTGAGCAGCTGCGCTTCGTCCATATGGCACAGGTTGACGTTGGGGCATACATTAGTCCTGCTCCGACACGCTGGCAACCACGAGTTTGCCCAGAACCTCGGAGTAGGTCGTAGATGGGGAGGTGACAATGCGCTGGATCATCGATGATACCGGGCGACGGTGGCTCGCCGAACGCGTGGGCCGCACCTCCGGGATGGTCCCTACGAAGCGTGCTAGCGGGGGTTTCCCTGAACCCACGGACATCGTGCGGTTCACCTGCGAAGGCGACCGCAGCGAGCCAGCGCGCGAGGTGCCCACACGAGCCGGCCTCCTCGAACAGCTCACCGACAGCGACCTCAAGGCCCTGCTCAACATCGCCCCCAAAGCTCCAGGCGCCTGAATTCCAGCTCTGTCAATTTGACATGACGACGTGTAGCTGCTCGACTGCGCCGGCTGGAACGGCAGGCGTGGTGCGGCTGTTTGCATGATATGGCGGGATTGGGGCTGGCACGGGAGGTGCTTCGTAGGGCTTATCCGCTGGAGCCGCTGGGGCCCTGGCCGAAGAATCGAATGTGAGCGGTCATGACTGAATCCAAAAATACAGAATCCACCAGCATTCCTGAGCGTTTGCGTCTTCCCGTCCTTCCCCTGCGGGAGATGGTCCTGTTCCCGGGCGTCACGACCCCGATCGGTGCCGGCAGGCCAGGCACCCTGAGGGCTATCGAGGCGTCCCTGAAACGTGAAGATCGGCTGATCTTCGCCGTCTCACAGCGGGAGAACGCGGAAGCGGTGCGTCCGGATATGCTGTATACGACGGGCACGGTCGCACGGATCGGCCAGGTTCAGCGCGGGCTCTCGGGCGTGCAGCTGCTGCTGCACGGCGAGATGCGCGCCACGGTTTTGCACTATTCCGAGACTGATGGGTTCATCGAGGCGACCGTTTCGCAGGCGCCCGATCTCCCGCCGATCGATCCGGAAGACGCGGCCTTCGTCGCGCTGCACAAGGAAGTGCGCGAGCGGGCGGCGGAGCTCGGGCAGCGCTCCGGCTTGGCGGAAGACGTGGTGGATCAGGTCCTCGCAGGTGTCAGCGAGCCCGGACGGTTTGCGGATCTGGTGGCCGGCTACATCGACATCGCGCCCAGCGAGCGTCAGGCGCTGCTCGAGACCTACGGGGTCGAGGAACGGCTCCGCCGGATCCTCCTCCACGTGCAACGCCAGCTTCAGTTGCTCGAGGCACAGGACGAGATCAAATCGAAGGTTCAAGAGGAAATCGGCGAACGCCAGCGCGAGATCTTTTTGCGCGAGCAGCTCAAGGCCATTCGCAAGGAGCTCGGTGAGGAAGAGGAGGAGCATGAGGCGGACGAGCTCCGGGAACGACTCGAAGCGCTCGAGCTTCCCGAGGAAGCGCGCAAGGAAGTGAAGCGCGAGCTCGCGCGACTCGGCCGTGCGTCCCGCGAGTCCATGGAGGCGCAGGTCATTCGCACCTACCTCGAGACGATCGCCGAGTTGCCGTGGAACGAACGGAGCGAGGAAGATCTCGACCTCAAGCGCGCGGCGGAAATTCTCGACGAGGATCACTTCGGACTGCATGACGTGAAGGATCGTGTGCTCGAGTTCCTCGCCGTCCGTCAGCTGCGCGCACAGCGGCACAAGGCACATCCCGCCGCCACCGAGGGCGTCGAGACGCAGGCGGAGGCCAAGGATACGGCGCAGGCCAATGACGACGACCGCGGTGCCAAGGGATCGATTCTGCTCTTCGTCGGCCCGCCGGGGGTCGGCAAGACGTCCATCGCGCAGTCCATCGCCCGCGCGACGGGACGGGAATACGTCCGGATCTCTCTGGGGGGCGCGCGCGACGAAGCCGACATTCGCGGCCACCGGCGTACGTACGTCGGCGCGATGCCGGGCCGGATCCTTCAGGGCATGAAGCGCGCGGGGAAGAAGAACCCCGTCTTCCTGCTCGACGAAGTGGACAAGCTCGGCGTGTCGTTTCAGGGCGATCCCGCGGCCGCGCTGCTCGAGGTGCTCGACCCGGCACAGAACGATTCATTCACCGATCACTACCTCGGCGTGCCGTTCGACTTGTCGGAGGTGATGTTCATCGCCACGGCGAACTTCATCGAGAATATCCCGGTCCCCCTGTTGGACCGGATGGAGATCGTCGAGTTCTCGGGTTACACCGAGGCCGAGAAGCTCAACATTGCGCGGCGTTACCTGATTCCGCGCCAACTCGAAGACGCCGGGCTCGGCACGGAGCAACTCTCGATTTCTGATGATGCGCTGCGCACCGTGATCTCGGGGTATACGCGGGAGGCGGGTGTCCGCCGCCTAGAGCGGGAGCTCGGGAAGCTCGCGCGGAAGGTCGCGCGGCAGATCGCCGCGGGCGAGACCACCGTCGTATCTGTCGAGACCGACGACGAGGTCGCGGAGCTGCTCGGCCGCCCGCGGGTGCACCCGGAACGGGCCGCCCGCGAAGACCAGGTCGGTATCGCTACCGGCATGTACTACACGCCGGTGGGCGGCGACATCATGTTCGTCGAGGTCTCGGTGACGCGCGGCCGCGGCGAGCTGGTGCTCACCGGCCAGCTCGGCGACGTCATGAAGGAGTCCGCGCGCGCCGCGCTCACGTTCGCGAAGACGCACGCCGAGGAGTTGGGAATTCCCGACTCCGCGTTCGTCAAGCGAGACGTGCACATTCACGTGCCGGCCGGCGCCATTCCCAAGGATGGACCTTCAGCCGGTGTCACCATGGCGACGGCGCTCGTGAGTGCCTTGGCGCGCATCCCGGCTCGCCACGACATCGCGATGACCGGTGAGATCACGCTCTCCGGGCGTGTGCTGCCGATCGGCGGTGTGAAGGAGAAGGTGTTGGGCGCGCTCCGCGCCGGCATCACGAAGATCGTGCTGCCCCGCGAGAACCTGCCCGACCTCGAGGACATTCGGGAGGAAGACCGAAAGCGGCTGACCCTTTACCCGGCCGAGGAGCTGAGTGAGGCGCTTGCCGTGACGCTGAATCGGCCGCGCGAGCCGCGGGGAGAGGATCTTCGGAGCGACGCGCTCACTCCGGCGAGCTCGACGTAAGGCGTCGCCGGCGGACTGACGCAGCAGGATGAGTGGACGGCGGGATGGATCGATGATCCGTCCCGCCGTTCGTCGTCGTCACCTACCAGGCGAGGCCCTTCGTGAGCAGGTCGCTCACCGACTCGGCCCATTGGGCATGGCGCGCATCGTCGCGCGTGTCTCCGAGGGCGCTGCCGACGCCCAGGAACCCGGCGCAGAGGATCAGCGCCTGCAATGCACCCAGATCGGGGTCAACGTCGTCGCGAAAGTAGCCCAGCCCCTGCCCGTCCGAGATCACGCGTCGCACTTCACGCATGAGCGATCGGGCCGCCTCGGCGGCGCCGCGGGAGCGGGCGCCGGGAGGCTCGAATAGCAGGGCGACGAGCTCGGGGTGAGATTCGAGCGCCTGGAACGTGCGTTGAACCGCGGCGCGAAGGAGGTCCGTCGCGGGGCCGGACTGTCCGGGTGGGCGCTCCGGGATTGCCGTGGCCCCAGCCACGACCGCCTTGTAGAGCAGTTCCTTCGATCCGAAGTAGTAGTACAGCAACTGCTTGTTCACGCCGGCCCGACGCGCGATGCGTTGCACCCGAGCGCCAGTAAACCCTGATGAGGCAAACTCTTCCCGGGCCGCGGCGAGGATGCGTTCCTTGCTTGAAGATCTGTTGGCGCTCATGTGGTATCCAACCGGTTGGTTGAATCAAACTAGGAAGAAATTCTATCCACGCAACCTGGAGCCGTCAGCCCGTGAGCTCCGCAATGGCCGCACCGACGCAGCCGACGAGCGATGGATCGCTGGTCCAGTGGCCGCTCGGCTCCTCCGGGCCAACGGTGGCGCTGATGGCTGAGTCAGGCGCGTGGAGCAGAATGACGGGCTGGTCGAAATGCCCGCTGACCCGCTCGACGTCGATCTCGCCCGCGAGCTCGAGCGGAAAGTCATCGGCCGCACCGAGTGCCCAGACCTCCGCGGCCGCTCCGTCGGCGAGTCGCTTGCGCCACCCCGGTGTGGTGCCGTGGAGAAATGGGCCGGGGGCGATGCATCGGATCACTCCCTCCGACCGGGCGATGAGGCGGACCGCGACGTCGATCAACGCCCGCATCCCGACGATCGGCACGATGGCGTCGGCGCCATCCGCGGGCTCGCTGCGGATCTGCTGTTCCAGCGCGTCCAGGCGCCGGGCCGAATCATCGGTGACGCGGGCCAGAATGGCGTCTCCCCGCACCGCGCGGAACCGCAGTGGCGCGGTTGCGATCGTTACGGCTGCGCCTTTCGCCACGAGGCCGTTCAGCGCCTGGTATGCGTTCGCGCGAGCGATCCCCGCCGCTTTGGCCACGGCATAGCCGCTCGCCGGGCCGAGCCCGGTGAGTGCGTCGTAGACGAGGTTCTCGGTCTGGGTGAAACCGAACGGTGTCAAATCAATCGGCGGCATAGGAGTAGCAAATACTGCTCCTATGCCGCCGTGAGTCAAGCCCGTGAAATCAGCTGTAGTCGAGTGTCCAGCCGGCGAGCTTCGCGATCAGCGCCAGGCGGAAGGTCACGTCGGCCTGCCGGCGCTCGAGCGTCTTGGCATCCACCTCCAGCGGGAGGTAGAACTCGACGAGCTTGGACGGGCTGCGCGGGACGCTCCGCAGGTTCTTCGGCGACCAGACGCCCTGGACATCGCAGTCGTGCAGCAGCCGAGCGAGCACCTTCTGTGCGATCTCCGACGTGCCGAGCATGCCGAGCCGCACGAGGCACTCGATCCAGTGGAGCGCGAGCGGAATGTCCTTGGCATTGCCCGACCGATCGGCCTCGATGGGGTTGCCGAGGAGTTGGATCGTGGGTTTGATGACCTTGCGTCCGATGACGATGGCGTAGGCCTTCTTCGGCTGCGGCTGCGCGAGAAAGTGGCAGAGCCGCTCGATGAATCCGGCGCGCTCGCGCTGGAGGTTCGGCATATAGGCCAGCATCGCGACCGAGTAGATCGTTGGCGGATACGCCTCGGGGTGCAGGATGTTGCGCGACCCCTTCCGGATGATGGGCTTCTCGGCGACGTCGCTTCGGAGGAACTGGGATACGTCACTGGCGATGCGATGCGCGGCGCCGCGGACGCGCGGATCATCCTTCGAGCCCGCGTGGGCGAGCGAGACGGCCGCTCCCTCGCGCAACAACGCCCGCGCCCAGATGGCCAGGGGCGCGTTCTTCTTGGACGCCGCCTTGTACTCGAAGAGCAGATCGGGGCTTTCGTCTCGGGATAAGAGACGGAAGAACTCGCGATCGGCCAGGCGGAATGTCCGCTCCCCCCGTGGCAGACCGAGCTCCACGAGATGCCGGTACTGTGGAACCGTTCCGACGTCCTTGATGCCCTGCGCCTTGTTCGGCGCGAGGCCCAGCATGTTGTCTCCCCAGAGCCCCGACTTCCGCTGCTTCCGAATGGTCTGGGTCACGCCCTTGTAGGCCAACAACTCCTGGCGGAGAGCTTCATAATCCGCCTCCGTGGCCGCTCCAGGCGGCAGGATGTCGTTGACAGTACGCCACTTAATCGGCGCCGAGGCGTGAGCCCGGAGCCAGCTGATCGGAACGCGGTGGGAGGTGGGGAGGTCCAGAACAACTCCTTATGGTGCGGCCGGTACGGCATGGGCCAGGAAAATCGGGCGCAACTTAGCGTTTTTGCGGTGTTGGGGCCAGTCCCGATTTCCCGGGTCTGGGGCACCTGAGCATGCTGATCGAGCCGTCTCCGGCGCCGCCGGATTCACTGGTGAGCACCTCCGTAGAGTCGTCCAGGAAGTCGATACCCTCGCCCTGAGCTTCCCTCGGGCCCAGCCAGCAGGGTGGGCCATCGGCGCTCCAGCTCCCCGACACCCCGCGGCGGAAGAAATACACCTCCGTGTACGTGCGCACCGCAATGCGGGTGGCGTCAGGCGAGATCGCGGCCCCCGTCACCCACCGGCCCAGCATGCGCATCGGCACGATCGCGCTCAGGGTGTCGAACGGCACCGTCGCGATCGACTCTGCGAGGAGCTGGGCCCGCTGCAGCCGATAGCGCAGGATGGGTCCGCTCCGTCCCTTCGTGATGATCCAGGCCGTGGTGTCCGGTGTCACCAGGAGCGCCTCGGCGTCGTGCGCGCCGTCGAGATACTTCACGTGGAGCGCGAGAGCGGGAGCGGTCGCCTGCGCCGAGTCGGATGGTACGCGTCCCGGGGCTGGATCCGGCTCGGGGAAGACGTAGAGCGCCACCGATCTGCGTCGCTCGGCGTTGTCGCCGATGTCGCCGACGTAGAGACAACTCCCGGCCCAGATCCCCGGGCAGGGACCGAGCGCGATGTCCTCCCAGTCGATGGCGCGTGCGCCGGTTACGCGGAAGGTGGCAAGCCGAGCGCCCGTCGAGTCCACGGCATAAATGAAGGGGCCGTCGCCTGAATCGTTGTGTGTCCAGAGCACGCCGGCGTGACGCCGACTCACGGCCACACCAGAGCTTTCGGTGATCCCCGAGGGAACGAGGCGCCCCGTCTGGCGAAAGGTGGTGGGCGTCAGGTCCTGACCGGCGGCGAGAGCCGGCCAGATGGCAGAGGCGGCCAGGGCCGCACAGGCGATCACGCGCGACATGTCGAAAACTATGCTCCAACTTGCTAGAGATGGGAGCGACCCGGCACATTTCATTAACTATGATAGAATCTCTGAAACGCCGGCCGGTCGAGAAGCGCCCGGATCAGGTTCGCCTGTCGGGCCGGGTGCTCTTCCTGGTCGACGACGCCGACCTCATTCGCCGGCAGCTCGCCGGCGAGGATCTCCCCAATCCGCCGGATGCGCCGCTCCGCGACAACATCTCCACCGACGAGATCACCCCGGCCTACATCTGCTACTACTACGATGAGACGCTCGGGGAATTCCCCTATCTCGGGCTCAAGGCGGGCAACGAATTCCCGATCACGCGCGGGAGCGTGAAGCAGGGCGGGTTCGTCTGCTCGGTGAGCGGCAAGCGCCGCGGCAAGGGATCGTCTCGGGAGCAGTCGCCGTACGCGGAGATGTGTGCGGGGATCCGGCTCGTGATCGCCGAGAACATCGAGCGAATCTACGGGGAGAACTGTCAGAACCTCGGGGTTCTGACCAGCACCGATTTCGGGTTGATCGACAAGGTGCGCGCGGGCGAGGCGATTCCTCTCGCGGTCTTCACAGAGGGCGTCGGTGACATCACGCGCGGTATCATCGAGTACGGCGGGCTCTTCCAGTACAACGTCGCGCGGCTGCAAGGGAAGGTGACGGTGCCCGCCGTCACGACGCCCAAGCGCCCGATGACGATCGGCGAGAAGATCCTCGCGCGCCATTGGGTGACCGATCTGGCCTCGAACGCCGTGGGCGTGCCCTACGTGCGTCCCGGTGACGAGGGCTTCGTCCGCACCGACATCCGCTTCAGCCATGAATACGTGACGCCGATGTCCGCGATCTTCTGGCGCGACAACGTGGGCGAGCACGAGAAGGTGGTCGATCCGGAATCCATCTTCTTCTTCCGCGACCATCTCACCTTCCTCGAGCTGGCAATGACCGACGAGCGGAAGGCCGCCGGGCTGCTCGACGTCGCGCTCGAGCTCAAGAAGAAGCAGGAAGACTTCGCGGAACAGCAGGGGATTCGCCTCTACGGTGAGCTGCGACGCCTGCAGGGGCGCATGGGCCTGCCCTCGGGCTCCGAAGCGATCTGCCATTCGAAGATTCTCGAGTCACACGCGCTCCCGGGGCAGTTAATCATCGGCAGCGATTCGCACACGCCGCACGCGGGCGCGCTCGGCACCGTCGCCTTCGGTGTCGGGACGACGGCGATCTTCAATTCGTGGCTCACGAAGGACGTTCGCCTCAAGGTCCCGCCGACGGTGCTGATCAAGGTGAACGGTCCGAAGCCCGCCGGGATCACCGCCAAGGACTTCATGCTGCACATCCTCCGCCAGCCGTATGTGCGGGACGGCCGTGCCATCGGGAAGATCGTCGAGTACGCGGGCGAAGCGGTGGAAGCGCTCTCGATCGACGAGCGTGCGACGATGACCAACATGGCGGCGGAGGTCGGCGCGTTCACCGGACTCATCGCGCCGGACGAGAAGGCGGTCGAATATCTCGTGCGCGAGCGGGGGGCCGATCCCGCGGAGATGCGTCGTCTGCTCGATGGACTCTTCTCCGATCCCGGTGCCGAGTACGAAGAGGTGATCGAGCTCGACGCGTCCGAGCTCGAACCGCTCGTGGCTCTGCCGGGTGATCCGGGCAACGGCGTCGCGATCGGCGAGCTCGGGCGTCAGGTGAAGATCGACATCGCGTACGCGGGGTCGTGCACCGCCGGCAAGAAATCGGACATGGACATGTACGCGGCGGTCTTCAAGAGCGCGCTCGAGCGCGGCGAGCACGTTCATTCCGATGTGCAGTGCTTCGTACAATGCGGCTCGCAGGAGGTGAAGCGCTACTGCGAGGAGATGGGGTATCTCGACGTCTTCAAGCAGGTGGGCGCGGTGTTCATCGAGCCGAGCTGCGGGGCGTGCATCAACGCGGGTCCGGGCGTGTCGTATGACAAGGACACGGTGACGATCAGCGCCATCAATCGGAACTTCCCCGGCCGCTCGGGACCCGGGCAGCTCTACCTCGCGAGTCCGTACACGACGGCGGCGAGCGCGATCGCCGGCTACATCACCGCCTGGGAGCCGGACTCGGTGCCCGCGGGCGTCTCGTAGGCGAAGTCCGGGAGTCGGCGGGAGACACGCGGGGCGGCCTGAGGGCCGCCCTGTATCGCTTTGCCGTGGAGCTTACGGCTGGTCCGGCGGTTGGCCGCCCGGAGTCGCCGCGACCGGCTCGGCGGCGGCGGTGGCCGGAGCCAGAGGGCGGAACGAGCCGGCGGGATAGACGCCGCGCGCGTCCCAAACGAGCCAGTCGGTGAGTCCCAGATCCTCGACGGCGCGAATCTGTTCGCGGACCTCCGCGCCCGAGTAGCGCACCCGGTAGATGGTGAATCCCTGGAGATACGGCCGGATCTTCGCGGCGTGCGGGATCTTCGCGTTGCGCTCGATCGCGTCCTGGATCGCCTCGTGGACGACGGCGTACGGCTTGGTGTTGGGATTGCGGAAGCCGAACGATCCGCGGCGATAGTGACTCGGATATACCATCGGCTGGATGACGTCGGCCTCGCGGACGAGATCGTCCCATGACTGGCCGATGCCCAAGTCGCCGTCGCTGCTCGTGGTGAGTCCGAAGACGTCGAGCGTGAACGGCACGCCGAGCGGCTCCACGCGCGAGCGCAGCAGCCTCACCTGGCGGCGGATCGCGGTGCGCTTGGTCTCGTCGCCGCGGCGGCAGAGGTAGACGGTGCGCGCGAGCCGCGCGGGCGGCTCGTCGGGGAATCGCACGTAGTCGAACTGCACTTCCTGGAACCCCAGAAGCGTCGCTTCGGCCGCGAGGTTCGCCGCGTAGATCCAGACCGAATCGCAGTACGCGTCCACCCACGCCGTCCCGAGCCCGTCGTGCCAGAGCCCGCCGGCGGGGTTGTGAATGGCCCATCCCGGCTTCCCACGCGCCAGGAGCGGGTCGTGCGCCACCACGATCCGGGCGATCGCGTGGATATGATGCGCGTGGAGCACGGCCAGGCGGTCGCGGACGTCCCGCGCGCTCGGCTCGGCGTTGGCGCCGATGGCGATGGCGGTCGGGACGTTCGAGGGATAGGTGATGAATCCGGTCGCGTCCTTCACGTCGATCACGAAGGAATTGATCTCCGTCGTGTCGGCGAGGCGTACGAGACCGTAGAAGCGGCTCGAGCCGAACACCCACTTGTTGAGATAGATCCCCCGCACGACGGCGGGTGCCTCACCGGGTGGTGGGGCCGGAAGCGGGATGGCCGCCGGTGACGGCGGGAGCACCGCCGCCATGTAGTCGGGGCGCCGGGCGTCTTGATACGGGACGACGCCCGCCGGCTGTTGCGCCACCGCGGTCGCGGCGATGACGAGCGACGCCACGCCGAACGTGACGGAGACGACGCGTGGCATCGGCGTCACGGCGTCTGAATGAGCTGGAGCTCGACGCGCCGGTTCTGCGCGCGGCCCGCGGCGGTGCGATTCGTGGCGATCGGCCGGTCGGGTCCGTAGCCCTTGGCCACCATGCGGCCGGGCGCGACGCCCTTGCTCGCCAGGTAGGTGCGCACGGAGATCGCCCGCGCGAGCGAGAGCTCCATGTTGTGCTTGTGCGAGCCCGTCGCGTCCGTGTGGCCCGAGATCTGGATGCGCACCTCGGGGTGCGCCACGAGCGATGCCGCGACCTGATCGAGCACGGCGTACGACGCCGGCGTGAGCCGCGAGCTATTGGTCTTGAAGTTCACGCCCTTGAGGATCAGCGGTGCGACCGGTTTGCCCGCTTCGACTTTGAAGAGGATCGGACAACCGACCGCGTCCACCTGCTGACCCGGCCGCGTATTCGGGCACTTGTCCATTGAATCCGGGACACCGTCGTTGTCCTGGTCGTGATGGACCACGCACCCGCGGGCGTCCACCTGGGCACCGGCCGGGGTGCCGGGGCATTGATCGATCCCGTCGAAGACTCCGTCCTTGTCGCTGTCCGTGGGGCACCCTTTGGCGTCGACCGTCGCGCCCGCCGGGGTATTGGGACACTGATCGATCCCGTCGAGGACCCCGTCCTTGTCGCTGTCGGTCGGGCACCCCTTGGCGTCGACCGTGGCGCCGGCCGGCGTATTCGGGCACTGATCGATTCCGTCGACGACACCATCGTGGTCCGCATCGCTGGGACAGCCCTTGGCATCCACCGTGGCGCCGGCGGGCGTATTCGGGCACTGGTCGAGGCCGTCGTAGACGTGGTCGCCGTCGGCATCGGTCGGGCAGCCGTTCCGGTCCACGGACGCCCCAAGTGGCGTCGCGGGACAGCGGTCGCGGCTGTCGGGCACGCCGTCTCCATCGGCGTCTCGCGGCGGACCGCCGAAGGCGAAGATCGAGATGCCGGCGCGTACGGAGAGGTTGAGCGCTTTCTGCGAGACGCCGCGGAGCATCGACTTCGGCGTGTACGCGGCCCGGCCCTCGATCCGCAGGGCCGCCCGGCCACCGAGCGGCAGGCGATCGCCCAGAATGCCGACGCCGGCGTTCTCGTCACCCACGAGTGCGCTGCGATAGAAATTCCGCTGGTATCCCGCGCCGATGTAGAGCGCGTTGTCGCCGCTGAGGGGCACGTTGTAGAGCAGGGCGCCGCTCACACTCGCCACGTTCACCTGATTGGTGGCGACCGTGTCCTTCGTCTGCAGATAGTTGCCGGAAAATTCGAGCGAGAACGCGCGGCTCAGGTGGAACCCGAGCCAGCCGCCGCCGCCGAAGGCCGCGTCGATCCCGATATGCGTGGGATCGAAGCGGGTGTACGAGCCGAAGGCACCGAGCTCCACCTGACCGCCGTGCCCGATCTGCGCGAGGAGGGCGGTAGGAGCCGTCAGGACGAGGGCGAGCGTCAGCGCAGAGCGGCGCATGATTCGTGGCGACATGGGGCCCAATCTAGCATGAACGGGGTTAGTGCCACCACACCGCCGCGGCGGGGGCGCCCGCGAGCGTGCGTCCGCCTACGAGCGTGGGATGGGGGAGCGCCCCCTGATCGGCGGTGACGACGCCGGCGACGTGTCCGATCGCATCGCCGCCGAGAGCGGTGAGCGTCGGTCCGGTGACGTCGGTGAATGTCCCGAGCGAATCGCCGACGAACGGTGCGAACTCGGACTCACCGGCGCCGGGTGCTCCGGGGTAGATCCCGCCCGTGACGAGGATTCCCTGGTCGAGCGCGAAGGCCGCATGCCGGGAGCGCGGCCGGCCGAGCGCGGCCGGCAGAGTGCGCCACGTCGAGTCCACGAAGAATCCGCTCCGGGGGCTCAGTGTGATGGCATAGACGGTGGATACCTGTGCCGTGGTGTCCGGCGCGTCGACGTCGACGTGTCCCGTTTCTCCTCCGATGACGTAGATCGTCGTGTCGTGCACGACCATGGTGGTGAAGGCCAGCGGCACCGGCAGTGGCGGCCCCGCGAACCAGCCGTTCAGCGTCCCGTTCGGGTTGATGGTGGCCGAATAGACGGCGGCCGACGCCGATGAATCGCCGGCCACGCCCCCCGCGACGATCATGAGGCCCCGTGTCACCACGACCGCCGCCCCGGCAAGCGGCTCCGGGAGTGCCGAGAGTTCCGTCCATGGTACATGCTGACCCGTCGCCGAGACTGCGAGCCCGATCACATCCGGGAGAAATCGGTCGGTGGAATCGATCCCGCCGACGGCGTACGCCATGCCGTCCACGAGGGTGAGGTTGCCGTGGCTGCGGTCGGCGCCGGCCCCGGTGGCGAACCGGCGGGGGGCCGGCAGGGTCGAGTCCTCGAGGGTGGTCCAGGTGCCCAGGGAGCCGTCGGTGCCGGCGAGTGCGAGATAGGTGCTGTCGCTCAGCGTGCCGTCCGGTGCGGTTCCTCCCGTGACCACGACCGCGGAGCCGGTGGCGGATCCCGGGAAGATCAGGGCCGCGGTCGCGGCATCGGCGCGCGCGCCGGGAAGGGCCGGGCCCTTCGCCCAGACGGCCTTGGTCGGATCGAAGGGGGCGTCGTCGCGGACCAGCAGGGCGACCGGCCCGAGGGTGTCAGTCCCGACCGCGACGACCAGACGCCCCGTGGCCGCGCCGCTCGGGAGCGTCGCCTCGATCTGGACGTCATCCCATGCCGCGACGTCGCACGGCACGAACGCACCCGATGCGTCGGTCACCAGCACCGCGTTGTTGCCCTGGGTGGCGCCGAACCCCTGTCCGTCCACCGTGACCGCCCCGCCGGCACGGAGGATCGGAAAGTTGACGCCGTTCACGGCATTGATCTGGGGGGTCGTGGCGGAGGGCTGGGTCACGCCGCCACATGCGGCAGCCAGCGTGAGCGCGACGAGCGTCGCGGCGCGGGCGGGGAAGCGCATCGTGTGACCCATCGGAAGAGGTACCCCGGAGTGGCGGTGCCGCTCCCGTTCAGCGCGCCGAATCGGCGTCGGCCCCTTGCACGAACCGCACGGACGCTGCGAGCCGCTCGGCGATGTCGGCGAGCTCCTGCGTCCCGCGGGTGAGCTCCTCGATGGCGCGCCGCTGCTGGGCGGCCTCGGCGGCGACGGCGCCCGCTTCCTGAGCGGAGCGGCCCGCGGCATCGCGCGCCGCGTGCAGCGTTTGGCTCGCCGCATCGGCCAGCTTCAGGTTCGCGCGCGGCACCTCGGCGATCCGCTCGCCCGCGCGGCGCGTCTCCTCGGCCGAATGGACGATGGCATCCAATTCGGCGCGCCACCGCTCGGAGGCCGCCGCGAGCTCGTCGAGACGCGCCCCGATCCCCTCGAGGGTCGTTGCGGCTTGATCGAGCACGCGGCGGGTTGTCTCCGCACTGCGGCTCATGTTGTGTGCGGCCGCGCCGCTCTCTTCGGCGAGCTTCCGCACCTCGTCGGCCACCACGGCGAATCCCCGGCCGTGGACGCCGGCACGTGCGGCCTCGATCGTGGCGTTGAGCGCGAGCAAGTTGGTCTGGTTCGCGATTCCCGCGATCATGTCCACGAAGCGCTCGACCTCCTGCGCGGCATCACGCAGCTCCCCGACCTGCGCCCTGCCCTCCCCGAGCGTGCGGCTCAGCGCGGTCATCTGCTGCGCCGCGCCCGCCGTGGCGGTCCGGACCTCGAGCGCGCGGTCGGCCACCGCGCGGGTGGTGCGCTGCGTGGCGTCGGCGGTCTCGCTGGTCTCCTGAATGCTCTCGACGAGCCGCGCGAGGCCCTCGGTTGCTTCGGCGACGTATTCGGATGCGCGCTGCGCTTCGGCTTCCCCGCGCCCGGCGCTGGCGGCGACCTGCTCGGAGGCCGTGCGCAGCGCTACGGTCGTGCCGGCGAGGCTGCGCACGTAGGCCGTGGTGTTGTCGGCCGCCGCGGCGACCGGACGCACCATCGAGCTCAAGGCGAGCGAGAGGGCGAGCTGGGGCGCGAGCAGATTCAGGAGATCCCCGTCGGCGTGGCGGTACATCCCGCGGTCGTGATGGCGCACGCTCCAGACCCCGACCAGGTTGCTGCCCTGAAAGAGCGGGACGAGCACCTCGGAGCCGACGCGCGCCACCCCCGGCAGCATGGCGTCCTCGTCGGTGAGATCGGCGACCACGGGACGATGTGTGCGGATGGCGAGCGCAGTGGCGCCCGCGCCGGGACTGAACGTCCGGTGCTCGCGGACTTCCGTGTCGGCGACGAGCTCCATCTGGTGCCGGTCGACGTCGTACCGCGCGAAGCCCATCGCCGTCCACGGGACGAGATGGTGCGTCAGTTGCTGGATGCGCTCGAAGCTCCGCTCGATGGACACCTCGGCCGCGACCGCGCCGGCGAGTCCCTGCACCATGCGCAGCTCGTCGGCGCGCACACCCGCGTCAATGATGTAGATGGCCAACGCGAACGCCGCGACGAGCACGAGGGCGATGATGGTGAAGCGGACGGGCGTCACGTGCGCGTTGACGAGCTGCGTCCACCCGTAGGCGAGGGCGGCGGACGCGGCGTAGACGACGGACTCCCAGCGCATCGTGAGCCGCGCGTCGCTCCACGCAAAGATGCCGCGAAGGGCCAGGTCCAGGTAGAAGGTGCCGTTGACGATCAACGGCAGGGCGATGGTGACGACGAAGAGCGGGCCGAGGTTGTTCGCACGGAGTGCGCCGGCACCGACCGCGCCACCGGCGACTTGGTACAGAACGCCGGCGAGCGCCGTGCCGAAGACGAGATGGCCGGCGACGGTGAGGCTGTCCCGCAGGCGGACGTGGCGCAGCAGGGTGTCGCCGAGCGTGAGCCCGATCGCGGAGATGAAGATCGCAAGCGGCCACCCCTCGAGGAGGATGGCGACGAGCACGACCCCGAGGACGAACGATGCGAATCCCTTGCCGGGGAGCGCGACACCGAGCTTGCGCGTCGCGATGACCGCGACGGTGAGCGCGAGGGCGGCGAGCGCCACTCCACCGAGACGCGCGTTCGGCGTGTGCGACAACACGACGCCTCCCCAGATGAGGAAGGCGACCGCGGCGCTCTCAATCACGAGTCGCGCGCGTTCTGCAACCTGGCGTCGGGTTGTCATGGGAGGGTCGGCGACGTCCTCTCGGGCGGGGACGGCGTGAATGTCGTCCCCGCAGCCGAAAACTGCAAGCGCATCGCGACGTTGGCGCGCTCCTCCATGCACGTTAAGTTCGGTGCAGAACCCGTCGTGAGGATGGAATGCGCGTCGCGATTCAATATTGCGGAGTCTGAAACTATCTCGCCCGGGCCTCCAGGTTGGAGGCCGAGATCCGGCAGGAGTATCCCGAGGCCGACGTACGTCTCATCGAGGCGTCGGGCGGCGTGTTCGAAGTGTCGGTGGACGGTCAGTTGGTGTTCTCGAAAGCGAACCTGGGGCGGCACGCCCAACCGGGCGAGGTCGTGCGGCTCATCTCGGAGCGCCGGAGCACCTAGAGGGATCCGATCATGCGGATCGCAATCTCGACCGGCGGCGGCGATGCACCGGGGCTGAATGCGGTGATTCGGGCGGTGGTCGTCGCGGCGGTGGGGCGTGGTTGGGAGGTGTTGGGCGTCGGGCGGGGCTTCGGTGGCCTGCTGGGCGAGGACGAGATCGTGGCGCTCGACCGGCGCAGCGTGCGGGGCCTCACGTCCGTGGGCGGCACCATCCTCGGAACCACCAATCGCGGCAATCCTTTCGCCTGGCCGGTTCGCGCCGCGGACGGAGCGGTCACGACCGTCGACCGCTCGGACGAGGTGATGCGGGCATTCCGCCGGCACGCGCTCGATGCGCTGGTGCTGGTGGGTGGCGACGGGACCCTCCGCATCGGCTACGACTTCTGGCAGAAGGGCATGCCGGTGATCGGCGTGCCGAAAACCATCGACAACGACGTCGGCGGGACGGTGATCTCGTTCGGGTTCGACACCGCGGTCAATACCGCCACCGACGCGATCGACAAGATTCACTCCACCGCCGCGAGTCACGACCGCGTGTTGGTGGTGGAGGTGATGGGGCGGCACGCCGGGTGGATCGCCCTGCACTCCGGGCTGGCGGGCAGCGCCCACGCCATTCTCATTCCCGAAATTCCCTACGACATCGAGCGCGTGTGCGCGGCGATCCGCGCGCGCGAGTCCCGCGGCCGGCACTTCAGCATCGTGGTCGTGGCCGAAGGGGCGATGCCGCGCGGAGGCACCGTGACCCTGCGGACGTCCGGCGGCGCCGGTGCGGCCGAGCGCCTCGGTGGCATCGCCGAGCGCGTCGCCACGGAGATCGCCGAGCGGACGGGAAAGGAAACGCGGACGGTGACGCTCGGCCATCTGCAGCGTGGCGGGTCGCCGACCACGTTCGACCGATTGCTCGGATTGCGGTTCGGCGCCGCTGCGGTACGTGCCGTCGCCGCGGAGGCCTTCGGCCAGATGGTGGTGCTCCAGCCGCCGACCATCGCGACGGCGCCGCTCGAGTGCGCGGTCGCCGGACCTCGCACGGTTCCCCTCGACAGCGACAGCCTGCTGACGGCGCGCGAGCTCGACGTCGCGCTCGGCGATTGAGCGCGACGCGTTGACGGGGTCTCGCCCCATCCGCGATCACTATCTCCCGCCGGATCGGGATGCCTTCCGGCGGGCCGAACCGCCGGGCGGCCGGATCATCGTGATCGCGCCGACGCGCGCCGCCTGCGAAACCATCGAGCTCGCACTCGGCCTCTCACTCGAGACCGTGCTGGAGCGCGAGCACGGCGACCAGATTCGGGGGCTGGCCGGGCGCGGGGCCGGATTCGGGATCGTCGCGGGCACGGGAACCGGCAAGACCCTCTCGATCCGGCCGATCGCGGAGCAGATCGTGGGTGCGCCGCTGCGCGTGGGCGTGGTGAACCGCGAGCGTGAGGCGACTCCGGAGACGCCGTCCTGGAACGTCGTCATCGTGACCACCGGGATCGCGCGCCGCTGGTTTCAGAGCGATCTGATCGATCGCCACGATACGATCGTCGTGGACGAGATCCATCAGACGTCGGCCGAGCTCGAGCTCTGCCTCGCGCTCGCCAAGCGCATCGGGTGCCGCTTCATCTGGCTCTCGGCCACCGTGGATCCGGCGTTCTACGCGCGGTACCTCGAGTCGGCCGAAGTGCTCGAGACCTCCGCCTTCGATCCGCGACTCGCCGCGCAGGTTCAGACCCGCACCCAGAAGCCGCTCCAGTTTCTCGACGATCGTTTCATCCGACGCGTGGTCCGCGAGCGCCGCGGCGTCGCGGTCTTCCTGCCGACGCGCGCCGAGGTGGAGGAGGTCGCGGCGGAGCTCGGCGAACGGTGGGGACGTCTCAATACCGCCTTCTATCACGGTGGCGAGCCGATTCGCGTGATCCGCCCCTTCCTCGAGGGGACGGCGGAGAAGCCGTACGTGCTCGCGATGACGGCGGCGGGACAGTCCGCGCTCAACATCAGTGGACTCGACACCGTCGTGATCTACGATGCGCGGTACACGAACGTCGTCGAACGCGGCCGCAACGTCCTCACGCGCCAGTATCTCGGAGCCAACGAGATCCTGCAGATGGCCGGTCGCGTGCACGGCCGCGTGCCCGACGGCGAGGTGTACATCCTCACCGACCGCGACATCGATTTCGCCGCGCTCGAGCCGGTGCCGCCCGAGTTCCAGCTGGCGGGCGATTCCGAGCGCGTCGCGCTCACGGCGGCGGCGATCGGGGTGGACCTGAGCGAGCTCGAGCTTCCGGTGCCGCTCGACCGGCGCGCCTACCGCGCCGCCCTCCAGCGCCTGACGGAGCGCGGGATCGTGAGCGACGGACGGCTCACCGCATACGGACGCGACGTCGAGGCCCTGCCGGTGGACCGTCCCTGGGCGGAGTTGCTCGTCCACGCCGATCCCGCCCTCACGCCCTTCGTGGCGGTGAGCGCGAACATCGATTCCCTGCACCGCATGACCCGCGACGAACGCGACCTGCGCGGCCTGATCGTCCGCGGGAGCGACCACCTCACGGCCTACCAGGTCTTCGCGGAAGCCGTCGAGCAGTTCGGATATCTCGGGCAGGTGTACGGTCTGCCCCGACATCTGTTTTACGAAGGGGTCGATGAGTGGGCGGAGGGACGCGGGGTGCTCGTCAAATCGCTGGAAGACGTGGCGCTCGGTACGGCGTCGGTGTACCGCACCCTCGAGCTCGAGCTGCCGACGGAGCTTCCATCGGTGAACGACACCGTGGCGCGCGCGTTTCGCGCGCTCGTCGCCCGGGTGATGCCGTTCGATCTGGTCATCGAGCAGGAGACGGCGAGCGGACAGCCGGTGCGCGTCTCGCGCGGGTCCGTCTGCGCGACACACGGCGCGGTCGCGGGCACGATTCGCTACTTCGCCGACCGGTTCGGCGTGCCACGCGGCGCGATCGAGGGGACGAACATCCCCTTCGAGCTGATTCGCCGCATGGCGAGCCGCAGCGAGCCGCGGGTGATCGTCGACCCCTCACGCCGCCAGGCGGGGCTCCTGATGGAACGCTCGACGCGGTACGCCGGGTTCGAACTGGAGCATGAGCGGTCCGCGCTCGAGGGGACGTTCCCGCCGGAGCTCGCGGCGGCCGCGCGGCAGGCCCTGGTCACGGGCCTCGTGGACGGTCGCACGCCGCACCCCGCGCAGGGGGCGATCGCGCGAACCGTCCGCCGGCTCGACGAATACTGGCGACGGTCGGGGGGGACGCTTGCCGACGCGAGTCCCGAGCGGGTCGCGTCAGCGCTCGGTGCGCAGCTGGCCGAGATCACGAGCTGGGAGGAATTCCTCCGGGCGCCGCTGGCGCTGGATCTGGGCGGGATGGTGGACGCGGAGTCCCGTGTGGCGCTCGACGCCCTGCCCAGCTCTCTGCCCCTGTTTGGCGACCGGATTCCGGTACGCTATGAGCTCGAGTCGGGGGCCCCCGTCGCGCGGTTGATGCTGCGCGAAGGGAAGGCGCGCCAGCTCGCGCGGCGCGGGACGTGGCCGGTCCTCGACCGGCCGATGCGGGTGACGGTCATGCGGGGGAAGCGTGAAGTCGCCACGGCGGCCTCGCTCCTGGGGTTGGTCGAGGCGCTGGATGGTCTGCCGCGCGAGGAACGCGGCAAGCGGGGGGGCCGCCGGCGCCGTCACGGCGGCGGGGGCCGCGGACGGAGGCGCTAGCGGCGGCGGGTGAGCGACAGGGCCGCAGCCCAGAGCGCGGCGTATGAAGGCTCGAGACGCTGGGCGGGGATGCCCTGTGCCGCAGCCCGGACGAATCCTTCAATGCCGCACGCGATGAGCGCCCCAAGATCCGCGGCCGGGATTGTCGGCGCAAATCCCGCGCGCTCGAGCAGGCCGAGCGCGCCGCTCGAGAGTGCAGCGAAGTAGGCAGACTGACTGTCATTGACTGACCGGACAGTTTTCTCAGAACCCGCAGCTCTCAGTGCCTCGAACACCTGAGTCGGGTGTTCGCTACTCTCCTTGAGGACGAGAGCCCAGCTCTCGCTGAGCGCTCTCGTGACGTTGAGCCCGCCGAGGGCGGACGCCCACTCCGTGGCTCGCCGATCAGCCAGCCGATCCGCAACCGCCGCGAGGAGGGCGTCCTTGGTTTTGAAGTGGTAGTTGACGAGTCCCTTGGCGCAGCCGGCTTTCGACGCGATCTGCTGGATTGTGATGTTGCGGTGTGGCTTTTCACGGAGGAGGTGCTCTGCCGCATCGAGGATCCGCGATCTGGCCCTTTGCTTCTCGTCGGCCTTGTCGGTCTTGCCTGCCATGGCGCATCCCGTCCTTTCCAGATTACTGACCAGCTGGTCAAACGGCCTGGTTGCCGGAGCCGCACTTGTCAATATGTGGGTGACTGTCCGGACGGTCAATATATGTGTGGCCCAACTGGCGTCCCGCCAAGGTGCAGGGTGAAACCGACGAATTCACCCCATCGTAGGCCTCAACATGGGTGGTTCGTCCTTCAACGGCGCCGGAGTCTTCTCTCCCCTGGCGGCCGCGCTGCTTGATCGCTTCAGCGAAGGGGTCGTGCTCTTCGACGCCGACGGCCATTTGCGCTACGCGAACGCGACCGGCCGGCGGGTGCTCGACGCACTCACGGGATCGAATGGTCTCTCGACGAGCACGCTGCTGCAGCGGCTCGGACGGCTTGGCGGGCGGATCGAGCGGCTGAGCGCGGGCCACGCGGTTCTGGGTCATGCGGTCTACCTTCCGGGCCGTCCGTCTCATGACACGCTCGCCGAACAGGAGCGCCGAGCGATCGTCGAGGCGCTCGAGCATACCGGTTGGCGTCTGACGGAGACGGCCCGGCGTCTCGGCATCTCCCGCACCACGCTCTGGCGCCGACTGCGGGACTACGGCGTGGAGCGCGAGCGAAGCGGCGGCGCGCCCGCGCCTCATGAGTCGGGTGATTCCCTGGACGACGTCACGTCGGATTCGTGACGCGATTCCTCGCGGTCGGTATCCTCGTGGCCGCGGGCCTCATCGGACCACCGCTCACCGCCCAGACGCTCGACACGACGACGTACGCCGACTCCGCCACCGCCGCCCTCGTTGCCACAGCACGGATCCGACACTCTGCGCAGGACTCGCTGGTACAGGACTACACGGCCGTCGTGCGGACCCGCATCGACGCGAGCGCCGGACGCAGTCGCTTCGCAAGGGCCTTCCCGCTCATCGCGCACGAAACGGTCGCGCGCGTGCGATGGTCTCGCCCGAATGATCTGAAGCTCGACCTCCTCGGCGTTCGCGTCACGTCGCCGTTCAGCGGCGTCCGTCCGGAGGTCTGGCTCGACCGGCCGTGGTTCATTCCCCGCGCGCCCGACGATTCCATTCGTCTCATGGGCGTTCCGGAAACCGCGGCGCTGCATCCGTTGGCTCCCGGCGCCGACCGCTACTACCACTACGCCATCCGCGACTCCGTGACCATCGCGCTGCCGGAGCGCGTGGTGCGCGCCGTCGACGTTCAGGTGGTGCCGAAGCAGCTCGCACCCGCGCTGGTCGCCGGAGACATGTGGGTCGACGCCGACAACGGCGATCTCGTGCGGTTCATGGTCACGTTTCTGGGTCAATACCTCTGGTCGGCGCCCGATTCGGCCGCCACCGCAGCGGACAGCGCGCGGGTACGTCACGACAACGCGCGGGCGAGACGCTACCTCAGCGTACAGGCAGATCTCGAGTATGCGCTCGTCGACGGTCGCTACTGGATGCCCTCACGCCAGCTGCTCGCGGTGACGCTCGACGTTCCGTGGCTCATCGATGCCAGCTTCCCGATGCGCGCGCTCACCACGTTCGCCGACTACCGCATCAATGCCGCCGTTCCCGTCGCCTTCCGTCTTCCCCCCGACAGCGGCCGGCGCCGGCGCCTCGTCTGCAACGCGCCGGACGACGCGACGTACGTCAGGCACGCGGACGGCTGTCGCCGCGATTACGGCTTCGTGCACGACGGCCGCTGGAGCGGTGGGCGGTGGGAGATCGACGCGCCGCCACTCGATTCGCTGGTCGCCTATCACTGGGCGGAGCCGCTGCGACTCCAACTCGATCCCGCCGAGGCGCGTCACGTGCAACAGACCGTCGCCGCGCTCGCGCGCCTCGACGAGAATCTTCCCGGGCAGTGGACCGGGCGGCGCGTCGGCGAGGTCCGGTGGGTCCGCCTCGCCGACCTCATCCGCTTCAACCGCGTGCAGGGACCGTCGCTCGGCGTCGGGTACGCCATTCGTCCCGGGCCCGATTTCACGACCCTTCAGGCCACGGGCCGACTCGGACTCTCGGATCGGAGGCCGATGGGCTCGCTCACGTGGCTCAGGGAGGCGCCGGCCGGCCGCCTGGAGATGGGCGTCTTTCGGCGTCTCGACGAGATGGATCCGTGGAGTCGGGGGCAGAGCATCGGCAATTCGTTGAATGCGCTCTTCGCGGGGCACGACGATGCGAATTACTTCCTCGCCTCGGGCGCGAACATCGCGTACATGGCCTACACGGGCCCGCTCCATGATGTGACCTTCCGCCTCGGCGTAGTGCGCGAGCGCTCGGTGACCACCGTTGCCGCCTCGCGGGTCAGCGATTGGCTCGGCGCGAGCGGTGCGCTCGGACCAAACCCGCCGATCGCCGAGGGCGATTACCTGCGCGCTGCCGTCGAACCGCATCGTCGCCTGCCGTACGCGGACGCTCGCGTGGGGATCGAGGCGCGTCTCGGCGACTCGCTTCGGGCGGCGCGTGGCTGGCTCGCGGCCAAAGTCCCGTTCCGGATCGCCGGCCGTCGCGGTGCGCTCAGCGTGAAGACGGGCGTGGGGGTCGGTGATACGATGCCCCAACTGATGTTTGCGGTTGGCGGCCCGGCGACGGTTCGGGGTTACCCGTACGGTGCGGAAATCGGACGCGGGTTCTGGGCCGCCCGGCTGGATCTCGGTGTGACCAGAGGATGGCTCGCGACACCCGTGCTCTTTGCGGACGTCGGCAGCACCTTTGACCAGAGCGATCCCCTGGTGGGCGCCGGTGCGGGACTGTCGATCCTCGACGGGTGGGTGCGGTTCGACCTTTCGAAGGGAGTGCACCCGGCGGGCGCGGTTCGGTTCGATCTCCGTTTCGGGGCGCCCCGCTAGCCAGCGGGCTCCGGGGCGTCTACGTTCCACGCCTATGCCGAACCAGCTCTTCACGATCGACGAGTACGTTCGCTGGTCCGACGTGGACTTCGCCGGGATCATCTTCTACGGCGCCTACGTGCGCTTCTTCGAGATCGCCGAGACGGAGATGTTCCGCGTCGCGGGGCTTCCCTACGGCGAGGTCTTCGACCGCTTCGGGATCTGGCTCCCGCGCGTCCACCTCGATTGCGACTTCATGTACCCCGCCCGGCTCGATGATTCATTGCGTGTCGCGAGCTACATCAAGCGCTTCGGGACCAGCTCAATCTCGCTCGCGTTCGACGTACTGCATCTGGGCGCCAACCGGCTCGCCGCCGCGGGGCACGAGGTACTCGTCTGTACCGATCGTGACTCGCTCGCGCCCACGCCAATTCCCGCCGAGCTGAGGTCCATCCTGGATCGTTTCGTATTCACCGAAGCCGAAGCGCGGGAGCGCTTGGGTATCACCACTGGAGCAGCCTCGTGAACCGACTCCTCCCGCTGCTCGCGATCGGACTCCTTGCCGGGTGCGGCGGTGGCAAACGCGCGACGCCCGCCGGCGGCGCGGCCGCCGATACCGCGCACAGCGATACGTCCTCCGGGCAACCGACGGGCGCTCACGCCGGTGCGGCGCTCGTCGACACGGCGCTCCCGCCGATGCCCGACTACCCCAAGGCTGAGCACGGGGAGCTCACGGTGGAAGCGGTGGGCGACCTCGCCGAGAAGTTGGGATGGCCGGCGCGGGCCGGTCGCTGCCGCCAGCCGGCGATGCTGCAGGTGCTGGCGCAGGATCCGACCCAGGGGCTGCTCGTGCTCCTGGAGCTTCCCGACTCGGGGGAGGTCACGGGCACCTACCCCGTGTCCTTCACGCAGGAAGGACTGCCCACCGCACCCGCCGCCCAGCTCGCGCTCGAGCGGCTCGATCCCAAGGCCGGTCCGGGCACGTACCAGGCGCTCGACGGAACGGTCGAGCTCTCGCAACTCGACGCGGAGGCGAGCGGCCGCTTTGCGGTGACACTTCGCAATCTCTCGACCGATGCGCAGAGTCAGATCGCGGGGACCTTCCAGGGGCTTCCGGTCATCGAGCTGGATTCGGCGCGGTGCGCGCGCGCGCTTCCCAAAGACACCTCGAAGGCCGATAGCGCGAAGAAGCCGTCCGCGACGCCGAAAAAGCCATGACCGACTAGATTTCTCCCCAATGGAACAGACGTATTACCGCAAGGGCTTCGGCCTCAAGGGCGCCATCGAGGGGGACCTCGCCGCCGACTACCACAGCCGGCTGGTCGATCGACTGCGCGACGAGGGATATCGTCTCGACGCCGAAGGCCTGACGTTCCTCCTGGCGCGGCAGTTCGGGTTCTGCTACGGCGTGGACCGGGCGGTGGAGTACGCCTACGAGACGCGCCGCAAGTTTCCGGATCGCCGGATCTTCCTGGTGGGCGAGATCATCCATAACCCGCACGTGAACCGGAAGCTCGAGTCGATGGGGATCGAGATCATCGGCTACGACCCTGCGGGCGCGTTCGACTTTTCCGGCATCACGCCCGACGACGTCGTGCTCATGCCGGCCTTCGGTGTTACAGCCGCGGACTTCGAACGCCTGCGCACCCTGGGCTGCGTGCTCGTGGACACCACCTGCGGGTCCGTGCTCAACGTCTGGAAGCGCGTCGAGCGCTACGCGAAGGAAGGTTTCACCGCGCTCGTCCACGGCAAACACTTCCACGAAGAGACAAAGGCCACCGTCAGCCAGGCGACGAAGTATCCGGACGGCCGCTACCTCATCGTGCGCAACATGGAGGAAGCGGAGATCGTCTGTCGCTACATCGAACACGGGGACAATGCCGACGCGATGGAGCGCACGTTCCGGCACAAGGTGTCGGATGGCTTCGACTTCGCGCGGGATCTTCAGCGGATTGGCGTCGCGAACCAGACGACGATGCTCTCGAACGAGTCGCTCGCCATCGCCGCGCGCGTCGGTGGCGCACTCTCGACGCGTTACGGCGCCGACCATCTCGACGAGCATTTCCGCAGCTTCGATACGATCTGTTCGGCAACCCAGGAGCGGCAGGACGCCGTGCTCGAGCTGGTCGAGCAACCGCTCGATATGATGATCGTCATCGGTGGGTACAACTCCAGCAACACCAATCATCTCGCGAAGCTGTGCGCGCGGAGGGTGCGGACCTATCACATCGACGACGCGGCGTGCATCGATCCCGACGCCAAGGTAATCCGGCACAAGCCGGTGGATGGAACGGACGAGGTCTCGGAGCCGGGATGGCTGGGGCCCGACGTTCGGCGCATCGGGATCACGGCCGGCGCATCGACTCCCAACAACAAGATCGGTGAGGCGATCGAGCTGATCGCGCGGACTCGCGGCGTCACGATTCCGGCGTAGGCCCCCTCATCCCCAGTCCTTCGATCCGGGCGCGAGCCGGCGGATGGAGGTGAGAAAGGTGTACGGGGAAGCGGCAGGAGCGGCAGGAGCGGCAGCGTGGGAGGGTGGCGGGGTGGCAGGGCGGCGCAGACGCAGCGGGTGCACTTCCTCCGCCAGGATATTCAGCGTGCCGTCGTCCTTGGCGAGCGTGCCACGGACGGCGATGAATGGTTCGCCGCGCACGGCGGTGCGGTCGCGCTCATAGACGTCGGGCCTGACGATCGCGTTCATCATCCCGCCCTGGTCCTCCAGCAGAATGAACGTGAAGCCCTTCGCCGTACCGGGTCGCTGCCGTGCGACGACGAGTCCCACCACCAGCACCTCCGCACCGTGCTCGAGCTCGACCAGCCGTTCACTCGGCACGGCGTCCGCCGGCAGGGCATCCCCCAGCAGTGAGAGCGGATGGCCGCTTGCCGCGAAGCCGAGCACCGCGTACTCGGCGAGGAGCCGGTCGCCGGCCGAGACGCCTCCGAACCGCAGTCGTTCGTGCGGATGATCGAGTGGCAGCTCGAGTTGTCGCCGCGTGCGCCGCGGATCGTGATCGGTCTTTGGGGCGAGCCAGAAGCCGACCTGCCAGAGTAACTCCCGCCGGGTGAGCCCGAAGCCGTCACAGCCACCGACCCAGACGAGCCGCTCGATCGCGTTGCGGGAGAGCGTGAGCGGTGCGCGGCGCACGAAATCGCCGAGTCCGCGGTAGGGCCCGTTACGCTCCCGCTCCAGAACCACCGCTTCCGCGGATTCTTCACTCCACTCCCTGACGAAGCCGAGTCCGATGCGCAGCGCGCCCTCGTCCGGCGTGCACCACACGTCGCTCGCGTTCGCGTCGGGAAGCCGCACGGTGACGCCGTGGCGTGCCGCATCCCGCGCGAGTGCATCGAGCGAGTAGAATCCCATGGGCTGATTGTTGAACAGCGCGACGTAGTACTCGAGCGGGTGATACTCGAGGAGCCAGGCGGATTGGTATGCGAGGAGCCCGAACGCCGCCGAATGGGACTTGGGAAATCCGAATTCCGAAAACGCGGTGACCTGTTCGAAGATCCGCTGGGTGGTTTCCTCGCGGACGCCGCGGCCCAACGCGCCGTCGCGGAACTCCTCCCAGAACCCTTCGAGCAGCTCGCGCGAACGGCGCCGGCTCATGGCGCGGCGCAGGGCTTCCGCCTGCCCAGGCGAAAATCCCGCGAGGGCCCGGCAGACCTGCAGCACCTGATCCTGGAAGATGATGACGCCGAGCGTCTCGGCGAGCGCCTCGCGGAGGAGCGGATGCTCGACGGGGGGCTCGTAGGGCCGCCCCGCCTTGTGGGCGGCGCGTTGCGCCTCGCGCCGCCGCACGTACGGGTTCACCGCGCCGCCCACGATCGGGCCCGGCCGCACGATGGCGACCTGGACGGCGAGGTCGGCGAGGTTGCGCGGCCGCACGCGCCGGATCATCTGAATCTGCGCGCGGCTCTCGATCTGGAAGAGCCCGACGGTGTCACCGGCACAGATACGGTCGTAGACCTTTTCGTCCTCGAAGCCGATCCGGCTGAGATCGGGCGGCGTGCCCTCCTTCCGCGCCACCAGCTCGACGCATTCCTCGACGAGTGAGAGCATGCCGAGTGCCAGAAAGTCGATCTTGATGAACCGCGCGTCGTCGCACGAATCCTTGTCCCACTGACAGATCACGCGGTCGGGCATCGCCGAGCGCTCGAGCGGCACGAGCTCGACGAGCGGCCGGCTCGAGATGATCATCCCGCCGACGTGCTGGGAGATGTGCCGTGGCAGACCGGCGATCTGCTCGGCGAGGTCGCAGAGATCGCGCCAGAGCGGGGCATCGACCTTGTCGGCGAACCCGGGGAGCTTGGCCATCTCCTCGCGCAGCGCCGCCGCGGAGTGATGCTCGGCGAGCCGGGCGATCTGTTCGATCTCCCCGATCGGCAGATCGAGCGCCTTGCCGATCTCCCGCACGGCGGAGCGCAGGCGGTAGGTGGGGAAGGAGCAGACGAGGCCGACGTGCTCGTGGCCGTAGTGATCGTAGACGCGGCGGATCAGCTCTTCGCGGATCTCGCGCGGGAAGTCGAGATCGATGTCCGGCACCGAGGCGAGCGTCTCGTTCAGGAACCGGCCGATGAACAGCCGGTTCGCGATGGGGTCGATGTGCGAGAGGCCGAGCAGGTAGCAGACGATGGACGAGACCGACGAGCCGCGTCCGCGGCCGGGGAGGAGATTGCCGCTCGCGCGCCGGCTCCCGCGGCGCACGTCGGCGGCCACTTCACGCGCGAGCTCAAAGAGATCGTGATAGACCAGAAAGAATCCGCAAAGTCCATGATGCCGGACCAGGCGGAGCTCTTCCTCGAGACGGGATTCGGCTTCGGCGCGATGCGGGGAGCCCTGCGGGTATCGATCGTCGAGCCGCGCGCGGCAGAGCTCGGCCAGCGCGCGTGGGGCGGTGCGCCCCGCGGCGCCGCGAAAGTCCGGAAAGACGTAGCCCAGATCGCGCGTCAGATCGAAGGCGGTGCAGCGCGCGGCGATCTCCCGCGTGTGGGCGATCGCGTCGGGACGATCGGCGAAAAGCGTCTCGACCGCGCCGGGTGGCCGGAGGTAGAACTCGCCGTTCGCGCGCCGCACGGCGTGCGAGCCGTCGAGCGTCGTGCGGTGCCGGATGGCGGTGAGCACGTCGTGCAGGCGGGAGAGCTCCGGCCGCGCGTAGTGCACGTCGCCCGTCGCCACGACGCCGAGACCCGCGGCGCCGGCGACGTCGGCCAGCGCGGCGGTGCGTGCCCGGTCCCCACGGACGAAGTTGCGCTGCAGCTCGACGAAACAGTGCTCGCGGCCGAAGAGGGCGCGATACCGTTCCGCGAGCCGCCGCGCGGCCGTCAAGCCGTCTCGCTCCAACGCGGTGGCGAGCGGTCCGCGACGGCATCCCGACAGGACGATCAACCCCTCGTGCCGCGCTTCGAGCGCGGCCACGTCGAGCCGCGGATCACGCCGGTCCTCCCGGCCGAGGTGGGTCTCGGTGAGCAGGCGGCAGAGATTGGCGTAGCCGGTGGGTGTTTCGGCGAGGAGGGTGAGGTGCGTCTCGTCGAGCAACGTCACCTCGGCGCCGATGATCGCCTGGAGTCCTTCGGCCTTCGCCGCCTGCGCGAAGGCCATCGCGCCGTAGAGACCGTTATGATCGGTGAGCGCGAGCGCCGGGTAGCCGAGTGCTACAGCCTGGCGGACGAGCGCTTCCGGCGGCGACGCGCCGTCGAGGAAGGAAAAGGCCGAGTGGCAGTGCAGCTCGACGAAGCTCACGGCCGCTGCTCGAACCACTCGCCCGTCGCACGATCCTCGAACAACACCACGTGGGCGCCGCCCTCGAGCACGACCTCGACGTAGCGACGGCTGACGGGCGTGCGCCACCATTCGTCGTCGATGAGCCAGACCTCGAGGATCTCCTCCACTGCCACCTTGTCACCCTGCCACCCTGCCGCGTGCTGCGGCAACCCGTCTTTCCCCAGCTCCACCGCCACCCGCGCTGGCAGATTCAGCGGCCGCAGACGCTCGGCCGTATCTTGACGTATGCCTCGCCGCTCATCGCTCATCGTGGTTGTCCTCGGACTCACGGCCGCGTGCACGGCGCGCGCGCCTTCCACACCCGCCTACACGCCGCGGACGCGAGACGTCACCATTACCGCGGTGCCGCTCCTCACCAAGGAGATGGCCGCCGTCTATCCGTTCCTGCGGGAGGACTTCGCGCCGGGTGGCGTGCTGGACGGGAAAGAGGTCTACACGTTCATGCCGAGCACGGTGACGGTGGTCGAAGGGGACACGGTCCATTTCACGTTCGTGAACCCCGAGGACGACAAGCATCTCTTCACCATGGCGGATCTCGCGGTGACGCTGCCGGGGCAGACCATCACCTCCGCCACCTACGTGGCCCGGCACGCCGGCATCTATCGGTTCGTGTGTGACATGCCGGCGCACCTTCCGATGATGTGGGGCCAGCTCGTGGTGCTCACCCCAAAGACGATCGGCGCACATTAGCATCGTCTCCCGTCTCACGGCTCATAGGCGATGAGCGCGTAGCGCCGTTCGGGCAGCCGCGATTTCGGCTGGACCTCGATCACGCGATAGAGCATCTGCCGTTTCAGGCGCGCGCGCATTTCGCGCGCCGCCGCACGCAAGGCGCTTCGGCGTCCCGCGCGCGCGGCGCTCGCCGCGTCACGCGCGAAGAGCTGGAGCTCGTCGGTGCCGCGCGCGAAGGCGGTGAGCTCCACCGTGAGTCGCTCTACCGCTCCGGTGGGTGGGCTCTGCTCGAGCTTCGCCGCGAGTGGCGCCACGATGCGTTCACGCAGCGCCGCGGGATCTCTGAGCAGCGCCTCGATCATCCACGACATTCCCTGCTCGAGCGCGGCGCGCACGCGCACGCCCGCGACACGCCACCCGATACGCCGTCGATCGTTCAGCGCATGCTCGACCAGGAGCCCGATGGTGTGGAGCAGCATGCCCT
>DATFMZ010000035.1:0-2232 GCA_035266665.1 Gemmatimonadales bacterium | reverse complement strand
GGTGCAATTCTGGTTACCGACGAGAGCGTATCCGGTAATCCTTCGAAGACCCCCTCGCAGCCTTCGCACGGACCGCCGATGATCGGCTCGCGTGGACGCGCGTCCGTCTGCTGTCGTGCGTGGGCTGCAATCGGGATGGCGCCACAGAACGCCAAGGCGAGAACGACGCGAAGATGTATACCCATAGATCACGTCCAGCCGAGTACGCTACGGCATGTGCACCTGCGCCGAGTCCGGCAGCACGCGCACCCAGATATTGCGAAAGCTGATCGGCGCGCTCGGATCGCCGTGCGCCTGAAGCTTGATCGGCTCTTTCCCGTGTGCTTCGTAGTGCGGCTTCCCGATATAGAGCGTCGGCCCCAGGAGCGCCACGTGGTTCTGCACGAGCACACCGTTCTGGAACGCGGTCACGTAGGCGGGCGTGTTCAGCGCGCCGTCCGCCTTGAACGTGGGCGCCGTCCAGATCACGTCGTACACGTTCCACTCGCCGGGCGGACGCATGGCGTTCACCAACGGCGGATACTGCTTGTAGATCGCCGCCGCCTGACCGTTCACGTACGTCGCGTTCTTGTACGAATCGAGGATCTGGATCTCGTAGCCGTCGTCGCCCGGGCCGGTCGAGGCCAGGAACAGCCCGCTGTTGCCGCGCGCCTGGCCGGAGCCCGTGATCCCCGTTGGCTCGCGCCACTCGAGGTGCAGCTGATAGTTCCCGAACTTCTGCTTGGTCTCGATGTTCCCCGCCTTCTTGTTCACCGTGAGCACGCCGTCGTGCACGTCCCACCGGGCGGGCGACTGGTCCTGGGCCGCGACCCACTGGTTCTCGTCGTGGCCATCAAAGAGGACGATCGCGTCGGATGGCGGGTCGCGATCGGTGCGGCCCGGGGTGACGACGGCCGGCACGGGCTTCCAGACTTCCGTCGCCTCGGGGCGCGGCGTCGCGCCCTGCGCCAACGCGGGCGTCGCGATGACGCAGGCGAGCAGCGGGATACCGAGCGTAGCGGGCATTCTCACGGTGAGCGTCTCCAGGAGATTGGTGTGCGGCATAACGACACGGTAGCTGAGTACCCAGGCGACTGTCCAAAGGTCGTCCAAAATTATAGAAGTCTTCAAGATGTTGACAGAGTCCAGAATTCGTTGCATACTCCGCCATGCCCGATGAGCCCGCCGATCTCCTCCGCCAGCACGGCCTCCACGTCACGGCCCAGCGGCTCGCCGTGCTGCGCGCGGTGTCGGCTGCGCCGCACATCACGGCGGATGGTGTGGCCGAAGCGGCCAACGCCGAGATCGGCGCCATCTCCCGCCAGGCGGTCTACGACGCCCTCGGCGTTTTGGTCGAGAAGGGCGTGCTCCGGCGCATCCAGCCCACCGGATCGCCCGCCCGCTACGAGACGCGCGTCGCCGACAACCACCACCACCTGATCTGCCGGGTCTGCGGCCGGGTGGTGGACGTGGATTGTGCGGTCGGTGAAGCGCCGTGCCTCACGCCATCGGAAAGCATGAACTACGAGATCGACGAGGCCGAGGTCGTCTATTGGGGCCGATGCCCCGAGTGCCGAGCTCGCGCCACGTCCGACGTCTGACAACGCATCCGCAACCACACGAGAGAGATCATGTCTGACGAAAGCAAATGCCCCGTCCCCCACGTCCTCACCGGCACGTCGAACCGTGATTGGTGGCCCAACCAGCTCAAGCTCGAGCTGCTCAGCGCGCATTCCGAGAAGTCCGATCCGATGGGCGAGGACTTCAACTATAAGGAAGCGTTCGAGAGCCTCGACCTCGCCGCGGTCAAGAAGGATCTCGCGGCACTGATGACCGACTCGAAGGAATGGTGGCCCGCGGACTTCGGTCATTACGGCCCGCTGTTCATCCGCATGGCGTGGCACAGCACGGGGACCTACCGCACCGGTGACGGCCGAGGCGGCGGCGGGCGGGGGCAGCAGCGCTTCGCGCCGATCAACAGCTGGCCCGACAACGTGAGCCTCGACAAGGCGCGCCGCCTGATCTGGCCGATCAAGCAGAAGTACGGCCGGAAGATTTCCTGGGCCGATCTGATCATCCTGACCGGCAACGTCGCACTGGAGTCCATGGGCTTCAAGACGTTCGGCTTTGCCGGCGGGCGCAAGGACGTCTGGGAGCCGGAAGAGCTTTACTGGGGGCCGGAAGGCAGCTGGCTCGGCGACGAGCGCTACAGCGGCGAACGTGAGCTTGAGAACCCGCTCGCCGCCGTCCAGA
>DATFMZ010000034.1:0-2742 GCA_035266665.1 Gemmatimonadales bacterium | reverse complement strand
CACCCTGCTCCTACTCCCCCGGCTGTCCCCCCGCCCCCGGCTTTCCCTCCGCGCGATTGTCATAGAACCGGCGCGTCGGGTATGCCAGGTCGATGTCCTCTTCCGCGCCGAACCGCTCGAGGATCGCTTCCCACATCTTCTCTTCCGCGCCGCGCCGTTGGCGCGCGTCCGTGAGGAACCGCATGGTGAGGACGACACCGCTGTCAGCCACGGTCGTGTACACGATCGGGGTCAAGTTCGAGTAGAAGATCATGAATTGTCGCGACACGCGGCGGAGCTGCGCCTCCGCTTCCTTGGACAGATGCGTGCCGTGCTCCTCGGCCACTTCGCCGAGGATCTGTTTCGCCTTCTTCCAGTTCGACTCGAACGTCACCATCACCGGAATCTCGTGCCAGATGTACTTGAAGCCCTTCGTGTAGTTGGCGAGGACTTCCGTCAGCACCTTGCCGTTCGGTACGTGGATGATGCGGCCCGTACTCTGGTCGGCGTTGACCCAGTTACCGATTTCGAGCAACGAGAACTGAAAGAGCCGCGCGTCGATCACGTCGCCCTTGTAGGTGCCGATCTCGATCCGGTCGCCCACCTCGAAGGGCCGCCGCCACAGGATGAAGGCCCAGCCGGCGAGGTTCGCGAGTGGGTCCTTCAACGCAATCGCGATTCCGGCGGACAGGAGACCGAGGTAGGTCGTGACGTTGTTGAAGCCGGGGAACCAGATGCGGCCGACGAACAGGATGCCGATGACCACCACCAGATAGGTGATGGTCTTGCGCCAGCGATAGCGGCTGCGGACGTCGTCCACGCGGCGCCACACGGTCCAGAGCACCGCGCGCCGAATGCCCCACACGATCAGGATCGCGATCAGGGAGTACACGAGCTTGGCTTGGATTGCGGCGCTCAGACCGAGGTGAGCGTTCAGCCATGCGCTGGCGGATGCCATCAGGTCTCCGTACGGGGGGTGCCGAGCGGGGCGATTGCGTCCGGCGTGTCGAGCCAGTAGTCGGGCGCATGCGCCTCGAGCAGCGCACGCGGAAACGGGCCCCAGAGCACCGCCGCCGTGCGTACGCCGGCCGCGCGTCCCGCCGCCATGTCGTGCGGCGAGTCGCCGATGAAGACGGTACGTCCCGGATCGGCGTCCAGCAAGTCGAGCGCCCGGAGCACCGGGGCCGGATGCGGCTTGTGCTCCGGGAGATCGTCCGCACCCACCACCACGGGGAAGTGCGTCTCGAGCCCGACGAGCGTGAGCCCCCGGGCGACACCGGAGCGGAGCTTGCTGCTGACGATCCCGAGCCGTACGCCGCGCGTCGCGAGCGTCCGCACGGCATCGGGAATGCCCGGATACGCGCGCACCATGGCATCGTGGTGCGCCAGGTTGTACGCGCGGTACGTGGCGATCATCGCCTCGATCTCGGCGTCGTCGTCGGTGAACTCGCGGAACTGTGCCCAGAGCGGTGTGCCGAGGCCCTTGAGCCAGACGTCGTCACCCGGCGTCGCGCCACGATGCTCGACCATGGTGTGCCGGTAGGACGCCAGAATCAGCTCGACGGAATCGATCAGCGTGCCGTCGAGGTCGAACAGAAAGGTGTTGATGGTATCGGTCACGGAATCCCGAGCAGTTTGTGGGTCTGCAGCGAAAGCTTCCAGAGGGGATGGGCCGCGCAGTAGGCGACCGCCGCGTCGGTGTGCCGCTCGCGGTCGGGGCCGTCCATCGGCTGGAGATAGAAGTGCCGGAAGGCGAGCGCCTCGAACTGCTCAGGTGGCGCGTCGGTTTGGGGGTAGACCAGCTTGAGCTCGTTTCCCGCGGTGAGCACGAGCGGCGCGCCGGCCTTGGGGCTCACGCAGATCCAGTCCAGCCCCTCGGGCGCGGGCAGCGTGCCGTTGGTCTCGATCGCGATCGAAAATCCCGCGGCATGGAGCGCCGCGGCGAGCGGCTCGTCGAGCTGCAGCAGCGGCTCCCCGCCCGTGATCACCACGAACGGCCCGAACGCGGTGCCGATCTCCTCATCCCAGACGTGCTTGACCCGTCTGGCCAGCGCCCCGGCGTCGTACCGGCCGCCGCCCGGCCCATCGAGCCCGACGAAATCGGTGTCGCAGAAGCGGCAGACGGCGGCCGCGCGATCCGCCTCGAGCCCCGACCAGAGATTGCACCCCGCGAACCTGAGGAAGACCGCCGGCCGGCCGGTGTGGTAGCCCTCGCTCTGAAGGGTCGCGTAGATCTCCTTGACCGCGTAGCTCATCGGTAGGGTGCCGGGTCGTCCATCGCGAGGGCGGCGAAGCCCTTGAGCCGGAGCAGGCAGGCGTCGCACGCCCCGCACGCCCTGCCGTCGGGGGCGGGATCGTAGCAGCTGAGGGTCAAGCCGTAGTCCACGCCGAGGCTGAGACCAGTCCGCAGAATGTCGCGCTTGGACATCCGGATGAGCGGCGTGTGCACCGTGAATTTCCCGCGGTGCTCCACCCCCGCCTTGGTGGCGAGGTTGGCGAGCGTCTCGAAGGCCGCGATGAACTCCGGCCGGCAGTCCGGATAGCCGGAATAATCCACCGCGTTGACGCCGATAAAGATATCGCAGGCGCCCAGCACCTCGGCGTAAGCAAGCGCCAGAGACAGCAGGATGGTGTTGCGCGCCGGCACATAGGTCGGCGGGATACCTTCAGTTGGCGTTTCCGGCACGCTGATGTCGGCGGTGAGGGCCGAACCGCCGATGGCGCGCAAGTCTACCCGCAGGATTTTGAGACTGACCCCGGCCG
>DATFMZ010000033.1:0-5097 GCA_035266665.1 Gemmatimonadales bacterium | reverse complement strand
CGCTCGTGGCCTACGTGCTCCTCGGCGCCGCGGTGCTGGGCGCCACGGCGTGGGCGGCGCTGCTCGCGCTGGCCGACGAGTCACCCCACGTGGTACGCACGCTCGGCGACCCGCCCCTCACGTCCGGCGCGCCGGTCCCGGTGGCGCGCGCCCTCCAGATCTCGCGGCTCGCCCTGCTCGCGCTCGCCGCGACGGCGGCGGCGGTCGCCATGCGGTGGTGGGAGCAACCGGCCTGGCCCGGCATTCCGACGACGCTCTTCGCGGCGGCGTTGATCTATTTGGTGGGCGACGCCGTACCGCGCGCGCTCGGGCTGCTGATGCCCGACCTCGCCACCCGTGCCCTCGGGCCCGCCCGGGCGACCCTCGCCGGCTTCCGCCCGCTCCTCTGGCTGATCACGCTCGCCGACCGCGCGGCGCACACGCTCTTTCCGTCTCGTGACACGAAGGCCGGTGTGATCGGCACGGCGCAACGCGACATGCTGCTCGGCGTGTTCTCGCTGGGCGAGACGAGCGTGGACGAGGTCATGACTCCGCGGCTCGATATCGTGGCCATCGAGGCGAGCGCCTCGTGGCGCGAGGTGGTCGAGCAGCTGCGCAAGAGCGAGCACGCGCGGCTGCCCGTCTTCGAGGACAGTCTCGACGACACCGTCGGCATCCTCCACGCCAAGGACCTCGTGCCCGCGATCGCGGGGGCGGTCCCCCCGCCCGAGCGCTGGCAGGAGCTCGTGCGTCCGGTCCAGTACGTCCCCGAGACGAAGACCCTGGCGGCCCAGCTCCGCGACTTCCAGCGTGGTCCCGCCCACCTGGCCATCGTCGTGGACGAGTTCGGGGGGACGTCGGGACTCGTCACGCTCGAAGACATTCTCGAGGAAGTGGTCGGCGAGATCCGCGACGAGTACGACGTGGACGAAGAGCCCGAGATCGAGCGGGAGGGCGACGAGAAGTTCTGGGTGGACGGTCGCGTCACCCTCGATGATCTCTCCGCCGCGCTCGGCGTCCCGATCGACCACCCGGAGGTGTCGACCGTCGGCGGGCTGGTCTACTCCGAGCTCGGCCGCGTGCCGCATCCCGGCGAAGAGCTTCGCATCGCGGAGTTCCGCGTGGTCGTCGAGCGCGTCGTGCGCCGCCGCGTGCGGCGCGTGTACTTCGAGCGCCTCGAGCATCCGGAGGGCGAGGAGATCGGCGCGGCGGAACGGGGGACGCACTCGTGACCGCGTGGCTCCTGCTCGTCGTCGGCGTGCTGCTCGCGGGAGCGGGCACGACGGTCGCCGTGGGCACGGCGGCGGTGAGCCGCATCGAGCTCGCGCGCTGGGTGTCGCAACGCCTCCGGGGCGCGGAGATCGCGACGGCACTCCTCTCGGCGCCGGGACGCGTGCTCGGGGCGGCGACCGCGCTCGCGAGTGCCGGCATCACCCTCGCCGCCTTCGGCCTCGCGGCGGCGCTCTCGCCGCTGCCACCCGCGGCCGCGGTGCTCGGCCTCTTCGTCGTGGCGGTGCCCGCGCTCGCGGTGTTGGTCTTCGCGCTGCCCCGCGCGCTGGGCCGGCGGTGGGCCGAACCGATCGTGCGTGCTGCCGCCCCGTGGCTCGATCGCACGGTGCGCGTCGCGGGACCGCTCCTGCCGCGGGCCGCGGCGCCGGCCCGTGCCGACCTGTCGGCGGCGATCCGTCCCGCCGCGGGCGACGCGCCGCTCCGCGTCGATGACCTCACGATGATCGCCGGCGTCATCGCCTTCACCGAGCGCCCGGTGCGCGAAGTGATGACCCCGCGCACGGAGATCGTCGCCGTGGAGGAGGGCGCGCCGCTCTCCGAGATCGCGATGATCTTCGCGGAGTCCGGCTACTCGCGGATCCCCGTGTATCGGGGGTCGCTCGATCAGATCATCGGCATGATCTACGCGTTCGATCTCCTGCAGGCCGAGGGTGCCGCCGCCCCGCCCATCCGACCGGTTGCGGTCGTGCCGTCCTCCCGCCGATGCAGCGATCTGCTCTTCGAGATGCAGCGCGAGGGCCAGCAGTTCGCCGTCGTTCTCGACGAGTTCGGCGGCACCGCGGGCATCGCCACCTTCGAGGATCTGCTCGAGGAGCTCGTCGGTGAGATCTTCGACGAGCGCGATGCCGCCTGGCTGCCCGAGTCCCCTCCCGTCGAGCTCGCCGAGGTGGACGGCACCACGCCCCTCGAGGAGCTCGCGGCCCGCTTCGACCTCCCGATCACCCGGCGGGCGGAGACCGTGGGCGGACTCCTCACCGCATCGCTCGGCCGCATCCCGCGGCTCGGGGAGCGGATCGTGCTCGACGGCCTGGAGTTCGACGTCCTGGCCGCCACCGCCACCCGCGTCGAACGCGTGATCGTCCGTCGCGCGCCCGTGGCCGCGGTCCAGCCGGCGGCTCCCGATCGGGGGCATGCGTGAGCCGCTTCGCGCGCCTCCGGCGGTATTTCTTCGTCGGTCTGATCGTGATGGCGCCCGCGGGCATCACGGTGTTCGTCCTGTCGTGGATCTTCAGCGGGCTCGACGCCATCTTCGGTCGGCCGCTCCAGGCGGCGCTCGGCGTACACATCCCGGGGCTTGGGTTCCTGCTCCTCGCGCTCGTGATTGTGGCCGTGGGCTGGATCGTGCATCAGGCCATCGGCCGGCGCATTCTCGGGGCCTGGAACCGGGCCCTCGTGCGCTTTCCCGTGACGGGCCGGATCTACAACGCGGCGAGCCAGATCGCGCAGACGCTCTTCACCCACAAACGCCGCATCTTCAAGCGCTGCGTCCTGGTGCCGTACCCGACCGACGGCCTCTGGGCCGTCGCGTTCGTCACGAATGAAGAGGCCCCCGTGATGTCGCGCGCGGTCGGCGAGAAATGCGTCAACGTGTTCGTCCCGACGACGCCCAATCCGACCTCCGGATTTCTGCTGGTGGTGCCCGAATCGCGCATGCGGGCAGTCAACGTGACCGTGGAAGACGCCATGAAGCTCGTCATTTCCGCCGGCGCCGTGTCGCCGCTGACCGAATCGTCCGGCCCGGTCGTCCGGCGCGGCCTCGATATCGAGACGCTCTTCCGGGATCCCACGGAGTGAGCGCGCGGGTTGCCAGTGCCGACGGCGCCACGCGAACTTACGACATGACCATCGACGCGCTGCTGGACGGGCTCAAGACGCACAAGATGCCGGCGCTCGCCCGCGCGATTTCGCTGGTCGAGAACGGCGGGGACGGATACGAAGCGCTGCTTTCCGCGCTCCATGAATCGGTGGGCCGCGCGCATCGGATCGGTATCACCGGTCCCCCCGGCGCGGGGAAGTCGACGCTCACCGAAGGGCTGATTCGTGCGTACCGGCAACGCGGACTGACCGTGGCCGTGGTGGCGGTGGACCCCACCAGCCCCTTCAGCGGCGGCGCGTTGCTGGGCGATCGCATTCGCATGGAATCGATGGCGACGGACGAGGGCGTCTACATCCGCTCGATGGCGACGCGCGGCGAGATGGGCGGCCTCGCGACCACGACCCGCGAGGTCTGCGACGTCGTGGACGCCTTCGGCTTCGATCGCATCTTGATCGAGACGGTCGGCGTGGGCCAGTCGGAGCTCAACATCGCGGGGACGGCGGACACCTCGATCCTCGTCCTGGTGCCCGAGTCCGGCGACGGCGTCCAGGTGCTCAAGGCCGGCATCATGGAGATCGCGGACATCTTCGTCGTGAACAAGGCCGATCGTCCGGGTGCCGACCGGCTGCGGCAGGAAATCGAGGTGATGCTCGGCATCCGCCGCGGCAATGCCTTCCGCCACGTCGCCCCGCATCATCGGCCCTCGCCGCGTGTGAAGCCGCGGGCGGCGGCCGTTGCGGAACAGACCGACTGGGAGCCCGCGGTGCTTCCCACCGTCGCCACCACGGGCGAGGGCGTGGACGTGCTCATGGACACCATCGAGCGCCATCACGAGTATCTCGCCGCGTCGGGTGAGCTGCAGCGCCGGCGCCGCGAGCGACTGGCGCGCCACACGCGCGCCGTCGTGGACCGCCACTTGCGCCAGTGGGTATGGGAAGACGGGATCGGCGAGCGCGTGCTCGCGGAAGGGCTCGAGGGAGTGGCGACGGGTGGCGTGAGTCCGTACGAGCTCGCCCAACGAATCATCGCAGGACTTCGCAAGGAGACTGACCATGGCCGATGACGGCCTGCGCGCCGAGTGGGAGCGCCGATACGAGGCGGCACCGCTCCGGGACGCCGAATTCACGACGCAGAGCTCGGCCCCGGTGGATCCGCTCTACACTCCCGCGGACGTCGCGGGTGCCTACGACGATACGCTCGGCTATCCGGGAAGCTATCCCTACACCCGCGGTATCCATCCCTCGATGTACCGTGGCCGGCTCTGGACGATGCGCCAGTTCGCCGGGTTCGGCACGGCGGAGGATACCAATCGCCGGTACAAGTTCCTCCTGCAACGCGGTCAGACGGGGCTGTCGGTGGCGTTCGATTTCCCGACGCTCATGGGCTACGACTCCGACCACCCGCGGGCGGAAGGGGAAGTCGGCAAGTGCGGCGTCGCGATCTCGTCGCTCGCCGACATGGAGACACTTTTCGACGGGATACCGTTGGACAAGGTCTCGACGTCCATGACGATCAACGGCCCCGCGGCGATGCTCTTTTGCTTCTACGTCGCGGCGGCCGAGCGGCAGGGCGTGGATATCCGGCAAATCCAGGGGACGGTGCAGAACGACATCCTCAAGGAGTACATGGCGCAGCACGCGTGGGTGTATCCCGCCGAGCCCGCGCTCAAGATCATCGTGGACATGTTCGAGTGGGCGGCCGAGCACACGCCCAAGTGGAATACCATCTCCATCAGCGGCTATCACATCCGTGAGGCCGGCGCCACGGCCGCGCAGGAGCTGGCGTTCACGCTCGCCAACGGCTTCGCGTACGTCGAGCGGGGGATCGCACGCGGCCTGGACGTGGACAGCTTCGCGCCGCGCCTGTCGTTTTTCTGGGACATCCACAACGATTTCTTCGAGGAGATCGCCAAGCTCCGGGCCGCGCGGCGCATCTGGGCGCGCCACATGCGGGAACGCTACGGGGCCAAGGACCCCCGGTCGCTCGTCATGCGGTTCCACTCGCAGACGGCC
>DATFMZ010000032.1:0-7645 GCA_035266665.1 Gemmatimonadales bacterium | reverse complement strand
CACTCAATCCGAACGGGCCGGCCGGCAGCCAGTTTTCGGCCACCGCGTGGGGGCTGATGCCCTCGGACAAGGCGGTGGTCTTCCTCGAGAACCACGATACCCAGCACAACACGGGCACCATCAGCTACCGGGACGGTCAGGTCTTCCGGCTCGCCAACGTCTGGATGCTGGCCCAGCCCTACGGCTATCCGAAGATTCTCTCGAGCTATGCCTTCGTGCGGCCCCAGGAGAACAACATGGGGCCGCCGTCGGATGCGAACGGAAATACCAAGGACGTGGTCTGCGCCTCGAGTCTCGAGACGGCCACGGTGGGGCAGTGGGTCTGCGAGCACCGCGACCCGTATATTCTGAACATGGTCCGGTTCCGGAAGGTCGTCGCCGGCACCGACGTCAACCACTGGTGGGACGACGGCAGTAACGCGATTGCGTTCTCGCGGGGCGCCAAGGGATTCGTGGCGATCAGCCGCGAAGATTCTGCGGTAGCCGCAGTGATTCCCACGGGCATGGCTCCGGGGACGTACTGCGATCTGCTCACCGGCGGATCGAGCGGGAGCACCTGCGCCGGCACGAGTGTCGTGGTGGACTCCACCGGTGCCGTCGCGCTCAGTCTGAACGCCAATTCGGCCGTGGCGATCGACGTTGCGTCGCGGCAGTAGATTCGTCGCACAACACGTGGGGCCCCGTGGCCGCACGGAATGGGAGGAGGGGATGATGGGGGCGTGGTCACGAGCATTGCGCTACGCGGTGGTGGGTGTCGCGGTTCTCGGCGTGGCGGGGTCGCCGCTCGCCGCACAGCAGCGTGCGCGGGTCGCCTCACCCGACGGGCGCAACGTCGTCACCGTCGAAACCCGTGATGGTGGTCTCTACTACGACGTCAGCCATGCGGGACGGCCGATCATTCAGCCCTCGCGGCTCGGCTTTGTGTTCCGGGGGGCCGACACCCTTGCCGAGTCGCTCCGCATCACCGGTGTCGCGTACGACTCCGTGGATGCGACGTGGACCCAGCCGTGGGGTGAGGTCGCGCACGTGCGCGACCATCACAACGAGCTGCGTGTCCGGGTCGCCGAAATGCGCCGCCCGGGACGGCAGTTCACGGTCGTCTTCCGCGCGTTCGACGATGGCATCGGCTTTCGATACGAGGTCTCGGACAGCGGAGGTCTCGGGAAGTTCGAGCTGATGCGCGAGCTGACCGAGTTCGCGCTCGCCGACAACGCCCACGCGTGGTGGATTCCCGCCAACATCTCCGTCCCCGACCGCCAGGAGTTCCTGTACTCTGAGAGTCCGGTGAGCCGGCTCGATACGGTGAACGTGCCGCTCACCATGGAGTTCACGGACGGTCCGGTGGTGGTGATTCACGAGGCCGATCTCGAGGACTACGCCGGGATGTATCTCGTGGGGACGGGGACGCGGACCCTCAAGATCTGGCTCTCGCCGTGGCGCGACGGCGTGGCGGTGAAGGGGCGGGCCCCGTTCGTCACCCCCTGGCGGACGATCCAGATCGCCGATCGGGTGGAGGACCTCGTCCCCTCCGTGCTCGGCCTCAACCTCAATCCGCCAAGCAAGATCCACGACACCAGCTGGATCACGCCGATGAAGTACGACGGCATCTGGTGGGGGATGCACATCAACCTCTACACGTGGGGCTCGGGTCCGAAGCACGGGGCCACCACCGCCCGCGCCGAGCGCTATCTCGACTTCGCGGCCGCAAACGGACTCGGCGGGACGCTGGTGGAAGGATGGAACGTCGGCTGGGACGGAAATTGGCAGGCGAACGGTCCCCTGTTCTCCTTCACCAAGGCGTATCCCGATTTCGACATCGCCGCCGTCGCGGCCTATGCCCGGAGCAAGGGCCTCACCCTCATCGGCCACAACGAGACGTCGTCCGCCATCACCAACTACGACCGCCAGCTCGACAGCGCGTTCACGCTCTATGAGCGGCTCGGCATTCGCGCGGTCAAGACCGGCTACGTGGGCGATACGACGGACCAGGGGGATTCCCATCAGGGGCAGGCGATGGTGCGCCACCAGCGGCACGTGGTGGAGGTGGCGGCACGGCATCACATCATGATCGACGCGCACGAGCCGCTCAGGGATACGGGCGAGCGCCGGACGTGGCCGAATTGGCTCTCCCGCGAGGGCGCGCGTGGCCAGGAGTACAACGCGTGGGGTGGGGAAGGTGGGAATCCCCCCGAGCACACGACGATTCTTTTCTTCACGCGGATGCTGGCGGGCCCCATGGACTTTACGCCGGGGATCTTCGACATCCTGATCCAGCGCCCGACCGGGACGCCGCGGACGCCTGAGGATCCGCGGCCGCGCACCACGCTCGCCAAACAGCTCGCGCTCTACGTCGTGATCTATTCCCCACTCCAGATGGCGGCAGACCTTCCCGAGAACTACGCCGGCCAGCCGGCCTTCCAGTTCATTCGGGACGTGGCGGTGGATTGGGACACCACGGCCGTCCTTGCGGGTAAGATCGGGGACTACGTGATCGTGGCGCGGAAGCAACGGAACGCGGATACCTGGTTCCTGGGCGCGATCACCGACGAGGCGGCGCGCACCTTCGACGTGCCGCTCACCTTCCTCACGGCCGGAACGCGCTACGTGGCGGACATCTATGCGGACGGTCCCGACGCCGATTGGCGGAGCAACCCGCTGCCGGTGACGATTACGCACCGGCCGGTGACGGCCGATTCCACCCTTCACATCGTGATGGCGCCGGGCGGCGGGCAGGCGGTCCGCATCCGGCCCGTCGCTGAGGGCACACGATGAAGCCGATGCGCTCGATGCTCGTGACGGGAGCCACCGTCGCCGCCACGCTCCTCTCCGTGACGCCGCTCGCCGCGCAGCGCGCCGAGCCGTCGTGGGTGCGTGGAGCCACCTGTTACGAGGTGTTCGTCCGGTCGTTCTTCGACAGCAACGGGGACGGCATTGGCGATCTGAAGGGGCTCATCGAGAAGCTCGACTACATCAACGACGGCAATCCCGCCTCGAAGACCGACCTCGGCGCCTCGTGCATCTGGCTGATGCCGATCGCCAAGTCGCCGAGCTACCACGGGTACGACGTCAGCGATTACTACGATGTGGACTCGGTGTACGGCACGAACGCGGACTTCAAGCACCTCGTCGCCGCGGCGCACGCCCACGGCATCAAGGTGATCGTGGACATGGTGCTGAACCACACGTCGAGTCAACACCCACACTTCCAGGCGGCGCTGCACGATACCGCGTCACCGTACCGGAGCTGGTACCGGTTCTCGCCGGTTCCGCTCGACAGCGTCGGCCCGTGGGGCGCGCCCGTCTGGCGGAAGTCTCCCGTCCGCGACGAGTACTACTACGGCCTCTTCTCCCGCGGGATGCCCGACCTCAACTACGACACGCCGGCCGTGCGCGAAGAGGGCATGAAGATCGCGAAGTACTGGCTCGCGACGATGGGTGCGGACGGACTCCGGCTCGACGCGGTGCAGTATCTCGTGGAGCAGGGGAAGTGCATGAAGGACTGCGAGGGCACGCACCAGTATCTGCGCGAGTACGGCACGTACATCGAGAAGATCGACCCCGGGGCGTTCACCGTCGGCGAGGTGTGGGACAGCATCGGCGAGATGCTGACCTACTATCCGAACCAGCTCACGTCCTACTTCATGTTCCCGATCGCCGACTCGCTCAAGACGGCGGTCAATCGTGGAACGGTCGGCGGGATGCTCGCCGGATATCTCCGGCTCCAGGACACGGTGCCGTTCTATCGGTATTCGACCATCCTCGACAACCACGACATGACGCGCATCATGACCGCGCTGCACGGAAACATGCATCGCGCACGGCTCGCGGCGACGCTCCTGCTCACGCTTCCGGGGCTCCCTTTCGTCTATTACGGGGAGCCCCTCGGCATGATCGGCGACAAGCCTGATCCCCGGCTCCGCACCCCCATGCAGTGGACCGGAGGGCCCGGCGTCGGCTTCACCACCGGCACGCCGTGGGAGCGGCCGCAGTCCGATTCCGCGACGGCGAACGTCGCCGTGGAAACCGGCAATCCCAACTCGCTGCTCAATCTCTACCGGCACCTGATCCATCTTCGGAAAGCGAACTCGGCGCTCGCGGTCGGGCGGCTCGTGCCGCTCTCGGCCGATGACCCGCACGTGGTGGCCTATCTCCGCCGGGACGGGGCGCAGGTGGTGCTCGTCGTCGCGAATCTCGATTCGGCGGCCGTGCACCATGTAGCGCTGACGTCTGGAGGTGGTGCCTTGCCGGCAGGCCGGTACGTGGCGAAGAATCTGCTCGGCGGGCCGGGCGCTGCGGCGCTGCGGGTACGGACGGACGGCCGGATCACGGGCTACGTTCCGGCGGGCACGCTCACGCCGGAGGAGTTTCGAGTGCTCGAGCTCGACCGGGCATCGAGGTAGCGCAGTGATGTTTCGTCGCGTGATAGCGCGTCGGCGTGTAGGATGTCGCTGAAGCGACTACTCGGCGATCTGTCGCCGAGGCGACGCGTAGAAGCGCCCGTTCACGGGCAGAGCGGGCCGAGGTGCCGCTTTAGCGGCATCGCAATAGCGCCGAGGCGACTGGTAGAAGCGCCCGTTCACGGGCAGAACGGGCCGAGGTGCCGCTTCAGCGGCATCGCAATCGCGCCGAGGCGACGTGTAGAAGCGCCCGTTCACGAGCAGCGTGGGCCGAGGTGCCGCTTTAGCGGCATCGCAAACCAACACGAGAGGCAAACCGAAATGCTCCGCACGATTCGACCGGCAGTTGTCGCCTGGTGTGTGCTCCTCGCCGTCCCGGCGGCCGTCGCGGCACAGGCCGCGCCGGGTGGCCCCGGCGAGCTCCCCACGTGGACACACGCCAGCAAGGACGGGATCGGCACGTCGCTGACGTCCCAATCGAAGGTCTGGTACACGCTCCAGGGTGGGATGCTCACCGAGATCTACTACCCGCGGGTGGACCAGGCCGACGTGAAGAGCCTCGAGCTCGCCGTGAGCGACGGGCACCACGTCTGGATCGAGTCGCGGGACATGCACCATGCCATCACGCGGGTGGACGGCCGGTCGCTCGTCTTTCGCCAGACCAACACCGGTCCCGGCGGACGCTTCACCATCACGAAGACCTACGTGACGGACCCCGCGCACAACACCGTCCTGATCGACGTGCGCTTCACGGGGCCTGCCGGTGATTCCCTGTACGTGCTCTACCAGCCGGCCCTCGCGAATGCGGGCTACGGGAATACGGGCTACACGGAGGGCGGCGCCCTCGTGGCCCGGAAGGCGGACGTTGCATCCGCGCTCGTCGCGAGCGGCGGGTTCGCGGAGACCTCGAACGGGTTCGCCGGCGTCAACGACGGTTACACCGATCTCTTGCGGCATCACCATCTCACCTGGAAATTCGCGCGCGCCGACAGCGGCAACGTCGTCCAGGTAGCGCGCGTGGGGAACGCCAGCCACTTCACCCTCGCACTCGGATTCGGCGCGAATCCCGCGGAGGCCCTTGCCGCCGCCAAGGCGAGCCTCGCGCGCGGATTCGCGGCCATCCAGACCGCCTACGCGGCCGGCTGGCACGAGTATTTGCGCGGCCTGACCCACGTGGCGCCCAAGTACGAGAAGGAGTTCCAGCTCGCCGCGATGGTGGTGCGCGCGCACGAAGACAAGACGTACCCCGGCGCGATCGTCGCCTCGATGAGCATCCCGTGGGGCTACGCCGTGGCCTCCGACAAGCCGTCGGTGGTCGGCTATCACCTGGTCTGGTCACGCGATCTCTATGAGGCCGCGACGTCACTGATGGTGGCGGGGGATACGGCGACGGCGCGGCGCTCCGTCCGGTACCTCTTCGATGTCCAGCAGAAGCCGGATGGCAGCTTCCCCCAGAACAGCTGGCTCGACGGGAAGCCGCACTGGACGTCGATCCAGATGGACGAGCAGGCGTATCCCATCATCCTCGCCTGGCAGCTGGGGATCACGGATCGCGCGACCTGGGAGAAGCACATCCGCCCGGCGGCCGAATTCGTGATGAGCCATGGGCCCGCCACGCTGCAGGAGCGGTGGGAGGAGGTGAGCGGGTATTCGCCGTCCACCATCGCCGCGGAGATCGCGGGTCTGGTCTGCGCGTCAGCGATCGCCAAGGCGAACGGCGCGGCGGATGACGCGACGCGCTACCTCACGACGGCCGACGACTGGGCGTCCCACATCGAGTCGTGGATGGTCACGACCACCGGACACCTCGGCACGCCGCTGGGCATCAAGGCCTACTACATGCGGATCGACAACAATACCGACCCCAACGACGGCTTCATGCTCGACGTGCACAACGGAGGCGGGAAGTGGGATGAGCGGGACGTGGTGGATCAGGGCTTCACGGAGCTCGTGCGCCTCGGGATCCGGCCGGCCAACGATCCCACCATCGAAAACTCGCTCAAGGTGATCGACAGGACGATCCGCGTCGAAACGCCGAACGGTCCCGACTTCTACCGCTACAACCACGACGGCTACGGCGAAACGTTTTGGGGCGGTCCGTGGCTCGGGGAGGGTATCGGTCGCGTCTGGCCGATCTTCGCCGGAGAGCGCGGCGAGTATGAAATCGCGCTCGGCAAGGATCCTGCCCCGTACCTCGACGCAATGCTCCACTTCGCCAACGACGGTGGGATGATCCCGGAGCAGGTGTGGGATCGCGCCAATGCCGGACGTGGCGGATTCGTCTTCGGCCAGGGCACGGGGAGCGCGACGCCGCTCGTCTGGAGCATGGGACAGTTCGTGCGGCTCGCCGTGGATGCGCAGGCGAAGCGCGTCCTGGAGCAGCCGAAGATCGTCGCCGAACACTTCCTGCATGGGATGAAGCACTAGAGGAAGGACGTGGTGCGCGTGACCGCTCGACCTGCGGCATTTCTGCTCACGCTCGCGGCGCTCTCGCTGGTGGCGGCTCCGGCCGCCGCCCAGCGGGAGCGCTTCGCGATGGATCCGGGATGGCAGTTTACCCTGGGTGATCCCGCGAACGCGCAGCAGCCGAGCTTCGACGATCGGGGATGGCGACGGGTGGATCTGCCGCACGACTGGAGCATCGAGGGGGTGCCTACCAAGGATGCGCCGGCCGGTGGGCGTGGCGGGTACTTCCCGACCGGCATCGGTTGGTACCGGAAGGCCTTCCGCCTTCCGAGCGGATGGCGGGGACACGAAGTGTGGCTGCAGTTCGACGGCGTGTACATGAACAGCGACGTCTGGGTCAACGGCCATCACGTCGGACATCGGCCCTATGGTTACGTCAGCTTCTCTTACGATGTCACGAACGATGTCGTCCCGGGGATCAACGTGGTCGCCGTACGCGTGGACAATTCCGAGCAGCCGAACTCGCGCTGGTACTCGGGGAGCGGGATCTATCGCCACGTCTGGCTCACCGTCGTCGATCCCGTGCACGTGGGGCACTGGGGAGTCTACGTGACCACGCCGCACGTGGACTCGGCAGGGGCCGACGTCGTCGTGCGGACCCGCGTCGACAATGACCGGGCGATGTCGCGCACCCTGACACTGCGCTCGGTCGTGGTGGACAGCGGCGGTCATGAGGTCGGCCGGGGGGACACGACGTTCGCCCTGGATCCCGGAACGGGCATTGAGGTCGCGCAGCACATCGCCGTGCCGTCACCCATGCTGTGGTCCACCGAGACGCCGAC
>DATFMZ010000031.1:0-16279 GCA_035266665.1 Gemmatimonadales bacterium | reverse complement strand
CGCCGTGCGTGCACTTCACGTCGTCGGCGTAGATCTCGAGCTGCGGCTGCCTGTCGGCCCGCGCATCTTCGGTGAGCAGCAGGTTGTTGTTGGTCTGCTTGGAATCGGTGCGCTGGGCGCCGGGCCGCACGACGATCCGCCCATTGAAGACGCCGTGCGAGCGATCGTCGTAGATCCCGTTGAAGTACTCCCAGCTGTTACAGTGCGGCTGGGCATGCTCGATGGTGGTATGGTGGTCGGCGTGCTGGCGGTCGCGCAGAATCGAAAGGCCGTTGAGCGTCGCTTCCGCCCCGGGGCCATTCAGCACCGCCTTGATGTCGTGGCGCGACAGCGCGGCGCCAAGCACCACCGCGACGATGGCGTAGATGCTCGCGCGCTCCTGCGACGACTGGGTGATGGCGGTCTGGAACGCCCGTTCGGACTCCCGCTGAATCCGGCAGGTCGCGATGTTCGCATCCTCGCCCACTACCACCTCGGTGGCCGCGTTCGTCCAGTAGGCCACGTCATCCAATCCGGCATACGTCTCGATCACCTCGGCCGTGGAGCCAGGCTCCGCGACCACGAGCGTGCGCGGGTGGGTCACGGTGGGTGTGCCGCCGGTCGTCACGTAGACGAGTTGAATGGGACGGTCGAGCGACACGTTGCGCCCCACGTGCACGAAGACACCGTCGGTCATGAACGCCGTGTTGAGCCGGGCAAACGGATTCTCGCTGGTCTCCGTGTAGCGGCCCAGATGCCCTTCGACGACGGGATCGCCTGCACGGAGTGCCTCCGCGAGGCTCCGCACGACGACGCCGTCGGGAAGGTTTGCGGTCTGCGAGAGCGCGGAGTCGAACCGACCGTTCACGACGACCGCCGTGATCCGGCCTTCCGCGCCCACCAGGAACGGATCGAGCCGTGCCTGCTCGACCGAAGCGGCTGCCGGCGCGACGAACGTCCCCTTAGCGATCGTCTCCACGCTCGTGAAACGCCACGCCTCCTGGTGCGTCGTCGGAAAGCCGGACTCGGCGAACTCAGCCCACGCGGCGCGCCGCCTCTGGACGAGCCATTCCGGCCCCGCGGCGTCGCCCGCCAGCAGGGCCTCGAACGCCGTGGCCCAATGATCGGGGCGTGCGGTCTTTTCCAGCACCGAGGTCCCACCCGTCATCACGCGGCCTCGTCCTTCACCCAGTCGTAGCCGCGCGCCTCGAGCTCGAGGGCGAGCTCCTTGCCGCCCGACTTCACGATCTTGCCGCTCGCCAGGACGTGCACGAAATCCGGCGTGATGTAGTTGAGCAGTCGCTGGTAGTGCGTGACCACGATCGTCGCATTGTCGGGCCGACGGAGCTTGTTCACCGCCTCAGCCACCGTCTTGAGCGCGTCGATGTCGAGCCCGGAGTCGGTCTCGTCGAGGATCGCGAGCTTCGGCTCGAGCACGGCCATCTGGAGGATCTCGTTGCGCTTCTTCTCACCACCGGAGAAGCCTTCGTTCACCGGTCGGTTCATGAAGCTGTCGTCCCAGCCGATCGACTTGAGCTTTTCGTCGAGGACGTCGAGAAAATCGATCGTGTCGAGCTCATCGAGCCCCCTCGCCTTCCGGGTCGCGTTGACCGCCGCCCGAAGGAAGTACGCGTTGGTGATGCCGCGGATTTCGACCGGATACTGGAAGGCGAGAAAGACGCCGGCGCGCGCGCGCTCCTCGGGATCCATGTCGAGCAAGTCCCGGCCTTCGTAGGTCACCGACCCCTCGGTGACCTCGTACGCGGGGTGCCCGGCGAGGATCTGCGCGAGCGTGCTCTTGCCGGAGCCGTTCGGCCCCATGATGGCGTGCACCTCGCCCGCGTTCACCGTGAGATCGACGCCCCGGAGGATCTCGTTCCCCTCGACGGAGGCGTGCAGGTTGTTGATCTGCAACATCGTCACCCGACACTCCCTTCCAGGCTGATACCCAACAGGTTCTGCGCTTCGACCGCGAACTCCATGGGCAGTTCTTTGAACACTTCCTTGCAGAACCCGTTCACGATCATCGAAACCGCGTCCTCAGCGGAGAGCCCGCGCTGCTGGCAGTAGAAGATCTGGTCTTCCCCGATCTTCGACGTGGACGCCTCGTGCTCCATGATGGCCGTGCTGTTCCGCACGTCGATGTACGGAAACGTGTGCGCACCGCACTGGTCGCCGATCAGCATCGAGTCGCACTGCGAGTAGTTCCGTGCGCCCGCCGCGCCCTTCATGATCTTCACCTGGCCGCGATAGGTGTTCTGACTCTTCCCCGCGCTGATGCCCTTCGAGACGATCGTGCTGCGCGTGTTCTTCCCGATGTGGATCATCTTGGTGCCGGTGTCGGCCTGCTGCCGATTGTTGGTCACCGCCACCGAATAGAACTCGCCAATCGAGTTGTCACCCTGGAGGATGCAGCCCGGGTACTTCCACGTGATGGCCGAACCCGTCTCCACCTGCGTCCACGAGATCTTCGAGTTCACGCCGGCGCACTTGCCGCGCTTCGTCACGAAGTTGTAGATGCCGCCCTTGCCCTCTTCGTCACCGGGATACCAGTTCTGGACGGTCGAGTACTTGATCTGTGCGTCGTCGAGCGCCACGAGCTCGACGACCGCGGCGTGCAGCTGATTCTCGTCCCGCATCGGCGCCGAGCAGCCCTCGAGGTAGCTCACGTAGGCCCCCTCTTCGGCCACGATCAGCGTTCGCTCGAACTGTCCGGTGGCCATCGCGTTGATGCGGAAGTACGTCGAAAGCTCCATCGGACAGCGCACGCCCTTCGGGACGTAGGCGAACGACCCGTCGGTGAAGACGGCCGAGTTGAGCGCGGCGAAGTAGTTGTCGTTGTAGGGCACGACCGAGCCGAGGTAGCGCCGGACGAGGTCGGGATGCTCGCGGACGGCTTCCGAGAACGGGAGGAAGATCACTCCCGCCTCCTTGAGCGTCTCCTTGAACGTCGTCGCCACGGACACGCTGTCGAACACCGCGTCCACCGCCACGCCGGCGAGCCGTTTCTGCTCGGAGATTGGGATGCCGAGCTTCTCGAACGTCTCGAGCAGCTTGGGATCCACCTCGTCCAAGCTCTTCGCCGCCTTGTCGCGGCGCGGAGCGGCGTAGTAATGAATGGCCTGGTAGTCGATGGGCGGATACTTCACGTTGGCCCACGTGGGCTCGGTCATGGTGACCCAGTGCCGGTACGCTTTGAGCCGCCACTCGAGCAGCCACTCCGGCTCCCCCTTCTTGGCCGAGATGAGGCGAATGATGTCTTCGCTCAGCCCCGCGGGAACCGTCTCCGATTCGATATCGGTCGTCCAGCCGTACTTGTACGGTTGGGTGACGTGTGTTTCGATCGACGTCATGCGTGCTCCACGGATTCGTCGTCGCCACGCTTCGTGAGCGGGACGACGTTGATGGCATATTCACAGGCGTTACAGCCGCGCACGATGTGGCTCTGGCGCTCCACGTCCACGCCGAGCAGCTCGCGCAGGAAGACCAGCTCGGTATCGCACACCTCGGGGAACTGCTCCGCCACGGCGTGCATCGCGCAGTTGTGCTCGGCGATCTTCAGCGTTCCCGATTCCACGGTCCAATCGGCCATGAAGCCCTGCTCGCTCAGGAGATCGACCACCGCGGCGACCTTCTCCTCCACGTCCGCGTCGGCGAGCCGGGCGCTGAGCTCCGCAGCCTGCGCGCGGAATCGGTGCTCGAAGAACCGGCGGATCTCGTCGCGACCACCGCTCTGTTCGAGGTAGGTGAGGAGCGCGGTCAGGGCCTCTTCGTACAACGTCGGAAAGAGCGCCTCGCCCGCCTCGGTCAGCCGATAGGCGTACGTCGGAGCACCCTGGCCACGCTGTTCGCGCACGTACTCGACGAACCGTTCGGCCTCGAGCTCCTTGAGATGCCGGCGAATGGCGTTCGCAGTCACACGGTGATGCTCGGCGAGCTCCTGCGCCGTGAGCGGCTGAGCGCGTTTCAGCGCGAGCAGGATCTGGCCGCGAAGACCTTTGTGCGCAGCGAGCGCCGGGGGCAACGTCGTCATGGAAGTAAAAATTTAGCCGGTGGGCACGTGCTTGGCAACTAATTCAATGATTTTGTTTGCTATTTATAACTTGTTGTCATATACCATTTTACGCTAGCGACTTCGAGCCGCCGCGCGCGATATCGCACCGCTGTCCCGGATTTTCGGTTTGGCGCACCGCACATTCTGCCCTACCTTGGCGGCGCCGACGAGCGTGTGTATCGGTCGGGGGGGAGGGATGCGATGAGACGGAAACTGATCGTGGCTGTCCTGCTGGCGGCGTATGCCCCGTTCGCGGGGGCCGCGTGCGCGGGCCGTGGAGAGACCAGCGCGTATCAGGTGCGGGACAGCGCGGGCGTCAAGTTGGTGACGAACGCCGCGCGGGGAGCATGGGCGACGGACAGTGCCTGGATGTTTCGCGAAACGCTCCGGATCGACGCGTCTCGGCCGGATCCCAACTATCAGATCGGCAAGGTCGGCGGGATCGCCATCAACAGTCGCGGCGACATCCTGGTTGTCGACGCGTTGGGGCACAACGTTCGCGAGTACGACTCCACCGGCACCTTCGTCCGGACATTCGGGGCGCCCGGCAATGGCCCCGGACAGCTCGGCGCCGCCGTCAGCACGATTCTCGTGGGGCGTGCCGACACCATCTTCGTGCCGGATGTCGGCAACCTGCGGATGGACGTCTTCGCGCCCGACGGCCAGCCGGTGCGCTCCTTCCCACTCTCCGTCGCCCAGGGTGTACCCGCGGCGTGGGGAGTGTTGCCCGACGGTGCGCTCCTCGAGCAGGTCAGAAGCCTCGCGCTGCCGGGCCAGACGGGAGCGCCCCGCAACGACCTCCTCGTGCTCGACACGGAAGGATCTGTACGCGACACCCTGCTCCATCTCCCGGTCGGCTTCGTCCCGGACATGAGCAAGGGGCCGGCCGCCATGAAGTTCCGATTCTTCGAACCCGAGGGCATCTGGGGAGACACGCCGGACGGACACGTAATTGCCGGCGTGAACTCCGAGTACCGCCTGTCGGTGTACGACTCGACCGGCGCGCTCCGGATGGTGATCACCAAGCCCGCCACGCGCCAACCCGTCACCGAGACCGATCAGAAGACGTTCACGCAGATCTTTCGCGACGTGCTCACGAAGCAGCTCTCGCGCCTCGGCTCGGACCGCGCGAAGCCCGTGATCGATCAGATGATTCACAACGTCGAGTTCGCGGAGTACTACCCGGCCCTGGGAGTGATTCGTGGCCTCCCGGGCGGCATGCTGATGGTGCAGCACATCGCGACCATCGGCGAGATGAAGGGGAGCGGTGCCGCGCTGTCCCTGGGAGACATGCAGAAGGGCTCGCGCCAGTGGGACGTCTTCGACGCCGGGGGACGGTATCTGGGCGTCACCGAGCTCCCGGTCGGTTTCCAGTTGATGGCGGTACGGGACGATGCGTTCTACGGAATCGAGACGGACTCGCTGGACATCCCGTCGGTGGTTCGGCTCGTCCGCGCGGGTGCGGGAGGAGGGAATTGAGGTCGATTTGGGGCAGAACTGATGCGTAGTTGTAACAACTACTATGCTATGTCGTCGCTCCGAGCATTCTCTTCGCGCACCAACTTTCTGTAGTCGTCCGGCGTGTTGATGTCCTCGACCACGCCTGGGTCGTCCACTTCGACCTCCACCACTCGCGCTTGGTCCCGGCGAACCACCGCGCGGGCGCCTTGATCGTTGGGCGCCTGGCGGAGCTCCTCGAAGAGCGTCTCTGCAAAGATGACCGGATGACCGCGGCGGCCCTGAAATCTGGGCGCCACGATCGGACCGCCCGTCTGCTCGAATCGCTCGACCAGCGCCCGAACCGTCTCCACGTGGACGCGCGGTCGGTCAACGGGCCACACGAGAATACCGTCAACCGGGTGGTTACCTACTGCTGATATCCCGGCGCGAACGGATCCAATCGGCCCGGCATCGAGCTCGGTGCTCCGGACCACCTGTACACCTGTCAAGTCTATGACAGACAATATCTTGTCTGCCATGTAGCCGAGCACGGCAACGCGCCGCTCTACGCCGGCCGCGTAGGCGGCCTTGACGATTCCTGAGAGAAACGGCTCGCCGCCGTGCGTCAGCAGGGCCTTGGGAGTGCCCATCCGCCGCGATGCACCGGCCGCCAGAACGATGGCCGCTAGCATCGGTTTTCCTTACATTGGGCTGACCAGACGCCAAAGCGAGCCCGACGATGGCAGTTCATAGAGTACGCCTTCTCGGCGATCCGATCCTCCGCACGAAGTGCGCTCCGGTCAAGAACCCGCGCTCGCCCGCCGTGCGGGTCGTGGCCGACGATCTCCAAGAGACCCTGCGCGACCTGCGGGCCCGACAGGGAATCGGGCGCGGGCTCGCTGCACCGCAGATCGGCGCGCCGATCCGACTGATCTACATCGAGGTGGACGAGCCACTCCATCTGGTCAACCCGGAGATCGTCGACATCGGCAAGAGTGACTTCGCCGTCTGGGACGACTGCTTCTCGATTCCCAATCTCCTGGTGCGCGTGCACCGCGCGTATCGCATCGTGGTGCGCTATCTCGATCTGGCCGGCCGGGAGCACGAGCTCGCGGCCGAGCGCGAGCTGGCCGAGTTGCTGCAACACGAGATCGACCATCTCGACGGCGTGCTCGCGGTCGATCGCGCGACCGGCCTCGACCCGTTCTGCTATCGAGAAGAGTGGAACAAGCATCACGCCTCGGAGAAGCGGTACGGCCGGAAGATGGCGCGCGAGACACCGAACGCGCCGCAGCTCGTCTAGCGCTTCACCCCTCACGGCTCAGGTTCACGGCCGTTCCCGTGACGATCGCCGCATCGTCGCTCGCGAGGAACGCGATCACGCCCGCGATCTCCTCGGCGGCGAGCCAAGTGCTGCGGTCGGCGTCGGGCATCGCCGCGCGGTTGGCGGGCGTGTCGATCACCGACGGCACGATGGCGTTGACGGTGATCCCGTCCGGTGCGAGCTCCCGAGCGAGCGAATAGGTGAGATTGAGCACGGCCGCTTTCGAGGCGGCGTAGGCGCTCATGGATGCGGCGCCGCGGCCCAGCGCCGGCTGGGCGGCGACGTTCACGATGCGCCCGCCCCGGGCACGCCGCATTCCGGTCACCGCCGCGCGGCTGCAGAGGAACGCGCTCGTGGCGTTGAGGGCGAGCATCTTCCGCCAGAGCTCCGGGCTCGTCTCCGCGAGCGGAGCGAGCGCAAAGCCCCCCACGACGTTCGCCAGGATGTGCACCGGGCCGGTCTCGTCGAAGAGCGCCGCGACCGACTGTGCATCGGTCACGTCCGCACGATGCAGCGTGACGGGGACTGACCCGCCGTGCGCCGCGACGAACGCATCACGCTCGGTCTCGCTCCGCCAGGTGGCGTGCACCGACGCCCCGTCGGCATTGAGGCGCTGCACCACGGCAGCGCCGAGCGCCCCGGTGCCCCCGGTAACCAGGGCGACACGATCGGCGAGGCACGCGGTGCTCATCCCTGAAGGACCTCGTTAGCGCACACGACACTGTCGGCGGGAAGCTCACGAAAGGCCTCCTTCGCCACGTCGGCGCGCCACGCCTCCCGAATATCCCTGAGGTCAGCCTCCGCCTCGTGCCCCGCCGTCCGCGCGATGGCGACGATGCTGCGATCGCCCGCGTCGGACGCCCCGGCCATACGGCAGCGCCCCACGAGCAGGACCTCCCCCGAATCGAGCGGCGGCACCAGCAGCGCCGCGCGCACCTCGAAGCCGGGTTCCCCCTCGGCGTTCCGCTCCGTGAGGCGGCTCAACCAGACGTACGTGGTGCTGTCGCGCGAGACCACGTTCAGCGCGAACTCCATCTTCCCGCCGACGGCGAGCATGGTACCGCCCTGTTCGTCGAGCCCTTCGGGGAAGGGCGGATACTGGAGACCCACGAAGCTCTGCGCGGCGGGTGGTGCGCCCGCCGCCGCGCTCGCCGTCGCGCCGCTCCGGCCGCCGCCGTTGCTACGGGCGCACGCGGCGCCCGTCACGACGGCGCAAACGGCTGCCACTACCTTCCACTGACGAGTCACATCCCCTCCAACGGGAAACCGGACGCTCTCTGCATTCTAATCGAGCCGCCCGGAAGCGTTGTCTCGCAAGGTCATCCCACTAGATTGCACCGTGACGGGGGTGCCCGCCATGGCCACCAGGCGGGCTGAGATCATACCCTTTGAACCTGATCCGGCTCAAACCGGCGGAGGGAGTCCGCAGAGAGGAAGTCCCATGCCCAACACGACCACACCCTGCCCCACCCAGATGTATCTCGCCCGTCGCGGTGAGATCACCGATGCCATGCGGTACGTCGCCGAGCGCGAGCACCTGGCCCCGGAGGTGATCCGGGACGAAGTCGCCCGGGGACGTCTCGTCATCCCGGCCAACATTCACCACCTCGCGGGGAAACTCGAACCGATGGCGATCGGGAAGGTCGCCAAGGTCAAGATCAACGCGAACATCGGGAACTCCGCCGTCACGTCGAGCATCCCCGAGGAGCTCGAAAAGCTCAATCTCGCGGTAAAGTACGGCGCGGACACCGTGATGGATCTCTCCACCGGCGAACAGATCGACGAGACACGTGAGGCGATCATCGCGCACTCCACGGTCCCGATCGGCACGGTGCCGGTCTACCAGGCGATCCTCGACGTCGAGGAGACGGCGGCGCTCACGGCCCAGGGCCTGCTCGACATGATCGAGCACCAGGCGAAGCAGGGTGTCGACTACATGACGATCCACGCCGGGATTCTGCTCGAGCATCTCCCGCTCGTCTACGGACGCGTCACCGGCATCGTGAGCCGGGGCGGCTCGCTCATGGCGGTCTGGATGATGGCGCACCGCAAGCAGAATCCCCTGTATGAGCACTACGACGAGCTGCTCGAGATCCTGCGCGCGTACGACGTGACGATCTCGCTCGGCGATTCCCTCCGGCCGGGCTCGATTCACGATGCGAGCGACAAGGCGCAATTCGCCGAGCTCGACACACTGGGTGAGCTCACCACGCGCGCGTGGGAACGCGACGTCCAGGTCATGGTCGAGGGACCGGGCCACATCCCGATGCATCAGATCGAGATGAACGTGCGGAAGCAGAAGGAAGTCTGCCACGAGGCGCCGTTCTACACGCTCGGACCGCTCGTCACGGATGTGGCGCCGGGCTACGATCACATCACGAGCGCCATCGGCGCCGCGATGATCGGCTGGTACGGCGCCGACATGCTCTGCTACGTGACGCCGAAAGAGCACCTCGGTCTGCCGAACGCCGAAGACGTGCGTCAGGGCGTGATCGCCTACAAGATCGCGGCGCACGCCGCCGACATCGCGCGCGGTCGAGCCGGCGCCACCGACCGGGACGACGCCCTCTCCAAGGCGCGCTACGAGTTCGACTGGAACGAGCAGTTCCGGCTCTCGCTCGATCCCGAGCGCGCGCGCGAATACCACGACGAAGATCTTCCGGCCGAGTACTTCAAGAGCGCCGAGTTCTGCGCGATGTGCGGGCCGAAGTTCTGCTCGATGCACCACTCGCGCACGCTCGACGACATGCTCGCCGAGTTCGCGAAGGAGCAGGGGGTGGTCGAGGCGGTCTGAATCCGGTCGGAGTCGGTCACGGTCGGACACAGACGGTCGAAGTGCACGAAGGGCGGAGATGCTTCGCGCATCTCCGCCCTTCGACCTTCACCCCGACCGTCTCCGACCGCCCCTGACCGACGTTGGCAACCTGGCGGAGCTACGGCAGCACCTCCCACGTCTGCCCTTTACGAAGCAGTCCGTTGAGGTCGTCGCTCTGCGCGCCAACCGACGCGATCTGCGCGTAGACGTCCACTTCGTACGACGTGGTCGTGGGCTGGCAGTAGATCACGCCGAGGGCCACCGGCATCTCGGGCGGCTCGAGTGCCACGAGCATCTGCGCGAGCACCTTGTTGGTCTCATCGTGCACCAGGATATCGTCGTCGGTGACGCCGTTCTCCCCCACGGTCACCGCTTCGAGCGTCAGGCGCGTGGGATCGAGGCGAATACCCTTCTCGCCCGTCTTGCCGAAACGCAGCGGCTTGCCATGCTCGACGTGCAGCTGCTTGTCGGCGGCCACCGCTTTCTCGGTGAACTCGGTGAAGATCCCGTCGTTGAAGACCACACAGTTCTGGAAGATCTCGACAAACCCCGTGCCCTGGTGGTCGTGCGCGCGCTTGAGCGCCTGGATGAGTTTGGGCTGCTGGGTGTCCACGGCGCGCGCCACGAATCGCGCACCGGCGCCGAGCGCCACCGCGCCGGCCGAGACGGGCGTGTCGAGCGAGCCCTGCGGCGTCGAGGGCGAGCGCGTGCCGCGCCGCGAGGTCGGTGAGTACTGCCCTTTGGTGAGTCCGTAGATCTCGTTGTTGAAGAGCAGGAACTGCAAGTTCACGTCGCGACGAAGCAGGTGGAGCAGGTGGTTGCCTCCGATGCTCAGCGCGTCGCCGTCGCCGGAGATCACCCAGACGTCGAGATCCGGATTGGCGAGCTTCACACCGGTCGCGACTGCGGGCGCGCGGCCGTGAATGGTGTGGAAGCCGTACGTGGACATGTAGTACGGGAACCGGGCCGCGCAGCCGATGCCCGAGATGAAGACCGTGTTCTCGGGGCTGGCATTCAACTCCGCCAGCGCTTTCTGCACGCCCTTGAGAATCGCGTAGTCACCGCACCCGGGACACCAGCGGACCTCCTGGTCCGAGGCGTAGTCTTTTGGCGAATGCGGAACGGCGGGAGAGACGGCGGTTGCCATCGCTATGCCTCCAATCGGGACCGGATCGCATCGGCGACCTCGGCGACCTTGAACGGCTTGCCGGTGACCTTGTTCAACCCCTCCGCCGGCAGCAGATAGGTGCTGCGCAGCATCGTCACGAGCTGACCGTTGTTCATCTCCGGCACGAGAATCCGATCGAATCCGGCGAGCAATTCGCCGAGGTTCTTCGGGAAGGGCATGAGATGCCGCAGATGGATGTGCGACACCTGGTACCCTTCGTCACGGACGCGGCGCACGGCCTGGTAGATCGCGCCGAACGTCGATCCCCACCCGACGACCGCGAGCTTGCCCGTCGACTCCCCGACCGCGACCTCCTGGAGCGGAATGTCGTCCGCGATGCCGGCGATCTTGGCGGCCCGGGTTTCCGTCATGCGTTGGTGATTCGCCGGATCATACGAGATGTTGCCCGAATCGTACGAACGCTCGATGCCGCCGATCCGGTGTTGCAGGCCGGGCGTACCCGGCTTGGGCCACACCCGCGCCAGCGTGTCGGAATCTCGCAGGAATGGCTGGAATCCCTCGGGATCGGTACGGAACGCCACCGGAAACGGCGCGACGTCGTCCGTATCGGGAATGAGCCATGGCTCCGCGGCGTTCGCCAAGTACCCATCCGTCAACAGGATGACCGGCGTCATGTACTTCACGGCAAGCCGGACGGCCTCGATCGCCGTCTCGAAACAATCTGACGGAGTAGCAGACGCAACCACTGCCAGTGGCGCGTCGGCGTTTCGCCCATAGACCGACTGATACAGGTCCGACTGCTCGGTCTTGGTCGGCAGCCCGGTGGATGGCCCGGCGCGCTGCGAGTTGACTACGACCAGCGGCAATTCCGCCGCGATGGCGAGGCCGATCGCTTCGGTCTTGAGGGCGATCCCCGGACCCGAGCTCGACGTCACTCCCAGCGCCCCAGCGTAGGACGCCCCGATCGCGGAGCAGACCGCGGCGATCTCGTCTTCTGCCTGGAAGGTGATCACCCCGTACTGCTTGAGGCCCGCCAGCACGTGGAGCAGCGGCGAGGCCGGCGTGATCGGGTAGGAGCCGAGCATGAGACGCTCGAGACCAGCCTTTTTCAAGCCCGTCACGAGACCCCAGGCCAGCGCTTCGGTCCCGCTCACCGTCCGATAGAGTCCCGGCTCGACATCGGCCTTCGAGATCGTGTAGCTGGCGAGGGTGCCCGACATTTCCGCCGTTTCGCCGTACGCGTGCCCGGCGTTCAGGGCGGCGAGATTGGCCCCGAGAATCTCCGGGCTCTTGGCGAACTTCCGCTCGAGATACTCGATCGTGGCGGCCCGCTCGCGTCCGTACATCCACAGCACGAGCCCGAGGGCCCACATGTTCTTCGAGCGGAGCGCTTCCTTCTGGGAGAGGCCGAACTCGGCCACCGAATCGAGCGTGAGCTTCGAAATGTCGATCGGGATCAGCTGATACGGTGCGAGCGATCCGTCTTCGAGCGGGTTCGTCTCGTAGCCCGCCTTCGCGAGATTCCGCTCGGAAAAAGACCCCGTGTCGGCGATGATCGTCCCGCCGAGGCGGAGATCTTTGAGCGTCACCTTGAGCGCCGCCGGATTCATGGCGACGAGCACGTCGAGCTCGTCGCCCGCGGTCAAGACTTCCGTCGAGCCGAATTGGATCTGGTAGGCCGACACGCCGAAGGTAGTGCCCGCCGGCGCGCGGATTTCGGCCGGATAGTCGGGGAAGGTCGAGAGATCGTTGCCGGCGAGCGCCGTCTCTCGGGTGAACTGTGTGCCGGTAAGCTGCATGCCGTCGCCGGAATCTCCGGCGAAGCGAATGACCACTCTGTCGCGCACCTCGTGGGCGCCAGCCGGCGTCGTCGGGGTGGCTGTCGTTTGCCCGCTCATCGCAGGGCCCCCTGCCGTTGATCGGTGATGATCGAAACCTACGTAAGACCGGGCGCGCCGCGCCACTGATCGGGCGTGGACGCTTTCTGAGATCTCTTCGAAGGGATCTTCAGAAAACGGGACGCTAACGCCAGGACCCATCCGCCTGTCGAAGGAGCAACAGGCAGCACACGCAACGTCCGTGAAGGAGGAAGTCATGTTCGGCAGGCATTCGCTCCCCGCGAGTCTCGCGCTGCTCGCGGTCTTGGCGGCACCGGTGAGCGCGCAGCAGGATTCGACACCGCCCCCCCCGCCGCCTGCGGCAGGCGCGATGCGGCCGATGGCTGGGCCGCCCATGGGAGGGATGATGCACATGCGGGGCCAGGGCCAGATGCGGGGCTTCGCCATGCAGCGCATGCGCGGGATGCGTCCGATGATGCGTGGAATGATGCAGGGCGCCATGCGCGTGCGCATCTACTCGCCGAAGTCGCTGCTCGACCACAAGGACGCGCTCGGCCTCACGCAGGCGCAGGTTGACCGTCTCTCGCAGCTCGACAGCGATGCGACCAAGGCCATGGATCAGGCGCGGGCGGATCAACAGAGTCATCTCAAGGCGCTCCGTGACGCGTTGGATGCCGCGAAGCCCGATTCGAAGACGGTGAAGGCGGAGTTCGACGCCGCCCACCAGGCGATGGGCGCGATGCAATGGGCGGCCATCAACGCGGCGCTCGGCGCGAAGGCCGTACTCACTCCGGTGCAGAGCGCGCGGGTGCAGGGCTGGGCCGACGCAATGCAGCACCGCATGATGGGCGCGGGCGCACGGGGAGGGATGGGCGGCCCCATGCGGCATGCGCCAGGGACCGGATGGCAGCGTGGCACGCCGCCGAGCGGCGGACGCTAAGAGTTCCTCACGTGGGGGCCGGGAACCCGGCCCCCACCCGCAGTTCTCACGGCAGGGCTTCCAGAAATTCTCCGATCACGCGACCCGTGTTCACCGGCTGCTCGAGCGGCGCGAGATGGCCCGCATCCGGCAACTGCGTGAAGTGCGCCTCCGGGATCGCGTCGGCCATCGCGCGCTGCGCCGCGGGAGCGATCAACTGATCGCCGCGGCCGGCGATCACCAGCGTGGGGACGCGAATCGTGGGCAGGATCGGCGTGGCATCCCCACGATCACGCATCGCCGCGAGCGCGCCGGCGACGCCGTTCGGATGCGCGCGCCCGATGATCGTACGGACCTGCGAGACGACCTCGGGCCGCGTGGCATGCGACTCCGGCGCGAGGAGTTTGGGAAGCATCTCGTCCGCGAGGAAGCCGCAGCCATCGCGCCGTACACGGGCGATCATCGCGTCGCGCCGCGCGCGTCCCTCGGCGTCGTCGGGCTCGGCCCGCGTATTCACCAGCACCAGCGCCCGAACGATCTCCGGATGGCGACGGTATAACTCGAACGCGACGTATCCACCCATCGAGATGCCGCAGACCGCGGCGGGTCCCGCGCGCAGCGCCTGCACGAGCTCCGCCATATCGGCCGCGTATTCCCCGATGGAATATCCGGAGTCCGGAACGTCGGACGCACCGAACCCCCGGAGGTCGGGTGTGATGCGGCGGTAGCGGGTGAGCGCGGCCGACACGGGACGCCACATGGACCGATCGAGCGGAAAGGCGTGGAGGAACAGGACGGGAAGACCATCTCCGTGCGCGTCGAAGGCCAACGACACCCCGCGCACCGCGCGGCGTTGCGCCATGCCGAGCCGCGACGGGCGCTCGCCGAAGAACCCGCTCACCTCGGCGGGGACGGGAACCGGGCTCCCCGTGGGGCCGAGACACACGAACACGAACTCACCGTCCGCCACGAGCACGTCGTCGCCCACCCGCCGCGCCGCTTGCCTCAGCGTGAAGCTCGTGCGGCCGTGATGCGCGAGCTCGAGGGTGAAACGCAGAACCTCACCGGGAAACGCCTGCGCGCGATACTCGACCGTCACCTTCCGGACTGCCGGCCATGCGTCATTCCGGCTGAAGACATCCATTCCCGGACCCCGGGCCAACGCCTCCCAGCGCGCGCGCTCGAAGAGACGAACCACGCTCGCCTGATTCAGATGTCCGTACGAATCACAATCGTCGGGAAAGACCGTCAGATCGACTGGCGCAAGGTCCGCCACTACTCACCGCCCGAAGCGAAGTCCGGCACAACTTATCGCGCGGGCACACCGGATTCCAACGCACGCTGGTGTTCACGGCGTCACCTGGCGATGATTCGACCCATCCATGACCGATCGAACTGACTCCAAGCCCTCGCCGGAAGTCATCCGGGACGGCGCCGCGCTCGAGCGGTTGGCCGCTCGCCTCCGTGACCAATCGCGCATCGCGCTCGACACCGAGGCAGCCTCGTTCCACCGGTACGTCGATCGCGTCTACCTCATCCAGGCAAGCTCCGCGAGTGAAACCGCGCTCGTGGACCCGCTCGCGGTCGACGATCTGCGCGCGATCGGCGACCTCCTCTCCGATCCGGAGATCGAGAAGATCTTCCACGACGCCGACTATGATCTCCGCATCCTCGATCGAGACTACGGCTTCACGGCACGACGGCTGTGGGACACGCGAATTGCCGCGCAGCTCGCGGGCGAGACCGCGTTCGGCCTCGGCGCGTTGCTCGCGAAGTACTTCGACCTCCGGTTGAGCAAGAAGCTGCAACGCGCCGATTGGTCGCAGCGGCCCCTCACGCCGGAGATGATCGCTTACGCGGCGAACGATACGGCGCATCTACCCGAGCTCCGGGACGTGCTCGCCGACGCCCTCCGGAAACTGGGGCGCCTCGCGTGGGCCGAGGAAGAGTTCGAACGCCTCGAAGGGGTCCACTGGAGCCCGGGCGCCGCGGGGGAAGACGCCTATCTCAAACTCAAAGGCGCCAAGGCGCTTGCACCGCGCTCACTCGCCGTCCTGCGTGCGCTCTTTGCCTGGCGCGACCGGCTCGCGGCGGAGCTCGATCGGGCGCCGTTTCGGATCATGGGAAACGACGCATTGATGGCGATCGCGAAGGCCGTCCCCACCTCGCCCACCGAGCTCGCGGAGGTACGGGATCTGCCGAGCGCCCTCGCACGACGCCACGGCCCCCAGGTCCTCGCCGCGGTCGGCGAAGCGCTCGCCTTGCCACGATCGGAGTGGCCCGTGATCGAGCGGACGCGCCGACCGAAGCCCGATCCGGAGGCCGACGCCCGCTACCAGCGCCTGCGGACGCTCCGTGCCGAGCGTGCTCAAGCGGTGCGGCTCGACCCCGGCCTCGTCTGTCCGAACGGAACGCTCCACGCGATTGCGCGGACGGCGCCACGCGCCGCGGCCGAGCTCGACCAGATCGGCGAGCTCAGACGCTGGCAGCGTGAGGCGATGGATGAAGGGAAGCTGCTCGCGGCGGTGCGCGGCGACGGCTAGGCGTTACAGCCCGAGAAAGGCGCGCACGCGCGGATCGATCCGCTCGGGCGTCCAAAAGGGTTCCCACACCAGCTCGATCTTCACGTCCTCGACACCCTCGAGCCCTCGCACCACCTCTTCCGATTCCCCGAGGATCTCGGGACCCGACGGACAGCCCGGCGAGGTCAACGTCATCGAGATGCTGACCTCGCCCCCCTCGACTGCCACGTCGTACACCAGGCCGAGATCCATGATGTTC
>DATFMZ010000030.1:0-3685 GCA_035266665.1 Gemmatimonadales bacterium | reverse complement strand
GGCCTTGACCTGGAAGTAGTACCACGGCCGCTGGCGGATGCGCTGGTCGGCGTTGATGAGCGCCCAGGTGCGGCCGGCGTCGTCCGACCGATAGAGCCCGCCGTCCTGGGCGTTGATGAGGGCGTAGACGCGCTGCCCGTCGGCGGCGACGGAGACCGACGTGCGGCCCCAGACGCCAGCGGGAAGGCCGTGTCCCTCGAGGCGTCGCCAGGTGGTGCCGCCGTCGCTCGAGCGGTAGAGCCCGCTCCCGGCGCCGCCGTCCACCAGCGACCACGCGGTGCGCCGCACCTGCCACGTCGCGGCATAGAGCACGCGCGGATTGGTCGGGTCGATCGCGAGGTCGATCGCGCCGGTGCTGTCGTTGACGAACAGCACCCGCCGCCACGTCGTCCCGCCGTCGGTGGAGCGATAGACGCCGCGCTCACTGTTGGGTCGGAAGACGGCGCCGAGGGCCGCCACGTAGACCACGTCGGGATCATGGGGATCCACGATGATGCGGCCGATGTGTTCGGAATGCTCGAGTCCGACATGCGTCCACGTCCGACCCGCATCGGTCGAGCGGTACACGCCGTCGCCGGAGGCGATATCGGTGCGCGGATCGGGCTCGCCGGTGCCGACGTAGATCACGTTCGGGTCGGACGGGGCCACGGCGATGGCCCCGATCGATCCCGTGGCGGAGCGGTCCCACGTGCCGTGCCAGCTCTGGCCGGCATCCGTGGTCTTCCACAGCCCGCCGTTCACGGCGCCGAAGTAGAAGGTTGCGGGGTCGCCCGGGATGCCGGCCACCGCTTCCACGCGCCCGCCCTGGAACGGGCCGATGGGACGCCAGGTGAGTCCGTCGTAGAGGCTACTCGGGACCTGCTGGGCGGCGGCCCCCGTCGCGACGAGGAACGATGCGGCGCAGATCCCGGTGAGCCGACCTCGAGGCACCAATCGCATCAGTTACCGTCCCGGCCGAGGAAAGACCACGGGGCTCTCGTCACCATCGGGTCCGACGGCGGCGACACCGAACAGATAGTTGTCCACGACCACGTCCGTCAGCACGTAGTGGTCGGTCTTGCCGGCCCAGATCCAGTGATCCCAGGTGGGTGACGTGGTCCGTCGCCAGTAGATCTTGTAGCCGGCGACGTCGGGCGCGCCCGACGCCTTCCACCGGAGCGTGGTCGAGGGTTGGACGGCGCCGGCGACCGTGACGCTCTCGGGAGGCGCCGGCGCCCATGCGAGCGCGGCGAGACTCGCGGCGTTGAGCGCCGTCACCCGGCTCACGTAGTCGAAGTCCACCGAATCCGGGAGGTCCCCGTACTGGATGCCGTTTTCCATACGCACGTTCTGGTGCTGGCGCGTGTAGTTCTCGTGTGGTTCGGTGAAGCGCACGGCGGCGAAGCCCTGGTCGTTGAACGCGCTGTGATCGCCGCCGCGGCCGAAGCGGTCGAGGCGATAGATCATCATGACGTGGAAGTCGGGAAAGAAGTCGTCCGCGATGGTGTGCACGTAGCGGGCGATCTGGCGCGACGGGCTGTCGACCTCACCGCCGAAGTAGCGCATGAAGCGCAGCTGCTGGAGCGTCGTCGTGGCGGCGGGGCTCTCGGAGAAGACGCGGACGACGGTGTTGTTCACCTGGTGGTCTTCGCCGTGGATGTTGCCGATGATGTCGTTGTTGAGATCGGCCTCGAGATCCCACCCGCTGTCCTTTGCGGCCTGCGCCATGATCTGGCCGCCGTAGAGTCCCTGCTCCTCGCCGGCGAGCGCGCCGAAGGCGATCGAGGCGCCGAAGTGATAGCGCGAGAGCACGCGGGCGGACTCGAGCACGGCCGCGGTGCCGCTCCCGTCGTCGTCGGCGCCCGGCGCGGCGGAGGTGTCGTCGAGCACGTCGGTGGCGCGCGAGTCGTAATGGCCGGTGATCGCCACGTACCGGTTGGGATTCGTGCGGCCCTTCAGCACCGCGACCACGTCCACGACGTTGACGGGTTTCGGGATCCGCCGGCCCTGCTCGAGCTTGCTCAGATAGAACACCTGGAGACAGCCGCCGCACGCCGCGGAGATGCTGTCGAACTGTGCCTTGATCCAGCGGCGGGCGGCGCCGATGCCCGTGGTGGCGCTCAGCGTATCGGAGAGCGTGTTCCGCGTCTTGAAACCGACGAGAGTGCGGATCGTGTGCTCGATCCGCGTTGCGGAGACGGCCGGAGGAATCTGCGCGATGCGCAGATCGCGCGCCGGTGGGAGCGGGGCCTGGGGAAGCTCCTGCGCCACGGCGGTGGCGGGCAGGAACGTCAGCGCCAGGGCGAACAGGACCGTGCGTCGCGCATCCACGGTGCTCCTCCTTACACGTCGAGGTTCCTCACGTATTTCGCGTTCTCTTCGATGAACAAGCGGCGCGGCTCGACCTCGTCGCCCATGAGCGTCTCGAACATCTTGGCCGCGGCGACGGCGTCCTCCATCTCCACCTTGAGGATCGTGCGCGTCGCCGGATCCATGGTCGTCTTCCAGAGCTGATCGGGGTTCATCTCGCCCAGGCCCTTGTATCGCTGGATGTTGAGCGATCCCTTCCCGCTCCCGTTTTCGAGGCGCTTGATCAGATCGTCCCGCTCGCCCTCGTCGTAGGCGTAGTACTCTTCCTTGCCCTTGGCGACGCGGAAGAGTGGTGGCTGGGCGATGTAGATGTAACCGGCCTCGATCAGCGGCCGCATCTGATTGTAGAAGAACGTCAGCAGCAGCGTGCGGATGTGCGCACCGTCCACGTCCGCGTCGGTCATGACGATGATCTTGTGGTAGCGTGCCTCGTCGATCTTGAACTCGTCCTCGCCGACGCCCGTGCCGATCGCGGTGATGATGGCGCGGATCTCGGCGCTCGAGAGGATCTTGTCCACCCGCGCCTTCTGCACGTTCAGGATCTTGCCGCGGAGCGGGAGGATCGCCTGGAACGAGCGATCGCGTCCCTGCTTGGCGGAGCCGCCGGCGCTGTCGCCCTCGACCAGGTACAGCTCGCAGAGCGTCGGATCGCTGAGCGAGCAATCGGCGAGCTTCCCGGGCAGGATGCCGCCTTCCAGGGCGCTCTTCTTGCGCACCAGCTCGCGCGCCTTGCGCGCCGCCTCCCGCGCGCGCGCGGCGCTCGCCGCCTTTTCGATCACGGTGCGCGCGACGCCCGGCGTCTCCATCAGGAAGTTGAAGAGATGCTCGTAGACCACCGAGCGGACGATGCTCTCGACCTCGGAGTTGCCGAGCTTCGTCTTGGTCTGCCCCTCGAACTGCGGCTCCTTCACCTTCACGTGGATCACCGACGTGAGGCCTTCCCGCACGTCGTCGCCGCTCAGGGTGAAGTTTTCCTTCTTGAGGAGCCCCTTGTTCTTCGCGACCTCGTTGATCACGCGGGTGAGCGCGGCCTTGAACCCCGTGAGGTGCGTGCCGCCCTCGTGCGTGTTGATGTTGTTCACGAAGGAGAACGTATTCTCGCCGTAGCCGTCGTCGTATTGCAGGGCGACGTCGATCTCGACGTCGTCGCGGGTCGTCGCGAAGTGGATCGGCTTGGGATGGAGCGGTTTCCGAGTGCCCCGTAGATACTCGACGAACTGCGTGAGCCCGTTCTTGAACATGAAGGATTCTTCCTTCGCCGGCGTCGCGCGCTCATCCGTGATGGTGAGCGTGATGCCGCTGTTCAGGAACGCGAGCTCGCGCAACCGATTGGCGA
>DATFMZ010000029.1:0-6246 GCA_035266665.1 Gemmatimonadales bacterium | reverse complement strand
CCGCCGATGCCGCCGTGTCCACCGTGAACGGGAGTGCCGATCTGGAGACGACCGGTACCGGCCACGCGACCACCGTCAACGGCTCGGTGCACGTCACCATGGGCAAGAGCGACTGGACGGGCGATCTGCAATGCTCGACCGTGAACGGCGGGATCACCGTAACGCTCCCGGCCGGATTGAACGCCGACCTGTCGGCGGAGACGGTGAACGGCGACATCACGAGCGATTTCCCGGTCACGATCCAGGGGCGGTTCGGTCCGCGGCGGATGCACGGCGTGGTGGGCTCGGGCGGCCGGCGGCTGATTCTGAAGACGGTCAACGGATCGATCGAGCTTCGGAAGAGCTAATCGTCGAAGGGAGCGCCGGCCCGGTTATCTTGGAGGCATGCGCCGCACTCCCTTCGCCCTGATCTTGCTCGCGGCGCTCGCCTGCGGCCGGCATCCTGCCGAGTCGCAGACGAGCGCCGACGTGCATCGGATCCTGGCTACCGTCATCCCGAAGATCGAGAAGACGGTGGGGCTCACCTTCAAGACGCCCCCGGTGGTGGAGATACGGACGCGCGCGCAGGTGAATGCCTACCTCAAGGCCAAGCTCGCGCACGATCTGCCACCCGCGCTGCTCGAGCACGAGCGCACGGCCTACGTGCTCTTCCGGTTCATCCCCGACACCCTGGATCTGCAGGCGCTGCTGCTCAACGTGCTGAGTGAGCAGGTGATGGGGTACTACGATCCCGATTCGGCGGCCCTCTTCGTGGTGGACGGCACCGATCCCGCCAAGCTCCAGCTCGTGCTCGGCCACGAACTCGTGCACGCGCTCCAGGGACAGTACGTGCCGCTCGATTCCATCCTCTCGCAGGAGACCGATGGCGACCGGCGCGCCGCAGCGCAGGCGGTCATGGAAGGGCAGGCGACGCTCGCGTCCGTCGATGCGATGGTGTCGAAAGAGCAGATGGCACAGCTGCCGAACTTCTGGAACGATTTCCGTGATCAGATTCGTGAGGCCCAGCGGCAGATGCCGGTCTTCGCTTCGGCACCGCTCGTCGTGCGCGAGTCGCTGATCTTCCCGTACGTTGATGGCGCGGAGTTCATGCGCTGGTTCGATCGCACGTATCCCGACACCGTCCCGTACGGTCCGCGACTTCCGGTCTCCACCGAAGAGATTCTCCACCCCGATCGCTATCGTGCGGGGGACAGGCCGGTGACGCTCCGCTTCCGTGATTCCACCGAGTACAGCGACGACCTCGGCGAGCTGGGTGCGCGCATGCTCCTGCAGCAGCTGAGCGGGAGCAGCTCGTTGGGCAACGCCGGAGCGCTCGATTGGGGCGGCGATCGGTACGCGCTCTTCCCGGCGGGAACGGGGACGGCGCTGGTCTGGTGGAGCGTGTGGGACGACGCGCACGCGGCCGATCGGTTCGCGACGCTCTTGCGGGCGCAGTGGGGGAAGCTGACCGAGTCCGGCCGGCGCTGGTCCGTTGACCGGATGGACGTCTCTCGTCACCCGGGCGTGCGCTTCGTTGATGCACCGACCGGGTGGCCGCGGTGGAAGGACATCCCGGGGGTGGAGGTGGCGCGCGACTCGAGCGCCACGCACTAGCCGCCGTTCAGGAGAAGAACAGCCCCACGCCGAAGGCGATCGCGCCGACGAAGGCCCCCAGCAGATAGCCCAGCCGCACGATCAGATCCAGCTCGCGCTGGGTCGTCTGCCGCACGATCTGCTCCATACGCTCGAGCGAAAAGCCGAGCACCTTTTCCTCCACGATGGCCGGGATGTCGAGCTTGGCGACGATTGCTGGAACTTGGCGCTGCGTCCATCCCCAGAGCGCCGGTTCGAGATGGCGCGTGATGCGTTCCGCGGCCTCGGGTCCGAGGCGATCCACTGGCCGCCCGATGGGACGGTCGAGGAGGGCGCCGAGGGCCGCGGTGGTGCCGTCGGCAATCCACCCGCGTGCCCGCTCGCTCTGCAGACCGTCGGCGAGCCACCCGGCGGCCCGTTCCGGCGGGAGCCGGTCGAGAATCTCCGTCCAGGTCCAGCGCTCGGCACCGGCGAGCGCCCGGTCGAGCCGCTCGACCGCGTACGCCTGCGTCGCGGCGTCGCGCAGGAGGGCCACCACGTAGCCGGTCGCGCTCTGGGCGAGGCCTTCCGAGCGCTCGGGGCCGAGCGCCTCGACGTGTGCCGCGAGCGGGCGCTGGAGAAAGCTGACCACCGCGTCGTTCACGCTCCGCGCGATCTCATCACGCATCTCGGGCTCGTCAAGGGTGCGCCCGAGCTCTTCGACGCCGTCTCGGCCCAGGTTGTCAAGCATGCGGGCAATCGTGCGCTCGGTGACCACGAGGCGCGCGACGATGCGCTCGTGGAGCATCAAGTCCTTGAGGAAGCGGCGGAAGAGGTCGTGCAGCGCGCGCTCGATGCGGGCGCGAGCTCCCGGATCGCGCAGTACGCCGGCGAGCCGTTCGAGCGCCACGGGGAGGTATCCCGCGATCGCGCGCTCCACGGCCGCCACCAGGCCCGGGGGGAGCCGCTCGAGGAGCGGGGTCCGGTCGTCGGCGGCGCGCACGAGCTGGCGGCGCATCCAGTCGTGAACCGTCTGCTCGAGGTGTGCGCTCTGCGCGGCGTCCGCCACCCACTGCTGGACGTGCGAGCGCAGGGCCTCGCGACGGGCCTCGGTGAGGAGCGTCGCGACGGGGCGGTCGCCGACGCTCTCCCGGAGCCGGGCGGCGAGCCGGCCGACCAGATCACGAAACTCCGGAGTGGCGGCGAACTGTGCCAGCCGATCGGCGAGCGCCGGGCCGACGCGCGCGAGGGCGGACTCGACCTCGGCCACGAGCGCGGGCGAGAGCTCGGTCCGGAGGGCACCCCGCTCGGTCTCGAGGGTGCGCTGCACGAAGTCCCGGATCGCGGCGTGAAAGGCCTCGCGGAGCCCGGGAGAGGCGAACTGGCGCGCCAGGTCGTCGGAGGTGAGGAGCCGATCACCGACCGTACGGCCGATCGTCTTGGCGAGCCGCGCATGGTTCTTCGGGATCGCCCCCTGCAGGCGAAAGGGGCCGAAGCCACGCTGCTCGTGAGGGTGGAAGAGCATCCAGATCGCCACGGCGTTCGTCACGCCCCCGGCGATGGCGCCGAAGCCGATCGTGATGATCGCGTGGACGAACGTGGGGGATACGGTCACGCCACAATCTCCGTAGGAGGACGCTCGAACGCCATTGCGGGGCCCGACTCCAAGCGGTACGTACGAGTCTGAGCGGCGGTTTCCCCACCCGCCCTCGCCCGCCTTCGCCCGCCCACGTCCTGCCCCTTGGCACCCGCACCGTAACCGCCTATAATCCAAGGCTCTATATGTTCGCGACCCTGTCTGAGAAGCTCACCGCCGTCCTCCGCGACCTGACCGGCCGCGGCGTGCTGACCGAGGACGCGGTCAAGGAGGGGCTGCGGGAGATTCGCCGGGTGCTGCTCGAGGCGGACGTGAGTTTCGAGCTGACGCGGCAGTTTACCGAGCGCGTGCGGGAGCGGGCGGTCGGGGTCGCGACGATCAAGGCCGTCAGTCCCGGCCAGCAGCTGGTCAAGATCGTCCATGACGAGCTGGTCGAGCTGCTGGGGGGGACGCGGGCCGGGATGGCATTCGCGTCGGTGCCGCCGACGGTGGTGCTGCTCGTGGGCCTCCAGGGCTCGGGCAAGACCACAACGGCGGCCAAGCTCGCCGCCCGGCTCAAGCGGGAGCAGAAGGCGCCGTTCCTGGTGGCCGCGGACGTCTATCGGCCGGCGGCGGAAGAGCAGCTCCGGCAGCTCGCCGGGCAGATCGAGGTGTCGGCGTACGGCGCGTCGGAGCTGGAGGGAAAGGGCCGGCCGGACGTGATCGACCTCGTCCGCGCGGGGATCGCCGAGGCCGGCCATCAGCGGGCACGGACGGTGATCGTCGATACCGCGGGCCGGCTCCAGATCGACGCCGAGTTGATGGACGAGCTGGTGCGCCTCAAGGCGGCGGTGAAGCCGCAGGAGATCCTGCTCGTCGCCGACGGCATGACCGGGCAGGACGCGGTCAAGATCGCGCAGGGGTTCCACCAGGCACTCGGCGTCACCGGGGTGGTCCTCACGAAGCTCGACGGCGACGCGCGCGGTGGCGCGGCCCTCTCGGTTCACGGGGTGACCGGCGCGCCGATCAAGTTCGTCGGCGTCGGCGAGCGGATGGATGCGCTCGAGGCGTTCGACCCCGCGCGGATGGTCGGGCGGATCCTCCAGCAGGGGGACATCGTCGGACTGGTCGAGCGGGCGCAGCAGGCGGTGGACACCGACGAGGCCGAGCGGCTCGCGCGCAAGGCGACCACCAAGAAGGGGATGGACCTCGCCGACTTTCTCGTGGCGATGCGACAGGTGCAGAAGATGGGGCCAATCGAGGGGCTGCTCGGCATGTTGCCGGGGATGCCCAAGCAGGCCATGAAGCAGGTGAAGGCGAACCCGAAGCGGATGAAGCACGTCGAGGCGATCGTCCTCGCGATGACGCCCGAGGAGCGGCGCCGTCCGGAGATCCTCAACGGGTCGCGGCGCTTGCGGATCGCGCGCGGCGCCGGCCGCACGGTGCCGGAAGTGAATCAGTTGCTGAAGCAGTTCCAGCAGATGAAGCAGATGATGAAGGGGATGGGCAAGCTCGGCAGGCTCGGCCTGCGTTAACCGACGGACAGGACGTACAGCATGGCAACTCGAATTCGTTTGCGGCGCGTCGGCCGAAAGAAGCAGCCGGAATACCGCATCGTCGTGACCGATCGTGACGCCGCCCGGGATGGGCGATTCGTCGAGACGATCGGCCACTACAACCCTCGCGCCACGCCGGAAGTCGTGACAGTCGACGCCGAGAAGGCGCGCGCCTGGCTCGCCAAGGGGGCGACGCCGAGTGAGACCGTCCGCTCGCTGCTCAAGCGCGCGGGCGTGTTCGGCGGCGGCACGGCGGGTGCGGCGACAGCCGACGCCGCGCCGGCCGCTGGCGAGGCGACGCCGGCCGAGCCGGCTCCGGCCGCCGAGCCGGCTCCGCCCGCGGAAGGCTAGCACCGTGGCCGCGGACGCGGCCTATCTGGCGGTGGCACGCTTCCAGAGGCCACACGGGCTCAAGGGCGAGGTCACCGTGCACGTGCTAACGGACGCGCCGGACGACGTCTTCGTTCCCGGCCGCGTCCTGACACCGGTCGATGAGACCGGCCGCCCGGCGGGCCCGCCGTTCGTGGTGGAACGAGCCCGCGGGTATCACCGCCGCTGGCTGCTGAAGTTCGAGGGGGTGGACGACCGGACGGCCGCCGAACGGATCGGCCCCGTGCTGTGGGGGGTAGAGGCGGAGACGCTTGTTGCACCCGCGCGAGACGAGCTGTACGAGCACGAGGTCGCAGGTGTGGCCGTGCTCGCGCAGGGCGGGCAGGTGGGCACCGCAGAGCGGCTGGTCGAGGTGCCCGGGGGGCGGATCCTGGTGATGCGGGTGGACGGACGCGAGGTGCTGGTGCCGTTCCGGGCGCCCATCGTGACCGGTGTGGACCGCGAGCGGCGGGAGATCACGATCGATCCGCCCGACGGACTGCTGGAGCTGTAGCGTGCTCGGGATCAACGTGGTGACGATCTTCCCGGAGCTGTTCGACGCGCCGCTCGCGACCAGCATCCCGGGACGGGCCGCCGAGGCCGGGCTGGTGTCGTATCGGGTCGTGAACCTGCGCGACTACACGCACGATCGGCACCGCACGGTGGACGACTACGCGTACGGTGGTGGGGCGGGGATGGTCATGCGGCCGGAGCCGTTCTACGAGGCGCTCGAGGCGCTCGCCCCGGCGGGCCCGACGGTCCTGCTCTCGGCGCGCGGGCGGTCGTTCGGGCATGACGATGCGGTGCGCTTCAGTCTCGCGCCCGATCTGACGTTGCTCTGCGGCCACTACAAGGACGTGGATCAGCGGGTCGCGGAGCGGGAGGGCGTCGAGGAGCTGTCGGTCGGCGATTTCGTGCTGTCGGGTGGCGAATTCGCGAGCCTCTGCGTCATCGACGCGGTGGTGCGGCTGCTTCCCGGCGCACTGGGCGATCACGAGTCGGCGGCGACCGACTCGCATTACGAGGGCCTCTTGAGCCCGCCGAGCTACACGCGCCCGCCGACGTATCGCGGGCGGTCGGTCCCGGACGTATTGTTAAGCGGGGACCATGCGAAGATCGCGGAGTGGCGCCGTCGCCAGGCGCAGGAACTGACCAAGGTGCGGCGGCCCGATCTGTGGGCACGCTACGAAGCCG
>DATFMZ010000028.1:0-8401 GCA_035266665.1 Gemmatimonadales bacterium | reverse complement strand
CGTTGCGCAATCTGGTCGGCGTCGGTGGGATTGAGGCCGAGCCCGCTGATCGTCTGATTTCGAGTAATCGTGACGCCGGCGGCCGGCAGGGTCACATCGAGTCCGACCACCGCATTCACTCGAATCCCGACCACATCACCCGCCGCAATCGCGCTCGGCTGGCCGTCACCGGCGGTCGCGGTGCCCACCGTGACCAGCGCGACCCGCTGACCGTCGAGCAGGAGATGCACGAGGCGGTCCACCAGCGGCGCCGCCTGCAGCGTGACCGACGCGCTCCCGCGTCGCGGCACGACGATCGGGCTGCCGCCCGAGCCCACGACCGGGAGCAGAATCGGCGTCCCGGTGGTCGAGTCGGTCTCGTAGGCGAACTGGCCGGATCCGGTGCGCGCGAGTGCGCCCGACGGCGTCACCGGCACGAGCCCGAACGTCACGCCGGTCAGCGTGATCGGAGCATCCGCCGTGTTTTCGAGCGTGAGATCGATCGCGGCATCGTTGATGGTGGCGCTCTTCACGGCGTCGGTGAAGTCCCCGAAATCGATGCTCGCGCTGTCCACCTCCACCGAGTCCTCGACGTTCACCGCGAGATCGGGGGTCTTGGCCGGATCGAGCGCACCCGCCAGCCGCCGGACGGCGAAGCTCCCGCTCGCGTCGAGCGCGATCGCGTCGGTGGCCGTCGTGGGCGTGATGGTGGCACTCGCCGCCTGCGCGACGGCGACAACCTCACCCACCACCTGACCGGTGACCATCGTGGCACCAGCCAGGTCCACGGTGGCCTGCTGCGTGACCGTCGATCCGTCTCCGGGGGCGGCGGGGATCGTGAAGACACCGCTCAGCTCACTGCCGCCGCGCGTCACGCCATGGAGGGTCCACGTGACGTTCACGGCGATCGGGAGCCGGTTCTGCACGCGCAGCACCAGGCCACCGCTGTCGACGACCACGGTATCGACGGCCGCGAGGCGCGGTTCCGTGGTGAGCGGGTCGTAGGTCTGATCGAACTGTTCATTGATGTTGGTCAGTCCCACGGAGGCGAGGGTCATCGCCCGGAACGCCGCATCCGTCGTGACCTGCGTCCCCCCGGCCGGCACGCAGGCTCCGAACCCGACCACGGGAACGACCCGCACGTAGCCGGCGATACGCTTCCCGTCGGCCCTGAGCGAATCGGCCATGGTCGCACCGGCCGGAACCGTCGTGGGCGGGAACGCGAGCACGGTGGCTCCCGTCGAGTCCACGAGCGTGAGCGTCACCGTCGCGTCGCAGGCGGTGGCGTTGGCCATCGTGCGTGCAACCGTGCCGGTATCCACCGTGGCGCTCAGGATGTGCGAGCCGCCCGGGGTGGAGAACCGAAGCGTGTCGGCGAGCCCACCCGCCGCGGGAAGCGGCACGGATACCGTGGACGGGCTCGTCCGCAGCATCTGCTCGAAGCCGAACGCGAACGACGCGAGGTTCACGTTGTCGAACCGCAGCTCGTCGCCGACCTGCACCGTGACCGATTCCGGCGAGACCGTCACCCCGGCGAGGCCGGTCGGTGTGGTAGCGGTATCCTGCGCGGGCAGGAAATCGGCGACGCCGAACGTGTCGAGCGCGATCGGGAGGCTCAGCGTGAACGTCCGCGCCCCGCCGCGTTGCAGGTCGTTGCGGGCGGCGGTGACGTTCGCCGGCTCACAGGCGCTCACGCCGACGACGGCGGCGCCGGTCAGAGTCAGCGCGACGCGACGGAGAAGACGGTGCATGACCCGGTCAGCCGAGTTTGTTGACGGCGAGGAGCGCGAAGAGCGCGGGCAGGTAGGTGATGGAGACCAAGAACAACCGGCGCGCGCGCGCCGGTGAAACGTCGAGCGTCGCGCGGAACGCGGACCAGGCGAACCACACCCCGAGGGCGACCGCGCCGAAGAAGTAGACGCGCCCCACGAGTCCCCACAGCGCCGGGACGAGGCTCACCGGCAGGAGGGCCGTGGCATACAGCGTGGCCTGGCGAAAGGTGAGCCGGCCATCGGGATCGTCGACACTCAGCATCTTGAACCCCGCGCGTCGGTAGTCCTCGCGAAACATCCACGACAGCGCCAGAAAGTGCGGCAGCTGCCACAAGAACAGAATCCAGAACAGCGACCAAGCCGGCGTGCCGAGCACCCCACCCGCCGCCGTCCAGCCGCCCACCACGGGCAGCGCACCCGGGACCGCCCCCACGAGCGTCGCGAGGGAGGTCTTGCGCTTGAGCGGTGTGTACAGGAAGACGTACGACAGTAGCGTGAGACCCGCGAGCAGGGCGGTGATCCCGTTCACAAACGCGGCGAGATAGGCGATCCCGGCGAGGCCGACGGTCCAGGCGAAGACGGCGCCGGCGCCGGCCGAGAGACGGCCCGCCGGGATGGGTCGCGCGCGGGTGCGCCGCATCCGTCCGTCCCACTCCCACTCCGCGACCTGATTGAGACCGTTGGTGCCGGCCGCGACCAGGGTGGTGCCGACGAGCGTGTTGACCAGGAGGAGCAGGCCCGTGGCGGGGGTCGCACCGAGGTAGAAGCCGACCGCCGTCGTGAGAAGGATGAGTGCCACGATTCGGGGCTTCGTGAGGGTCACGAAGTCGAGCGGGCGCGCGTCTCTCAGAGCGATGGCAACCACGTCGCGGAGCAGTCCTGGCGTGTCGGGGAGCACCGTCGGCGCCGAGGAGGGCGGCGCGCGACGGCGAGGACAGGAAAATGGGTTTCCCTTAAGAGAGGGTCAAGTCCGATTCACGACTCCTTCATAAACGTGTACCGGTAACTCACCGGCGGCGTGAGGTTCTCCTTAATCACGCGTGCGGAGACCCACCGCGTGAGATTCAGCAGGGATCCCGCCTTGTCGTTGGTGCCGCTCGCCCGGCTCCCGCCGAACGGTTGCTGGCCGACCACGGCGCCCGTCGGTTTGTCGTTCACGTAGAAGTTGCCGGCCGCGAACCGCAGACGATCCATGGCCTCGCGGACGGCCCGGCGATCATCGGCGAAGACCGCCCCGGTCAGCCCGTAGGGCGACGTCGCATCCAGCACGTCGAGGGTCTCGCTCCAGCGATCGTCCGGATAGACGTAGATCGTCACCACCGGCCCGAAGATCTCCTCGCACATGGTCACGAAATCCGGGCGCTTGGCTTCGATCACCGTCGGACGAATGAAATACCCCTCGCTCGCGTCCGCCGCGCCGCCCGCCAGGATCTCGGCGTCGTGCGACGCCCGCGCGCGCTCGATGTACCCGGTGATCTTGTCGTACGCGCTCCGGGAGATCACGGCGCCCATGAAGTTCCGGAAATCGGCGATGTCGCCCATCGTGATCTGCTCGACCTGATCGAGCAGATCGTCCTTCATCTGCGCCCACAAGGACGCCGGCACGTAGACGCGCGAGAGCGCGCTGCACTTCTGCCCCTGGTACTCGAAGCTCGCCCGGAGAATCGCGGTCCGGAGCGACGGGATGTCGGCACTCGGGTGGGCGATCAGGAAGTCCTTGCCGCCGGTCTCGCCCACGATGCGCGGGTAGGTGCGGTACGTCGCGATGCGTTCGCCGATGGTGCGCCACAGACTCTGGAAGACGTCGGTCGAGCCGGTGAAATGGAGCCCGGCGAAGGCGGGGTCGGCCAGCACCCGCTCGGTAATGGCGGTCGAGTCGCCCGGAACGAAGTTCAGCACGCCCGGCGGAAGCCCGGCCGCCTCCAGCAGGCGCTGGATGTAGTAGCCGCTGTACACCGCGGTCGACGACGGCTTCCAGACCACCGCGTTCCCCATCAACGCCGGGGCACCGGGGAGGTTGCCGCCGATGGACGTGAAGTTGAACGGGGTCACCGCGTAGACGAACCCCTCGAGCGGCCGGTACTCCATCCGGTTCCAGATCCCCGGTCTCGAGTGGGGCTGATCCTCGTACAACCGCTCGGCGAAGTGCGTGTTGAAGCGGTAGAAGTCGATGAGCTCGCACGCGCTGTCGATCTCGGCCTGGTGCACCGTCTTGCTCTGGCCGAGCATCGTCGCGGCGTTGAGCGTCTGGCGCCAGGGGTGCGCGAGGAGCTCCGCGGCGCGGAGAAACACGCTCGCCCGATCCTCCCATGCCCACGACGTCCACTCGCGCCACCCGGCCGCCGCCGCCGCGATGGCCTGCTCCACCTCGGCGGCGCCCGCCTTGTGATAGGTAGCGACGACGTGACCGTGGCGGTGCGGCAGGATCACCTTGGCGGTGCGCCCGGTGCGGACCTCCTTGCCGCCGATGATGAGCGGAATCTCGATCTCGGTCGCCGCCATCTCCGCGAGCGCGGCTTTCACGGCCTCACGTTCCGGAGAGTGCGGCGCGTAGGTGAGCACGCGCTCGTTGACGGGAAGCGGAATCTGGATGTCACCGCTCATGCAGTGGTGCTCCTTTGCTTGACGTGGCGTCAGGAGCCGGCATCGAGCACGGCACGCACTCGATGCAGCAGCTCCGTAGCGTTCCAGGGTTTGGCCAGGAAGGGTGTCGCGGCATCGAATGTCCCGGCGTCCGGCGCGCCGCGTCCGGTGTGACCACTCGTAAACAGAAACGGCACGGACTTGCCCTCGCGCAGCAGTGCATCCTGCACCTGACGCCCCCCGAGGCGCGGCATCACGACGTCGCAGACCACGAGGTCGATGGCATCCTCGTGGGCATGGATGCACTCGAGTGCTTCAATGCCGTCCCTTGCCGTGATCACGCGATAGCCCCGGCGCTCCAACACGCGGCGTGCCGCGTCGCGTATCGCCGATTCGTCTTCGACGACGAGGATCGTTTCATGGCCTTCGGTGGGCTCGACCGCCGCCACCGCGCCGACCGGTTCGGCCGGCGCCCCTTCCACGATCGGAAGATACACATGCACACGGGTTCCGCGCCCGGGCGTGCTGTCGATCTCGACGATGCCGCCGTGCTGCTTGACCAACCCGTAGATCATCGCGAGCCCGAGGCCGCTGCCCAGATCGGGTCGCTTGGTCGTGAAGAAGGGTTCGAACGCGCGGGCCCGGACGTCGGCCGACATCCCGGCGCCCGTGTCCGCGACGGCGATCATGGCGCAACGGCCGCTCGGAGCGTCCTCGCCGCGCGCTCCGGCCGCGAGCGGCAGCGTGACCTCGCTGAGCGCGATCGTCATCCGGCCACCCTCCGGCATGGCATCCCGCGCGTTGGTCGCGAGGTTCATGAGGATCTGATGGAGTGCGGCTTCATCGGCACGCACGGTCAGCTCCCCCGCCGGCGCCTCGACGTCCACGACCACGTTCTCCGGGAGCATCCGTCGCAGCGTCTGGGCCGCGCCTTCGACGAATTCCACCAGCGCGACCGGCCGAAGCGCGAGCATGTCGCGCCGGCTGAAGCCCAAGAGCTTCTTGATCATCTGGCTCCCGCGTTGGGCCGCCTGCCGGATTTCCGCGATGTCGCCGCGCACCTCCCCGGCATCCGCCGGGAGATTCGCGTCCATCAGCTCCGCATTGGTCAAGATGACGGTGAGGAGATTGTTGAAGTCGTGGGCGATTCCCCCCGTGAGCTGGCCGATCGCCTCGAGCTTCTGCACGTGTCGAAGCTGCTCCTCGAGTCGTCGCCGGTCCGAGACGTCCAGCGCCACGCCGATCGTCCCCGTGATCACGCCGTTGGCGTCCCGCAGCGGCTCGACATGCACCTCGAAGACGACCCCGCCCCACTCCTGCTCGAACGAGCGGGATCGTCCCTCCATGGCCTCGACATGGCAGGCGATCGGAAGAAACGTCAGGTCGGTGGTGCCGAAATATTCCTGGAGCGTGGTGCCGACGGTCTCATCGGTGCGGAGACCGAGGGCGCGCAGCGCCGCGCCGGAGCTGGACGTGAAGCGCAGCTCCCGATCGGTCGTCCAAACGAGAGCCGGGAGTTGCTCGAGGACCACGCGGAGACGTGCCTCACTCGTCCGCAGGGCGGCGCGATCGACTTCCCACTCCGTGATGTCGCGGGCGTTGGCGACGATCGCGCCGATGTCGGGATCGTCCAGCAGATTGGTCCCGATGACCTCGAGGATGCGCCACGCGCCGTCGGCCCGCCGGAACCGGAGGTCAATCACCGGCGCCCCGCCCGGGGTGGCCAACTGCTCGAAGAGGAAGGTGGCGGCGCGGTCGCGGTCGTCCGGGTGAATGAACTCGAGCGCGCTGCGCCCGATCAGCGCCTGCTCATCGTAACCCAGGAGGCGGCGCACCGAGGGACTCGTGAAACGAATGGTCGCGTCCGCGGAGAGCACGACCATGACGTCGAGACTGTGTTCGACGAGCCGCCGGAAGAGACGGTCACCGTGTACGAAGTCATCCGCCACCGCGTGATCCCCCCTTCAGACATGGACCCGGGTGATGCCGCGCGGTCGTTTCGGCGGCGAATGTAGCCGTCGGCGGAACCGAGCGCGAGCGCGCCGGCGCGCCGATCGACTCAGCTCCCGCCGCCGCCGGACGGGCCGCCGCTCGACGGCCCCAGGAGCCCCGCCTCGAGCGCGAATCGGGTGAGCTCGGCGATCGAGCGCAATTCGAGCTTGCGCATGAGCGACTCGCGATGCGTCTCGACGGTGCGGTGGCTGATCCCGAGCTCCGCGGCGATCTGCTTGTTCGTGCGACCCGCCGCCACGCCCAGGAGGACGTCGCGTTCACGCGCGGTGAGCGCCTCGAGCGATGCCCGGGGCCCGGGCGGCGGCCCATCACCCTGCAGCGCGGCCGTCAGGCGCTTCGCGATCCCCGGGCTGAAGAACCCCGCGCCTTCGTGCACCGCCCGCACGGCCGCCCGGAGCTCCGCCGGACCGCTGTCCTTGAGCACGTACCCGTGCGCGCCGAGCCGCACGGCTTCCATCACGTACTCGCTGTGCTCATGCATGCTCAGGATCAGAATGCGGACGTCGGGAAACCGCCTGCGCAGCTCGGCCGTGACCTCGAGACCCGTCTTGCCCGGCATGGTGATGTCGAGCACGACGACGTCCGGCACGAAGCGCTCGACGAGGGCGAGAGCCTCGTCGCCGTCGCCCGCCTCGGCCACGACATCGAAGTCCGGGGCGCCGGCGAGCACGTGACGGATCCCCTCGCGCACGACGACGTGATCGTCGGCCACGAGCACGCGAATTTGCTGATCGGTCATCGGGCAACCTCCGTCACCGGGAGCCGCACCGTGAGGTCCACCCCCTGCCCGGCACGACCGCGTACCGATGTCGTGCCGCCGAGCGCCGTGATGCGTTCCCGCATGCCCGCTAGCCCCATGTGTCCGTTCCGCTCGAAGGTCTGGAGATCCGCGTCCGCTGGGAGACCGCGGCCATCATCGCGCACCGAGAGCTCCACCGCCGCGTCGGTGCGTCGTACCGAAACGTACACCGCGTGCGCATCGGCATGGCGCGCCACGTTCGAGAGCCCTTCCTGCAGGGCGCGGAACAGCGCGAGCTCGGCGTCGCCCGCGAGTTCCGGGAGGACGGACGGCGCATCCAATTGCACGGTGAGGCCCGTGCGGTCGGCGAACTCGTCGACCAGCGCTCGCAGCGCCGGGAGAAGGCCGAGATCGTCGAGCAGGGACGGGCGGAGATCGTTCGTCACGCTGCGAATGCTCTGAATGCCCTCGTCCACCAGCGCGAGCACGCGGTCGAGTCGCGGCACGAGGTCGCGGTCCGCCGCCTCCCGCATGATGCCGAGCTGGAGCCGCACCGCCGAGAACACCTGGGCGGTTTCGTCGTGCAGCTCGCGCGAGAGGCGGCGGCGCTCTTCCTCATGCAGCTGGACCATCCGCGCCGCCAGCCGTTCGAGCTCGGTGGTGCGGGCCGCGAGCCGGCGATAGAGATCCGCGCTCTCCAGCGCCGCGCCGACCTGTTGGCCGAGCGCGATCAGGAACCGCTGGTCGAGTGCCGCGAAGGGGTCGCGGGCATTACCCACGATCACGAGTGCGCCCGTCACCGCGGGCCCGCGCAGCACGGGAAGCGCGGCGGCGTAGGCGTACGGCGCCCCCGCACCGCCGCGCTCGTGCCGCCAGTCACGCACGAGCTCCGGCGCGCCGGCGCGCACCACGCGCTCGATCGCCCGCGCGGCCGCGCCCTCGGGCACCGTCCCGCCCCATCCGGCGCAGACGCCGGCGCCGCGCACGAACTTGCCGGAGCCGTCCTCGAGCAGATACATCGCGCTCCCCCGCACACCCGCGAGCGAGAGCGGCCGCTCCAGCAGGACCCCCAACACGTCGCCCCCCGTCCCGCTCCGCTGCAGGTCCTCGGACAACGCCGAGAGTGCGCCCAGTCCGCGCTGGAGATCGTCGAGCACGAGCAAGAGCAATCCGCTGCCCGTGGCGAGCTCGAACATCATGTCCAGGTAGTAGCCCCAGGGATTCCAGATCCCCCGCGCCCGCAAGAAGGGGTAGTCGAGATGGTGCACGCTCCACAGCAGGAAGGTCACGCCGAGCACCAGTGCGGCGGTCGAGG
>DATFMZ010000027.1:0-9308 GCA_035266665.1 Gemmatimonadales bacterium | reverse complement strand
CGTACCGTTCCCGGACGGTTCGGTGGTGACGGTGGGCGTGGGCCCACGGAGCCGGTTGATCACCCCCGTACGCGTCGCCCGGTTCCTCCGGGGCGAACGCCCGCTGCCCGCGCCATACGCCATCACGCTCTCGGAGCCGGTCGTCGGCGGCCCGGTCGCCCCGATACGGCAGCTCCGTTGGCAGCGGGAGGGATGGCGCGTACGAGGCGAACAGCGTCTGGAGCTGTCCGGCGGCATGCGCCACCTGCACGTCATGGTGGATCTCGGTGGGGCGACGCGCGTGCTCATCCGCGCGATTCTCGTCGTGGTGCTCGACGCGGCGTTGATCGCGATCCTGTGGGTGCTGGCCGAAGGACTGCTCGGGCGCTTTCGCCTGGGACCGGGCCTGCGCGACCTCCTGACGTTCCGGTCCTATCGCTCGAGATTGGGCGCGGCGTTGGCGGTGTTCTTCGTATTGCCGACGGGGATCTTTGCCGCGTGGACGGGTGGGCGGCTCGCGGGGGAGGCCCAACGGAGCCGGGATCTCATCATCGGGCAGACGCTCCAGGACGCCACCGGGGCGGCGCGGACGCTGGTGGGTCCGCCGGTGGGGGGACGTGAGGTGCTGGGCGACCTGGCGGAACGCCTCGGCGTGGATCTCGTCATCTACAACGACGGCGCGCTGCTGCAGGGGAGCGCGCCGGTGCTCGTCCAGCTCGGACTGATCGATCAGTTCATTCCCCCGCCGGTGTTCGAGGATCTCGCGGGCGGGGACGAGCTCGAGGTCACGGTCGATCAGCGCATCGCCGGCCGGCCGACCCGGGTCGGCTACCGCACGCTGGGGCTCCCGCCCGGGCGCGCGGCGGTGCTCGCGGCGCCCCGCCTGGTCGATGACGCCGATCTCCTGGCCGGCGAGCGCGACCTCGGATTCGGGCTCGTGCTCGCGATGCTGGTCGGCCTCGGCGCGGCGGCGGCGCTCGCCACGGTCGCCGTGCGGACGCTCGCCCGTCCGGTCCAAGCGCTCCGCGCCGCGGCGCTCAGCGTCGGACGCGGGGAGGCGTTGCCGCCCTTCGGCGACGAACCGACGGAGTTCGTGCCGGTGATGGAGGCGTTCGAGCGCATGGCGCGCGACGTGACGCAGGGCCGTGCGGCCCTCGACGCGCAGCGGCAGCGCACCGCCGCGGTGCTCCGTCACGTCGCCTCCGGCGTCGTCGCCTTCGACGAGCATTTCGTGGTCGTCACGTCGAATCTCCGCGCCGAAGAATTTCTCGGCCGGGTGATCACGGCGGGCGATCCGATCGCCCGGCTGAACGACGCCGCGTGGGTCGAGGTATGGGCCTGGGTCCGCGGCGTGGCCGCGGGCACGGCGGACGCCGAGCCCCGGGAGTTCAGCGTTGGTGCGCGGCAGATGCGCGTGCAGGTCGCTCGGCTCTCCGGCGCGGCGCGCGGGTGGGTGGTCGCGCTCGACGACGTCACGGAGCTCTCACGCGCGGTCCGCGTGTTGGCCTGGGGTGAGCTCGCCCGGCAGATCGCGCATCAGATCAAGAATCCGCTCACCCCCATCCGCCTCGGCATCCAGCACTTGCGGCGGAGCTACCGAGCCCCCCGCGGGGACTTCGGGCAGACACTCGACCAGACCAGCGATCAGATGCTCGCCGAGATCGAGCGCCTCGACGCCATCGCCAGGGCCTTCGCGCGGTTCGGCGCGCCGCCCGCGGGCACGGAGCCGCTCGACGGGGTGGACGTGGTGCACGTGGCGCGGGACGCCGCGGCGCTGTACGCCTTGGGCGAGACGCCGGGCGTGCGGGTGTCGGCCGACGGGGCGTTGTACGGTCTCGCCCGCCGCGACGAGCTCAAGGAGGTGCTGATCAATCTGATCGAGAACGCACGGACGGCCGGGGCCGGCGACATCGAGATCGTGGTGCATGCCGATGTCGACGGCGGGGTGCGTATGGCGGTACGGGATGACGGCTCCGGCATTCCCGAGGCCGATCTGCCGCAGATCTTCGAGCCGCGATTCTCGACGACCACGAGCGGATCCGGGCTCGGGCTCGCGATCTGCAAGCGGCTCGTGGAGTCGTGGGGCGGGACGATCGACGTCACGAGCGCTCCCGGTGCCGGCACGACGGTCACCACCGTGCTCCAGGCGCCGCCCGCGGAGGCGTGACCTGTCGGTCGCCGGGCCGCGCGGTCATATTGCGGGCACGCCGTCCGTCTCCGATCCGATCTCCCGTATCGTCCGCGAGTCATGACCGATCACCTCACCGCGCGCCGCACGCACGGATTCACCGAGTCGGTCATCCGGGCGATGACCCGGCTGGCGACCGAGCACGGTGCGATCAACCTCGCCCAGGGCTTCCCGAACTTTCCCGCGCCCGAGGTCGTGAAGGAGGCCGCGCGCCGCGCGATCGCGGACGACGTGAATCAGTATGCGATCACGTGGGGAGCCCGGCGGTTGCGCGTGGCGCTCGCGGCCAAGTACGCGACGTGGTACGGAATGGACGTCGATCCCGAGCGCGAGATCACCGTCACCTGCGGCGCCACGGAGGCGATGGCCTCCGTGCTCCTCGCCACCGTCGATCCCGGCGACGAGGTGATCGTGCTCGAGCCCTACTACGAGAACTACGGTCCCGACGCGGTGCTCTGCGGGGCGCAGCCGGTCTTCGTGCCGCTCGCGCCCGCCGGCCCGATCGATCTGGACCGCCTGGCGGCCGCCTTCTCGCCGCGGACGCGCGCGATCATCGTGAACACGCCCAACAATCCGACGGGGCGCGTGCTCTCGTCGGACGAGCTCGCCGCGATCGCCGCGCTCTGCCGGCGATTCGACGCGCTCGCGATCACCGACGAGATCTACGAGCACATCGTCTACGAGGGGACGCATCGACCCCTCGCGACGTTCCCCGAGATGCGTGAGCGCACGGTGACGGTCAGCGGGGCCTCGAAGACGTTCTCGGTCACCGGCTGGCGGGTGGGAACGATCGTCGCTCCGGCCGCGCTCACCGATGCCGTGCGCAAGGTGCACGACTTCCTGACGGTCGGCGCGCCGGCGCCCCTTCAGGAAGGTGTGGCCGCGGGGCTCGAGCAGCTCGGCCCCGCGTTCTACCACGAGCTCGCCGCGAGCTACCGGCGCCGGCGCGATCTGCTGGTCGGCGGGCTCCAGGCCGCAGGCTTCGCGTGCGCGCCCCCGCAGGGCGCGTACTACGTCCTGGCCGATTTCTCCGCGCTCAGCGAGGAGGCAGACGATGCGTTCGCGCGCCGGCTGACCGCCGAGGTGGGCGTTGCCCCGGTGCCGGGGTCGAGCTTCTACAGCCGCCCGGAGCTCGGGCGGCGTCTCGTACGCTTTGCCTTCTGCAAGACGGACGACGTGCTGCACGAGGCCGTGACCCGGCTCGGCGCGCTCCGAGCGCGTCTCGGCACCGACCGACGTCCGTCTCCATCCTGAGGAGTTGCCGCATGTCGGCTGACGCATTGGCCCGCGAGGCGCGGGCGGCATTCGAACGGACGTTTCCGGAGGCCGGGGCGCCGCGCGTCGCGGTCGCGCCGGGGCGCGTGAACCTGATCGGTGAGCACACCGACTACAACGACGGGTTCGTGCTGCCGATGGCGATCGACCGTCAGACCGCGGTGGCGTTCGCCCCCGATCCGGCGCCGCGGTTGCGCGTGCACGCGACGGCGTTCGCCGAGACGGTGGACGTGCCGTTGCCGGTGCCGGCCCGCGCGGCGGGGCCCGTGCGTTGGCTCGACTACGTGGCGGGGGTCGCGCGGATCATCGGGACCAGTGACGGCGTGGTTCCCGGGATGAATCTCGTCGTGCACGGCGATATCCCCATCGGTGCCGGGCTGTCGTCGTCCGCGTCGCTCGAGCTCGCCGTTGCCCGGACGATTCGGGCCCTCCAGGGGGCGGGGTGGGATCCCGTGTCGAACGCGCGGCTGAGCCAGCGGGCCGAAGTCGAATACGTCGGCGTGCAGTGCGGCATCATGGATCAGTTCGCGAGCGCGCTGGCCTATGAAGGCTGTGCGCTCCTGCTCGATTGCCGGAGTCTCGCGTCGACGGCGGTGCCGATGCCGCCGGAGGCGGTGGTGGCGGTGCTCGACACCGGCGTGCGGCGGGGGCTCGCCGAGAGCGAGTACAACGCGCGGCGTGCGAGCTGCGAGGCGGCCGTGGCGGCGATCCGCCGCGTGCGGCCCGAAGTGCGCGCGCTCCGCGACGTCTCCGAAGACCTCCTCGCCGACTGGCGCCACACGATGGACGACGTGACGTACCGCCGCGCGGCGCACGTGGTGGCGGAGATGGGCCGGCCCGCCGCCTTCGCCGCGGCGCTCAACGAAGGGCGCCTCGAGGACGCGGGCGCGCTCATGAATGCCTCGCATGCGAGCCTCCGGGATCTCTACGAGGTCTCGTGTGCGGAACTCGACACGCTCTCGGCGCTCGCCCGCGAACATCCGGGGTGCTACGGCGCCCGCATGACGGGGGCGGGGTTCGGCGGCTGCGTGGTGGCGCTCGTGCGGGCGGACCAGGCGGCGGCGGTCGTCGCGGACGTGGTTCCCGCATACCGCGAGGCCACGGGCCGCGAGGGCGCGGGGTTCGTCTCGCCGTCGGTCGCCGGCGCGCGGCTCGTCACGGACCGAGGGAACTCCGGCGGGGGGTAGCACGTTGTACGACGTGACGCCCCACTCCTGGAAGGCAGGGTCCCGATGCTCATCCGGCGGAAGCCCGATATCCCCACCTCCGAGATCACCGACGAATCGGTCTACTGGAATCGGCGCACATTCATTCGAGTGGCCGCCGGCGCGGTGGGGTCCGCCGCGCTCGCGGGCGGCGGCGCATCGCTCCTGGCGGACACCCACCGGCGCGACGACGACAAGCTGACGCCGTACAAGGACGTCACCGGCTACAACAACTTCTACGAGTTCGGCACCTCGAAGGATGATCCGAAACAGTATGCCGGCGCGCTGCAGACGCGGCCCTGGTCGGTCGCCGTCGAGGGGGAGGTGGCGCATCCCGGCGTCTACGACATCGAGAAGCTCCTCAAGCTCTTTCCGCTCGAGGAGCACGTGTACCGCCATCGATGCGTCGAGGCGTGGTCGATGGTCATTCCGTGGCTCGGTTTCCCGTTCGGCAAGTTCATCGACCGGCTCGAACCGACCTCGCGCGCGCGCTACGTGGCGTTCGAGACGCTCTACCGTCCCTCCGAGATGCCGGGCCAGCGCACGGACGTGCTCGCGTGGCCGTACGTGGAGGGCCTGCGGCTGGACGAAGCGCGCAATCCCCTCACGTTGCTCACGTTCGGCCTGTATGGGCGGATGCTCCCCAATCAGAACGGCGCGCCGATTCGGATGGTGATTCCCTGGAAGTACGGCTTCAAGGGGATCAAGTCGATCGTGCGGATCCGGTTCGTGGATTCCCAGCCGCCGACGACATGGAATCTGTACGCCCCCAACGAGTATGGGTTCTACGCGAACGTGAATCCGCACGTCGATCATCCTCGCTGGAGCCAGGCCCGCGAACGCCGGATCGGCGAGTTCTTCAAGCGGCCGACGCTGATGTTCAACGGTTACGGTGACCAGGTGGCCCAGCTGTACACGGGCATGGATCTCCGAAAGAACTTCTGATCCCATGACGCTCGGCACGCCGCGTGGGCGGCGGCGCGTGGCGAAGATCGTTCTCTTCGTCGTCTGTCTCGCGCCTGCCGCGTGGATTCTCTACATCGCGCTCACGGGGCAGCTCGCCGCGGAGCCGATCAAGGACCTCGAGCATCGCACGGGCGACTGGGCGATTCGGTTCATCCTGCTCACGCTCGCGGTCACCCCGATCCGGCGCCTCACGGGCTGGAACGAGGTGATCCGCTATCGCCGCATGCTCGGGCTCTTCGCGTTCTTCTACGTCACCGTGCACTTCCTCACCTATCTCGTGCTCGACCAATTCTTCGCGTGGCATTACATCATGGAGGACGTCGCCAAGCGCCCGTACATCACGGTGGGCTTCGCGAGCTTTCTCATGCTGATTCCGCTCGCGGTCACGTCCACCCGTGGCTGGATCCGCCGGTTGGGTGGGAAGCGTTGGAACCGGCTGCACACGCTGATCTACGTCGCGGCCGCCGGTGGTGTGCTGCACTACCTCTGGCTCGTGAAGGCGGACGAGCGCGTGCCCATCGCTTACGGCACGATCCTGGTGGCGCTGCTCGTGGCGCGCCTCACGCATCGGCGCACGCACCAGCGTACGGCCCGTCGCGTCGCGTCCGCGCGCCTGCCGGTGCAGGATGAGCCCGCGGTGGGTGGCGTGGAATAGGGAGCGCGCTGCATCTTCCAGCATCGACTCCTCCTGCATCCTCGCTTCGGGAGAATCCGTGTCCTGGACTCACTGGCTCGCTCACCGGCCGCGCGTGCTGCTGCCCGGCGTCATCGCGCTCGCGGTCTTCGGCACCTCCTGCTCGTTCCGCCGTGACGTACCTGGCGTAGCGCTCGAGAGCATCAACGCCGCCGACATGGCGCAGTACGTGAAGGTCCTGAGCTCCGATCGTTTCGGCGGACGCGGGCCCTCATCCCCCGGGGAAGACTCGTCCATCAACTTCATCCGCGCGCAGTTCGTGAAGCTTGGACTCCGTCCCGGGAACGACACGAGCTACTTCCAGGCGGTCCCGTTGGTTCGCTCCACGGTCACCGACACGACTGCCGCGCTCGACATTCGGGGCAAAGGCATCTTCCACCGATTCCACTTCGGTACCGACTACATCGCGTGGACCAAGCGGGTCGCGGACACGGTGGGCTTCTGGAACGCCCCGATGGTGTTCGTGGGCTACGGCATCGTGGCACCCGAGTATCACTGGAACGACTATGCGGGGGTGGACGCGCACGGCAAAGTGGTCGTGATGCTGGTGAACGACCCCGGCTATGCGACCCAGGACACGGCGCTCTTCCGCGGCAACACCATGACCTATTACGGGCGCTGGACCTACAAGTTCGAGGAGGCGGCGCGCCAGGGCGCGATCGGGGCGCTGATCATTCACGAGACGGGCGCGGCCGGGTATCCCTGGACCGTCGTGCGGAACAGCTGGAGCGGCCCGCAGTTCGAGCTCGAGGCGGCCGACAGCAACGCGTCGCGCGCCGCGGTGGAGGGATGGCTCACCGATTCCTCGGCGCAGGCACTCTTTCAGCAGGCGGGGCTCGATCTCGACCAGGAAGCGAAGCGCGCGGCCCGGCCCGGCTTCACCGCCGTACCGCTCGAGCTGTACGCCTCCACGCACCTGGACAACGCCATCCAACGATCCGTCTCACACAACGTGCTCGGCGTGCTGCCGGGAACGGATCATCGAAACGAGTATCTGATCTACACCGCGCATTGGGATCATTTCGGCACCGACTCGACACTCACGGGCGACCAGATCTTCAACGGCGCCCGCGACAACGCTACGGGCGTCGCCGCGCTGATCGAGCTCGCGAAGGCGTTCAAGGCGCTCGGGACGCCGCCCGCCCGCTCCGTGCTCTTCCTGGCCGTGACCGCCGAGGAACGCGGCCTCCTCGGTTCCGAGTACTACGCCGAGCATCCCGTGTATCCGCTGAACGAGACCGTGGCCGACATCAACATGGACGCGATGAACATCTTCGGACCGACACACGACATCGTGGTGGTCGGGCTCGGGAACTCGCAGCTCGACGAGTACGTCGAGGAGGCGGCCAAGGAACAGGGCCGGGTGGTGCGGCCCGATGCCGAACCGCAGAAGGGGTACTACTACCGCTCCGACCATTTCAGTTTCGCGAAGGTCGGCGTGCCCGCGCTCGATCCCAACGTGGGCGTGGACAACGTGGACCACGGCGAGGCCTGGGGTCGCGCGCAGCTCGCCGACTACACCGAGCACCGCTACCACACCCCCGCCGACGAATACAGTCCGTCGTGGGATCTCCGTGGGATGGTCCAGGACGTGCGTCTGCTCTTCCGGGTGGGGTATCGCCTGGTGATGTCGCACGACTTCCCGGACTGGCGTCCGGGGGTCCCGTTCAAGGCGCTCCGCGATTCGATGATGCAGGCCGCGCAGTAGGCCGGCAGGACCGCGGGGCTCAGGACGGCGGCACGACCCCGATGTAGGGGAGCGTGCGGTAGCGGTCGGCATAGTCGAGGCCGTATCCCACCACCCACTCGTCCGGGATGTCGAATCCGAGGTAGTCCACGCTCACGGCCACCTCCGCGCGCGCGGCCTTCCGGACGAGCACGCACGTGCGGAGCGAGCGGGGGCCGCGAGCCGCGAGCGTATCGAGCAGATAGCGGAGCGTCCGCCCGCTGTCCACGATGTCCTCGATGATGAGGACGTCCTTGCCGTGGATATCCTCCCGCAGGTCCATCACGAGCCGCACGTTCTCGGCGGCCGAGCCGCCCTTCCCGTAGCTCGCGAGCGCGATGAAGTCCACGCTCCGGGGAACCGTGAGGGCGCGCGCGAGATCGGCGAGGAAGATGAACGCGCCCTTGAGGACGCCCACCAGGAGCACGTCCTCGGTCTCGGCGTAATCGGCGGAGATCTGGGCGGCGAGGGCGCCGACACGGTTCCGGATCTCGGATTCCGCGATCAGGGGTTTGGGGAGAGCGGTCATTGCGCGAGCCTCACCACGAGGGTCGTACGGCCGGTGCCGGCCGGGAAGGGCACCGCGAGCGTCGTGCGATCCCCCGTATGTGCGGCGACGGTGGCGCCGGCCGTCCGCACCGATTCGCCGATCAGGTTGACCGCGTAGGTCCGGCCGCGTTCGCCTTCGAGCGTGAGCGTGTAGCCGCGGCCCTCGGCGCGGAAATCGAGCACCCGGAGGCCCGTGCTGGTCTGTCCGGGGACGAGGCGCGTCGTGGGCGCCACGACGGAGAGTCCGCCCGCCCACGTCGTCGTGACCACGTGGGCCCGGGCGCCGGTGCGGACGGTCGTGGTCACGGTCTGATCGTGATAGCCCGCCGTCAGGTGGGTGGGCACGTCCCGTCCGTCCACCTGAAGGCGCACGTCCCGCGCGCCCGCGGGAACCGCCAGGACGAGATCGATGCCGAGTGCGGGGCCGGTGCCGCGGAGTGTGAGGCGCGTGCGGCCCGGCGCGCGGGCATAGCCCACGGTCACGTCGCTCGCGCCGGCCTTGAGGTGGCGGACGGTGACGGTGTCCCAATCGGGTGGAAGCTGCGGCGCGAGCCGGGCACGCCCCCGCGGAGCGTCCGGACTCCAGCCGATCGCCCCGTAGAGGAGCGGCGAGACCAACATCGCATTCGAGAAGAACTGCTGAGGCACCGCCGTGTCGAGCGGGCGGTAGAAGGCGCCCGAGAGGAGCTCGGGATCGCGCCCGCGCGAGAAATCGAACGTCATCTG
>DATFMZ010000026.1:0-4978 GCA_035266665.1 Gemmatimonadales bacterium | reverse complement strand
CGTGCACGGCGATTTCCCCTGGGCCGAGACCACCTGGAAGGACGTCTCGGACGAGGTATCGGACGCCTCGCTCTCGGCCACGGGCGAGCGCGTGCTGATGCAGGCGCGCGGCGAGATCTGGACCGTGCCGGTGAAGCACGGCGATGCGCGCGATCTCACCAAGAGCTCCGGCCGCGCCGACCGCCGGCCCGTGTGGTCGCCCGACGGGCAACAGATCGCGTGGTTCTCGAGCGACGGCGGCGACTACCAGCTGCTGATCGGCACGCAGGACGGCATGACGACGCCGAAGACGATCGACATCGCCCCGTCCAAGATGGGCTGGGGGCCGTCGTGGTCGCCGGACGGGAAGCGGATCGCCTTCATGGACGACCGCGCGCGCGTACGGATCGTGGACGTGGCGACGGGCAAGGTGAGCACGGCGGACGTGGACGGGACGGTCTTCGACCTCGGCCGGCCGCTCGAGTGGTCGCCCGACTCCAAGTGGCTCGCGTACGCCAAGACCTATCCGAACCAGTATCACCGCATCGTGCTCTGGTCCGTGGCGGACGGCAGCACGCACCCGGTCACCGACGAGCTCGCCGATGCGATTTCCCCCGCGTTCGACCGCGGCGGCAAGTACCTCTACTTCCTCGCCTCCACCAACCTCGCGCTCGGCTCCGGGCGGCTCGACCTGAGCAGCCTGTTGGCCAACCCCACGTACCAGCCCTACGTGATGGTGCTCTCCGCGAGCGACTCGACACCGTTCCCGCTCAAGAGCGATGAGGAGCCGGGGCCGAAAGACACCGGCAGAGCGGCAGAGGGGCAGAGTGGCAGGCGCGGCGGGAAGAATGGCGCGGCGAAGGCCGATACCGGCGCGGTCGCCGTGCACGTCGATTTCGAGGGCATCGCGCGGCGCATCGTGGCGATACCCATGCCGGCGCGCCGCTACGGGACGGTGCTCGCAGGTCCCAAGGGGACGGTCTTCCTCGGCGAGCGGGTGGAGAACCAACCCGGCGAAGTCCTGCACAAGTTCGAGCTGAAGGATGCCAAGGCCACGGACTTCATCCACGGCGTGCGCCAGGTGAGCATCTCCGCGGACGGCAAGAAGATCCTCTATCACCAGGGAAAGACCTGGCATGTGGTAGGGACCGAAGCGCCGCCCAAGAACGGCGCCGGCGCCGTCAAAGTCGTGCTCCGGATGCACCTCGACTACAAGGCCGAGTGGCGCCAGATGTTCGACGACGTGTGGCGTTTCGAGAAGGAGTACTTCTACGATTCCACGATGCACGGCAACGACTGGAACGCCGTGCGCACGCGGTATCGCCCGCTGGTGCAGTGGGTGCGCCACCGCGATGACCTGAACTACCTCTTCGACCTGGTGAACGGCGAGCTGTCGGTCAGCCATTCGTTCGTCTGCTGCGGCGATTACCCGGCGGTGGACACGAGCCGCGTGGGGCTGCTCGGCGCGGACCTCACGGCGGAGCACGGACGCTGGCGCATCCGGCGCATCTACACGATGGAGAGCTGGAACCCGGAGCTGTCGGCCCCGCTCGACAAGCCCGGACTCAAGGTCCGCACGGGCGACTACATCCTCGCTATCAACGGCACCGATCTCACGGCATCGGACGATCCGTACAGGCTACTGGACGGCACGGCGGGCCAGCAGACGGTGATCCGGTTCAACCATGATCCGACCGAGAAGGGGTCGTGGACGGAGACGGTGGAGCCGATACGCAGTGAGAACGCGCTGCGCCAGCGTGCGTGGGTGGAAGACAACCGCCGGCTGGTCGATTCGCTCTCGGGCGGGAAGCTCGCGTACGTGTGGCTCCCGAACACCTCCACGGGCGGGTACGACTCGTTCAATCGCTACTACTTCGCCCAGCAGGACAAAGAGGGCGCGGTGATCGACGAGCGGTACAACCACGGCGGGTTCGCGGACGATTACATGGTGGACCATCTCCGGCGGAAGCTCCGGAGCGCGCTCACCAACCGCGCATCCGGCGGGAAGCCGATTCCGCTGCCGCAGGGCATCCTCGGGCCCAAGGTGTTGCTCATCAACGAAGAGGCGGGCTCGGGTGGCGACTACTTCCCGTGGACCTTCCGCGAGCTCAAGATCGGGCCGTTGATCGGCGAGCGGACGTGGGGCGGGTTGGTGGCCAACTCGTCACCGTATCCGACCATCGACGGCGGCCGCGTGACGGCGCCGACGCCCGCGGTGTACGACGCCGTGCACGACGTGTACATGGCCGAGGACAAGGGCATCGCGCCCGACATCGAGGTCTACAACGATCCCAAGGATGTGGCGGCGGGGCGTGACCCGCAGCTCTTGCGCGCGGTGCAGGTGGAGATGGAGCGGCTCAAGGAAGCGAACATCAAGCCGATCATCGTGCCGCCGATTCCGAAGGCGTCGCACCGGCCGGTGAAGCAGTAACTTCACCACGCCGACCGATACGGGGAACGCGAGCCGAGTGGCTCGCGTTCTTCATTTGGGCCCCCAACGAGAGGCATCAGTACTCGTGCACCTCCTCGGTATCTCCGGCAGTCTCCGGGCAGCGTCCACCAATACGCGCCTGCTCACCGCGGCCGTGCAGTGCGTGCCGGCGGGGACGACGCTCACGATCGCGACACCGCTTCGGGATCTCCCACCCTTCGATCCGGACGAAGCGCCGGACGCCCATCCCGCGGTCGCGCGCTGGGTGCGCGACGTGCGCGAGGCCGACGGGCTCGTCGTTTCGACGCCGGAGTACGCGCGCGGGTATCCCGGCAGTCTCAAGAACGCGTTCGACTGGCTCGTGGGCACGGACGCCTTCGTGCGGAAGCCGTTCATGCTGCTCAACGCCTCGACGCGCTCGAACGTGGCGCACGAGACACTGACGACCGTGCTCGAGACGATGTCGGGGATTGAGGTCGAGGGTGCGACGATCCCCCTGCTGGGAACCGCCTTGGATATCCCGGCGATCTTGGCGAACGAGGAGTTCCGGGGACGCATTCGCGCATCGCTCGAACGGCTCGTCGCGGCGGTGCGCGCGACGCGGGCATAGGCGCTCAGCCACGGGATTCCGGGAAGAACCGGCCCAATGTCCCAAAGTGTCTACATGATGTCCCAAATCGGCACTATCGGGAGCCGCTGGAGCGACGAAGATTAGGGGAGGCGCAAGGAGCCATCCTTTGCCGATTCCCGCACGTCGTTCGTCCCATCGCGCACGCGTCGTCATCCCGGCGCTGACCGGGTTGGCGCTCGGCACCGTTTTCGTGGCATCGTGCAGCAACGCCACGGGGCCGGCGGCGGGAGGCATTTCCGTCGGCGTCCTCTCGGTTGCGGCTCCGAGCTACTACACCAACGCCGCCGGCCAGCCGTTCATCACCTGCGACGCAAAGCTCGAAGCGCACAACACGGGGTCGACCTCGGAGCGGTGGGTCAACGTGGTCCTCACGTTCCTGAACCCGAGCGACACCGCGAATGCGTTCGCGACGGAGACGCTGGACCCGGGAGCGTCCTGGGGCTCGTCGTCGATCGGCCCGGATTCGGCGGAGATCGCGGAATGGCACTTCACCGCAACGGCGCCGTTTCATCTGCGTATGCAATTCCACGTTCAGTCCGCCGGCGGAGCACCCGACTCGGGTACGACGACGTTGGGCTGCGGGCCGACGGGCAGTTCCGGCCCCGCACCGACGATCACGACCCTGCACGTCCTCGGCGACACCCTCCTCCAGCCAGGCGATACGCTCCACGTCTCGTACACGGCGACGAGCACGGTCGGCCTCTGGGAGACCGCGCTCGAGATCTCCGGGCCGTGCGACACGACCGTCTCGTTCGCGGACATGCTGAAGCCGCGAGCATCTCACGACGTGCGGATCCCCCTTCCGGCGGCCTGCACCCTCGACAGTGCCGTCACGGTCACGGCCGGTGCCCTCGACGTGCTCTATCAGTACGGGTCGGGCAGGACCACGCTGCCGCACCTCGTCGACCATACCCCACCCACGGTGTCCGCGATCGTGCGATCGCCGTATCAGGACTGGGAACCCATCGCGAGTACCGCGGACTACCTCTTTGCCGGTGACAGCATCGGGATCGAGATCAGCGCGGCAGACAACAATGCGATCCGGGGGGCATACTGGGATCTCGAACCGGTCGGCGCCAGCGACTCGCTCATCCTCACGCAGGTCGCGTCGGGCTCCTGGTCCGCGTCCATCCCGGTCCAGCCAAGCTGGCCGGACACGTTGCAGCTCCGTGCCTACGTGCGGGACGTGGCGGGGAATGTCAGCGATACCGCGTCGACGACGGCCGACGGGATCGTGGTGTATCCGACCTGGGCGACGACGGCCAACCGCACCACCGTCGCGGGAGCCATCGGTGACATGGTGTTCGATGAACCGCGCGGCCTCCTCTGCGTCCTCCAGCCCAACGCCCACGACATCGCGATCGTCTCGCTCGCGAGTGGCGTGGTCACGGGCACCGTGCCGACGCCGGACTACGTGCCGGGATTCGATCTCTCCCCGAGTGGCGATTCGATCATCACCGTGCTGCAGAACATGGCCGAGCTCGGTGTCGTGGATCTCACCCAGGCATCCCCCACCCTCACGACCGTCGCGCTGCCCGGTCTCGATTCGGCCTACAACCTGCTGAACGTCAAAGTCGCGTCGAACGGCGAGGCGTTGATCGCGACCCAGAACATCTACTCCGGAGTGAAGCGCCTTTACAGCTACGATCTCGGCACGGGGACGGGTCGTCTACGGATGGATGGACCCGATCTGAGCGATACGGCGAGCGGTGCCATGGCGCGGTCGGACGACGGGTCGACCATCGTGGTGAACGGATTCTCGAATGGCTTCGCGCGATACGACGCCGCCACCGACAGCTTCGAGACCCCGCACACCGCGCGCGTGCAGAACAGCGACCCCGTGATCGACGCGAGCGGTGACGCGGTGATCGTCGCGGGGGACGTGTACGACGCATCGCTCCAGTACGTACGCACCGTCCAGGCGCCCCCTGCCGACG
>DATFMZ010000025.1:0-2753 GCA_035266665.1 Gemmatimonadales bacterium | reverse complement strand
CTCACGAATTGCTCCGACCACACCACCAGCCCGTGCGCGACGGCCAGGAGCAACACGCCGGCGACGGCGTTGGTGCGCCAATCCGCGATCCGGTTCGGCAGCCGCTGGCCCGCCACGCGGGCAACGGCGAGCAACACGGCGCCCGCCGCCACCAGCCGGACACCGGCGAACAACGCGGGCGGCAGGTGGCCGACACCGATGCGGATGGCCAGGTATGTCGAGCCCCATGCCAGACACAGGGCGATGTACGCGATGACGATTCGAGTCTGCTTGGACATGACGGGTTCGCCTCCTCGCTATCTGGAGGCGCAAGCCACATCCGGAACGGCTCATCGGCCGGCGCGCGCGCCGGGATGTCTATTGCAGGGAGATGCGGGCTCTACGGTAGGTGCGGGCGTTCCGCCGCGATCAGTGTGGGGCGGCGGCGAGCGCGGGGAAGAACGCCTGGAGACTCACGACGATCATCTGCACGGCGATCGCGGCGAGGATCATCCCCATCAGGCGCTTGGCGATCGCGATTACCTGCGCCGAGAGGTGGCGCCCGATCCAGGGGGCGAGCAGCATCGCCACCGAGATCACCACCAGGAACGCGGCGAGCCCGAGCGCCAGCGCCCCCTCCCTGCCGTGTGTCGCGGCGTCGTGTCCGAAGACGATCAACGTGGCGATGGTGCCGGGACCGACGAGCAACGGGATCGTGAGCGGGTAGATGGCGACGCTCTCGGCGTCGGCGGTATCCGAGCGCTCCGACTCGGTCTGGGAATGCTGGTGGCTGGGCGTGCCGTGGAGCATGGCGATCGCGATCAGCAGTACCAGGAGGCCGCCCGCCAGGCGGAAGTCGTTCACCGTGAGGCCGAAGGCGTGGAGGATCGCCGCCCCCGCCACGGCCGACACGATGCAGCCGACGGTGACACCGATCGATGCGGTAACGGCCACCTTGCGGCGCTCGGCATCGGACTCCCCCTCGGTGAGCGAGAGGAAGATCGGGATGTTCGCGATCGGATTCATGATGGCGAACAGGGCGGCGAAGACCTTCGTCGCGAACGCCAGGTCGAACGACATCAGGAGGCGAGCGGCTTCGAGATCACCCAGAGCACGCCGTTCGGATCGTGGAGCCGGAAGATCCTGGCGCCCCACGGCATGTCCGCGGGCTCGCTCACCAGCGTGCCGCCGCGCGCCTTGATCGCCGCGGCGAGCGCGTCGATGTCCTGCATCGTGGTGAGGTGGAGCGAGTAGCCGACGCCTTTCGGCCGGTCCTTCCCCTTCGCGCCGTCGTCCTGATTGATGGTGATACGCGCGTTGCCGGCCGACAGCGTGATCCCCCGCAACTTGCCGTCGCGCTCAATGCGACGCTCTTCCTTGAACCCGATCACGTCGACGTACCAGTGGAGGCTCTGCTGGAGATCGTTCACGGTGATGGAAACCTGCAGGGATTCCCCGCGCGGGACGTCGGATGATGGGGTCATGGATGGGCGACTCGAGTGAGAGGGAGATGAGGTGACGCGTGCACGAGCCTGTAAGCTAGTGGGCGTCACGCTCGGCCGGTATCACCGCGGACGTGCGGCCCTGCCCGAGCGCGTACATCACGTAGAGCGCCACGCCGAAAAGCACGGGGGCGGTGAGAAGGCCTGGCCGGTACGCCCGTTGGCCGAGTGCCCACAGCATGTGTGCGGCCCCGTTCAGGGCTTCGAGCACGGCCCAGCCCCACGCCACCAGCCGAGCGGATTTCCAGCCGCGCAGCACCGGCCCGACGAAGCACCAGACTCCGAAGAGCACGAGCGCGGCGTTTGCGATCACGAAGCCGCGCTCGAGGTTCGTGGACACCAGCCCGCTCACGAAGCGGGCGGGCGGCAGCACGGTCCAGAGATGCCCGACGTACTCCTCGAGCGAGTGCGCGGCCTGGGCGGCGATCAAGAACAGGAACCCAGCTTGCAGTCGCGTCACGGTAGCGCCGAAACCTCCTTGCTCGCGCCTATGCTGCCATGTCCGGCGCGCTCGCGTACACGCGCCCCAAGATGATGGCGAGCGCCCACGCGACCAGGAACGACACGACGCCCGTGAGCAGCGGCCAGACGACGAGCGCCGCGATCATCGCGGGTCGTACGCTCCCCGCCAATGCGAGCCGCAGCGTGGCGATGAGCGCCAGCGTCTCGGTCGCGATCGCGACGGCGGCCGCAGCATGCACCGCGGTGGTCGCCGCCGGCGCCCGGAACCTGCTCTCGTGGGCGATGTGCACGACGAACACGATCGCGCTCACCGTCCAAGACGCCAGCCGGATCGCGAAGAGGAGCCCGCGCCCCGGCGCCACGCGTGCGAGTGCGATCGTCACGAGACCGACGATCACGTACACGAGCGCGACGACCAGCGAGATGCGGAGCCAGGAACGCGGCGCGGAGGTTGGCATGTGTGCTCCCTACTGGCTGAGGGATACCATCATCAGATGCTCCACCCTGAGCGGCGGTCCGTCAAGGCACGCGGCCGATCGCGCGTGGCCCCGCCCTTGCGACGGCGCCGCGTGTCGTATGCCCGCGCCACGCCGGACCGATTGATCGCCTTCTCCGACGCCGTCTTTGCCGTACTCATCACCGTGCTGGTAAAGGGGCTCGCGCCGCCCGGCCGACCGACCTTCGCGTTGCTCCTCACGCTCTGGCCCACGCGCCTGAGCTATGCGGTGAGCTATCTCTTCATCGCGATCGTCTGGGTCCATCATCATCACTTGTGCGGTACGCCACCGAGGCAATGCCGCGGCTCATCTG
>DATFMZ010000024.1:0-13048 GCA_035266665.1 Gemmatimonadales bacterium | reverse complement strand
AGAGCAAGTTCGACAACGTGTACGGCTGCCGCCACAGCCTGATCGACGGCATCAACCGCGCCACCGATGTGATGATCGCCGGCAAGGTCGCGGTCGTGATCGGTTACGGCGACGTCGGCAAGGGCTGCGCGCAGTCGCTGCGCGGCCAGGGCGCGCGCGTCGTGGTCACCGAGATCGATCCGATCTGCGCGCTGCAGGCGGCCATGGAAGGATATCAGGTGGCGACGCTCGACGACGTCGTCGAGATCGCCGACATCTTCGTCACTGCGACGGGCAACCGGGACGTGATCACCGCCGAGCACATGGCGCGCATGAAGGACAAGGCGATCGTCGGCAACATCGGCCACTTCGACAACGAGATCGACATGGCCGGCCTGAAGAACGTCAAGGGCATCAAGCGGGTCAGCATCAAGCCGCAGTTCGACGAATGGGTCTTCCCGGACGGCCACAGCGTCCTCGTCCTCGCCGAAGGTCGCCTGCTCAACCTGGGCTGCGCCACCGGGCATCCGAGCTTCGTCATGTCGGCGTCCTTCACGAACCAGGTGCTCGCGCAGCTCGAGCTCTGGCAGCGGGGGGACCATTACGCGAAGGAAGTGTATATGCTTCCGAAGGTGCTCGATGAAGAAGTCGCGCGCCTGCACCTCGCACACCTGGGCGTGAAGCTGACGCGCCTCACGGACGCCCAGGCCCGGTATCTCGGGATGTCGGCGGACGGGCCGTACAAGCCCGAGCATTACCGCTACTGATCGGTGGGGTGGCCGATCCCTGCAACGAGACGACCATGATCGAAGTACGCGTCGCACATCTTGGCCTCGATCGCGCGAGCAACTCGCCGGTCGTGGTGCTGCAGGAGAAGGAGGGCGAACGCGTGCTACCGATCTGGATCGGGCCCGCGGAGGCGAGTGCGATCGCGATGGAGCTGGCCGGCGTCACGTTCAGCCGGCCGCTCACGCACGACCTGCTCAAGCAGGTGATCATCGGACTTGGCGCGCAGCTCAACCGCGTCGTGATCACCCAGGTCAAGGAAAGCACCTACTTCGCGGAACTGCACATCCATCGGGAGGACCAGGTGATCCAGGTGGACGCGCGGCCGTCGGACAGCATCGCGGTGGCACTCCGCCTGAAAGCGCCGATCTTCACCAATGACGATCTCCTCGAAGCGACCACCATCGATACCGTCGAGCCCACCGAGACGCCGGGCGGCCCACTCGATCCCGAAGCGCTCAAGTCGTACCTCGAGAACCTGGATCCCGAAGATTTCGGCAAGTTCACGCCGTAGCCTCCTCGCGGTCGGGGCCGCCCTGGCCCTCACGGCGGCACCACGCGCCGCGCTCGGGCAGCAGGTCATCAGCGTCTCCGGCCGGATCTACCACGGCGCGGCGCGTGATTCCACACTCCTGCCCAACCAGTGGGCGGTGCTGCACGCCATCGGCAACGAGGGCGGTGCGCCCGTGGATTCCGTCCGTACCGACGCGCGCGGGGGATACCATCTGACGGCCACGGTGAAGGACACCTCCGCGGTCTACCTGGTGAGCACGCGCTACGACGCGATCACCTATTTCAGTCAGCCGATCTCGTCCGTCGACACACACACCATTCCGGCCATCACGGTCTACGACACCTCGAGTGTGGCCCCGAAGATCGACGTGGCGCAGCGCCACATCGTGGTGCGCCTCCCGGGCAAGGACGGCACCCGCCGGGTGCTCGAGCTCCTCGTGCTCCAGAATTCCGGGGGGCTCACCCGGATCGCCACCGATTCGCTCCATCCGATCTGGACGGAGCGCCTCCCCAAGGACGCCATCCAGGTGCAGATCGGCGACGGCGACGTGAGCGACGCGTCGGTGGCCGTGATCGGCGATTCGATCGCCGTGACCGCGCCGATCCCGCCCGGGCAGAAACAGCTGCTGTTCACCTACGTGCTGCCGTCGAACGAGCGCCAGCTCGACCTCACCGTGTCGCAGCCGGTCACCGATCTGAACATCATGCTCGAGGATACCACCGCGACGCTCGTCTCGGGGCCGGTAGTGCCGCGCGGCAAGCAGGTCTTTCAGGACGCGCACTTCGCGCGCTTCGAGGGGACGAACGTGCCCGCGGGGAGCCGGGTGGTGGTGCGCTTCGCGGCGCCGTTCTTCACGTCGAACGAGCTGATCATCGCCCTCGTCGTGCTGGTCGGGATCGGGCTCGCGGTGGGCCTCACGTACTGGCTGCGGCGCAACCAGGGCGTCGCGGTGACGCCGGAGCTCCTCGCCGCGCAGATCGCGCATCTCGATGAGGCGTACGAGGCGCGCGGTACCAAGGATCCCGCCGCCGAGGCCGCCTACCGCGCGCAACGGAGTGCGCTCAAAGGTCGGCTCGAAGCGGCGCTTGCGGCACGCCAACCCCGTCGGTAGGTTCGTCCACACAAGCGAAGTCGTTGCACGCGGACGCGGAGCACGGAAGCCGGTGTGAATCCGGCGCGGCCCCGCCACTGTAACGGGCAGCAGCGCGGCTCATCCGCCACTGGGAGGGACTCCCGGGAAGGCGAGCCGATGGCCCGAAGCCAGGAGACGTTCCCGTCCGTGCCACCCTGATCACCCTCGCGGGAGGGCCGGTGGAGCCGCGGAACCATTTGGAGGTCTGCGCGCTCGCCCACCGGATGTCGGAAGGGGGCGGGCGCTGTTGCGTTTCTACCCGATCGTCGTCGTCGCGCTGAGCGTGGCGGCGTGCGGCCGCGGACCCGCGACCGGCACCCGGATCGTCGTCGACGACGCCGGGCGATCGGTGGCCGTGCGCCCCCCGGTGCGGCGCATCGTCTCGCTCTCCCCCGCCACCACCGAGCTGCTCTTCGCGATCGGCGCGGGCGACCGCGTCGTCGGGCGCACCCAGTGGGGCACCGCCCCGGCGGCGGCCCGAACCGTGCCCGTCGTGGGTGAGGGCCTCCGTCCCAACGTCGAAGCGATCGTCGCGCGCCGGCCCGATCTCGTGATCGCCTACGCCTCACCCGGCAACGAGCAGGCGGTGGCGGCCCTGGGGCGCCTCGGGATTCCTACCATCGAGTTCCGGATCGACCGGCTCGAAGACGTCGCGCGCGGCGCGCGCCTGCTCGGCCCGGTGCTCGGCGACAGCGCGCACGCCGACTCGCTCGCGGATCGGTTCATGGCCGCGATCGACTCCGCCCGCACGACCACCGACACGACGGGCCCCACCGTTCTGCTCCTCGCCTGGACCGATCCGCCGATCGTGATCGGCGGGACCTCGTTCCAAAGCCAGGTCGTGCGCCTGGCGGGCGGCCGAAACGTGTTCGCCGACATCGCCAAGCCTTCCGCCGAGGTCTCGCTGGAGACGATCGCGGCACGGAATCCCGACCTCGTCGTACTGACCGGTGCGGCCGACACCGCGTGGACCACGCGCGCGGCGTGGCGCACCGTGCCGGCCGTGCGGGCCGGGCATTTCGTCCGGATGGCGGGCACGGCGTTCGCGTGGCCGTCGTTCCGGGCGCTCGAGGCCGCGCGGGAGCTGCACCAGGCGCTCATGCGGTGGCGGCACTGATGCGCTGGATCGTGCTCGTCGCCGTCGCGATCGCCACGCTGCTCGTCGCCGTGGCGCTCGGTCCCGTCCACCTCGGCCTGGGCGACGTGGTGCGTGCGATCGGTGGCGGCGGAGCGCCCACGACCGTGTCGATCGTGCGCGATCTTCGGCTCCCGCGCGCCCTGCTCGCCTTCCTGGTGGGTGGGAGCCTCGCGGTGACCGGCGCCGCGCTCCAGGCCCTCGTCCGCAATCCGCTCGCCGACCCCTATCTCCTCGGCCTCTCGGGCGGTGCGGGACTGGGCGCCGTCCTCGCGCTCGCGCTCCACGCGGCGGGCGCGTGGGCCGTGCCTGCCTGGGCGGCCATCGGCGCGCTCCTCGCCATCGCGCTCGTGTACCGCCTCGCGATCGTCGCGGGCGGTGTGCTCGATACGCGGATCCTCCTCCTGGCAGGCGTCGTGGTCGGGGCGTTCGCCGCGGCACTCGTCGCCGCCGTCCTCGCCCTCTCCCCGGCGCGCGAAGTGCGCGGCGCGCTGCTCTGGCTGCTCGGGAGCTTCGAGGGCACCTCGTGGGGCGCGGTGATCGTCTTCGGGGCCTACGCCGTCGTTCCGCTCGCGGTGCTCTACCGCGCGAGCCGTCCGCTCGATCTGCTTTCCCTCGGGGAGGAGCCGGCCCGCTTCCTCGGCACCAACGTGGAGACGTTGAAGCGTGTCCTCTACGTGGCGGCATCGCTGCTCACCGCCGCCGCGGTCGCGGTGTCCGGCATCATCGGGTTCGTGGGCCTCGTGATCCCGCATGCCGTGCGGCTCGTTTGGGGGCACACGCACCGGACCCTCCTTCCCGCGGCGTTTCTGCTGGGTGGGATTCTCCTGGCCGGTGCAGACACGGTCGCACGCGTGGCGTTCGCCCCCGTCTCGCTCCCCGTCGGCGTCGTCACCGCCGTCGTCGGCGTGCCCGTCTTCGCCGTCCTGCTCCGCCGATGGACGACCTGATCTTCGCCGCGCGCGATGTCTCCTTCCGCTACCCGCGCGCGGACACGGATGCCGTGCATGCGGTCTCGCTCGGCGTCGAACGGGGCGAGCTGATCGCGCTCGCCGGTCCGAACGGGAGCGGGAAGACCACGCTGCTGCGATTGCTCCTGGGCGTGCTCATCCCGTCGGGTGGCGTGGTGGAAACGTTCGGCCGCGCCGCGCACACCTGGGACCGTCGCGCGCTCGCGCGACGGGTTGGCGTGGTCGTGCAGCGGGAGGAGCCCGTCTTTCCGCTCAGGGTGCGCGAGGCGGTGGCGCTCGGGCGCTATCCACATCTCCGTCCGCTGGCCCCGCTCGGTCCGAAGGATCGGGAGGCCGTGGATGCGGCGCTCGCGCGCGCGGACGCGACGGCGCTCGCCGATCGCTGGATCGGCACGCTCTCCGGCGGAGAATGGCAGCGCGTCCGCGTGGCACGCGCGCTCGCGCAGGAGCCCGAAGTGCTCGTCCTCGACGAGGCGACTGCGGGTCTCGACATCCGCCACGAGATGGAGGTGCTCGAGCTCGTGGCCGATCTCGTGCGCGAGCGCGGCCTCACGGGCGTCCTCGTGACGCACAACGTGAACCTCGCCGCGCGTTTCGTGGATCGCCTCGCGATCCTCGACCGCGGGAGGGCCGCCGCCGTCGGGTCGCCGGCCGAGGTGCTCACGCGCGACGTGCTCGAGCGCGTCTTCCGCTGGCCGGTGGAGATCGTGCCATGGCACGGGGTGCCGCAGGTGGTGGCGCTGCGGGCGGCAGAGGCGGCAGGGGCGGCAGACCCGGCAGGGTGGCAGAGTGGCAGAGTGGCAGGAGGGGCAGGAGAGGCAGAAGCGTCCGGGAATGGAGATCCAGAATGAAGCTCGTGTCCGCACTGGTCGCACTTGGCGCGCTGTCCGCTCCGCTCGCCGCGCAGCAACGCGACACCACGACCACGCTTCCCGACATCGTCGTCACGGCGACGCGGGTGCCCACGCCGAAGCGCGATCTCGCGACACGCGTCACCGTGCTCACCGGGAAGGAGCTGCGCGCGGCGGGATACACCTCGCTCGCGGACGCCTTGCGCGCGACGCCGAGCCTCGACGTCGTGGACGAGAGCGCCTTCGGGAGTCAGACGTCCGTCTTCCTGCGGGGCGGCGAGAGCGACTACGTGAAGGTCCTCGTGGATGGCGTGCCGGTGAACGAGCCGGGCGGGGCGTACGACTTCGCCAACCTCTCGCTCGACGACGTCGAGCGGGTGGAGATCGTCCGCGGGCCGGGCAGCGTGCTCTATGGCTCGGATGCCGTGGCCGGCGTGATCCAGATCTTCACGCGCTCGGGGCTCCGGCAGGAGACCTCCTCGCTCGGCGCGGCGGTGCGGGGCGGCACGTACGGCTCCGCCGATGCTCGGTTGAGCGGCGTGATGCACGCCGGCAACCTCGGCATTTCCGGCGTGGTGCACCGCTTCTCCGACGACGGCCTCTACGCGTTCAACAACCAGTACCGGAACACCACCGCCGCCGGCCACCTCGCCTGGCTCGCCGATCCCCGGACGCGCGTGGAAGTCACCGCACACTACGACGACGCGAACTATCACTATCCCACCGATGCGTCCGGCGCGGTGGTGGATCACAATGCCTATCAGACGAGCCGCGTCACGACGCTCGGCCTGAACGTCACGCGGTGGCTGAGCCGGCGCGTGGAGAGCCAGCTCCTGCTCTCGTTCAATCACATCGACGGTGGGAACCACGATGCGCAGGACGGCCCCGCCGATACGCTCGGCTTTTTCGGGTACCAGAGCGACCGGCTGATCACACGGCGCTCGGCCGAGGGCCGGGTGAACGTGCACGTGGGCGCCGGCGTGCTCACGGCCGGTGCCGTGCTGCAGGGCGAGCACGAGTGGACCGCCAGCGCGTCCCAAAGCCAGTACGGCAACTCGGCCGACACCTCCGATGCCACGCGGGTCAACCGCGCCGCATATCTCCAGATGTTGGCGCACGCGGGAGCACTCGCGGTGAACGCCGGCATGCGGGTCGACGACAACGGCGAATTCGGCACCTTCGGCACCTACCGCGGCGGGGTGTCGCTGCCGCTCCGGACCGGCACGCGTCTGTACGCGTCCGTCGGTACGGGCTTCAAGGAGCCGACGTTCTACGAGAACTTCGGCGGCGCCTTCGTGATCGGGAATGCGGGATTGAAGCCCGAGCGCTCGTTCAGCTGGGAAGGTGGCGTCGAGCAGGCGATCGTCCGCGGCCGGCTGTCCATCTCGGCCACGTACTTCAACCAGCACTTCCGCGATCTGATCCAGTACACGGGGACGCCCCCTACGCCGACGTCGCCCAACTACTTCAACATCGCGGGCGCCAACGCGCGCGGGCTCGAGCTGGAGCTGAACGCGCATCCATCCGAGGCGTGGAGTGTCACGGCCAACTACACGCGCCTCTGGACGGCGGTGACCGACGCCGGATTCGCGAGCGACGGCTCCGATCCCGCGTTCGTCACGGGAGCCCAACTCCTCCGGCGTCCGGCGCACGCCGGCGCGCTCACGCTGCGATTTGACGGGATCACGCGCCTGCATCTCCAGTCCCAGCTCGAGGCGGTCGGCGCCCGGGCCGACGCCAACTACGCGGTCTATCCCGCGGCCCGCGTCACCCTCCCCGCGTACGCCCTCGTGCATGTGGGCGGGACGCTCGATCTGGTGCGCGGCGCCGCGCCGACCTCACGTGTGGCCGTGACGTTCCGGATCGAGAACCTGCTCGACCATCGGTACCAGCAGATCTTTCATTTCCCAGCCAGGGGGAGAACGGTGTTGGTGGGTGTGCGGGTTGGGGAATAGGGAGCGGGGAGCGGGGAGCGGTACCTTCAGGCGTAGGGTGAACCACGACGCGGCTGACCTCGCATCGGAGGGTACCGCTCCCCGCTCCCCGCCATCCCCATCGCCTCCTGCCACTCCTGCCACCCTGCCACCCTGCCACCCTCCCAACAGTATCTTTCTACTCCATGTCCCTCGTCTCCACCCCCGCGATCGTCCTGCACGCGTTTCCGTACGGGGAGACCTCGAAGATCGTGCGCCTGGCGACGCGTGAGTACGGGGTGCAGAGCGCGATCGCCAAGGGGGCGCAGCGGCCGAAGAGCCGTTTCGGCGCGCAGCTGCAGCTCTTGAGCGGTGGGACCGCGTTTCTCTACCTCAAACCGCATCGCGATTTGCACACCCTGACCAGCTTCGACCTCACCACGCAGCGGCCGCGCCTCGCGCGCGACGTGCGCCGCTACGCCGCGGCCGCGGCGCTCGCCGAGCTGGTGCTCCGCTGTGCGCCCGCCGAGCCGCATCCCGAGCTCTACGACATCGTGGACGAGGGGCTGAACCGGCTGGGCGAGGCGGAGGGCGCGGGGCTGGAGACCACGGCCCTCGCCGTGCTCTGGCAGGCGATTGCGGCACTCGGCTTTTCGCCGGCGGTCGAGGCGTGCGCGCGGTGCGGCTCGGAGATCACGGGCGATGCCGTCTTCTCGCTCCCCGAAGGCGGGCTCCTCTGCGGCCGCTGTTCGACGGCGTCGCGACTGACCGGCCGCGGGCGGCTCACCGCGGAAGACCAGGCGGCGCTCCAGGCCTTCATCGAGGGGCGTGACGTGCCGCCATCCGCCCTCTCGCCCAGGCACGTGGAGGCGCACCGCCGGCTCGTCGCGCGGTTCGTCAGGCGGCATCTCGGCGAAGAGCGAGACCTCAAGGCGCTCGCCTTCTGGGAGGGAGCGACGTGAGCCGGCACGTCGTGATCGGAACGGCCGGCCACGTGGACCATGGGAAGACCGCGCTGGTCCGTGCGCTCACCGGGGTGGATACCGACCGTTGGGAAGAGGAGAAGCGGCGCGGCATCACGATCGACCTCGGCTTCGCGCCTCTCGAGCTGGCGGACGATCTCCACGCGAGCATCGTGGACGTCCCCGGGCACGAGGACTTCATCCGCAACATGGTGGCGGGCGCCACCGGCGTGGACGTGGCGCTGCTGGTCATCGCCGCCGACGAAGGGGTGATGCCCCAGACCGAGGAGCACCTCGCGATTCTCGAGTTCCTGGGTGTACGCCGCGGGGTGGTGGCGCTCACCAAGTCGGATCTCGTGGACCCGGAATGGCTCGAGCTCGTGCGGGCCGACGTGCGCGAGCGGGTTGCGGGAGGAACGATCGAGTGGGAGGATGTCGTCACCGTATCCGCCACCACCGGCGAGGGACTCGAGCCGCTCCGCGCGGCCCTCGCGCGCGGTGCGGCGGATGCCCCGCAACGCGCGGGCGACGATCTCTTCCGCTTGCCCGTCGACCGGGTCTTCACCGTGCCCGGCGTCGGCACCGTGGTAACGGGCACCGCCTGGAGCGGGACGCTCTCGGTGGGAGACGAGGTGGTGATACTCCCGCAGGAGATTCGGAGCCGCGTGCGGGGGGTCGAGGTGCACGGCGAGACGCGGGAGCGCGCGGTACCGGGGCGGCGCACGGCGCTCGCGCTCGCCGGGATCGATCGCTCGGCGATCGGACGGGGCAGCACCGTGGTGGCGGGCGGTGCGTGGCGGGCGACTCAGGCGATCGACGTCCGGGTCCGCCTCCTTCCCGATGCGCCGCCGCTCGGCCAGCGGACGCGGCTGCACGTGCACCACGGGACCGCGGTGGTCCTCGCGCGGGTGACACCGGCGCGCGACGTCGTCCCGCCGGGTGGGGAAGGGGTGGTGCGGCTCAGGCTCGAGGAGCCGCTCGTCACCCGCTGGGGCGATCGTCTCGTCCTGCGCGCCTACTCGCCGGTCACGACCATCGGTGGCGCGGTGGTGCTCGATCCCTGGCCCGACGCTCGGCCGCGGCGTCCGGTCGCGGCCCACCGCTGGGCGGGCGATCCGGTCGAGCGCGTGGTCCAGCTCGTGCAATGGTCCGGGGGGCGGGGCGTGCGAGTTGGCGACCTTTCGCTTCGGATGGGCATCTCTCCGAGTGAGGTCGCTCGTGTGCTCGAGGCGCTACCCGGCCACGGTGTCGCGCGGGCCGGTGACCGCCTGATCGGCGCCGAAGAGCTCGCCCGTGTGCGTGGCGCCCTCCTCGCGGCCATCGAGGGGCATCATCAACGGCACCCCCACGAGCCGGGGATCCCGACGACGGCCCTCAGGCGGGCCGCCCACGCCGCCGGCGAGGTCGTCCAATACGTGGAGTCGGCGCTCGTTGCCGAGGGCGTCATCGCGTTCGACGGGCCGACCGCCCGGCTCGCGGCGCACCGGCCGAGGCTCGGGCCCAAGGAGACGGAGCTGGCCGAACGGCTCCGGGCGGTGCTCGCCGAATGCGCCGCAGAGGGCGCCACCGCCGCCGAGCTGGCCGAGCGGACGCGCATCGACGGCGCACTGCTGGGCAGCCTGCTCGACTACTTGGTGAGAGAGGCCACTGCGGTTCGCGTGGGTTCGGAGCGATATTACGGTGCCACGTCGCTCGGCAAGCTGCGCGATCAGGCGCTCCAAGAGCTCTTGAGAAGCGGCAAGATGTCTGTCGCGCAACTACGTGAAAAGACGGGACTTACGAGGAAGTATCTCATCCCGTTTCTCGAGTGGATGGATAACGAAGGGTACACGGTACGTGTCGGTGACGTGCGTGTGGTCGGTCCGCGGGGCGCGGAGCGGCATTGACAAAGCGTTCGGTCGCGCCCTAACATTTGGCTAGAAGGTCAGATAGCCACACAACCAAGGAGCTGTTTCCACCGAATCCTTCTTTGTCAGACAGGAGTTAGCAGATGAAGCCCCTTGCCTGGGCGTTGGTTTCGCTCGGGCTCCTGGTGCTGGCTCCAGCGCAGATTCACGCGCAGAACAGCCAGCAGGGCGCACGGGTCGAACTGGGCAGGAATTATCCGAACCCGTTCAACCCTGAGACCACGATTCCGTTTACGCTGAGCCAGGACTTCTTCGCTGGTGGGAAGGAGCCCGTCGTGAGTCTCAGGATCTACAACGTACTGGCACAGCTGACCGCCGTCCCGATTTTGCAAGGGTCCGGGGCGCCGATGGAGAACCTGCAGCTGGCCTGGAACGGAACGGGACAATACAGCGCATACTGGGACGGCACGGTCCTGAATACGGGGCGCCCGGCGGCATCCGGCGTCTATGTGTATCAGTTGGTCGTCAACGGCCACGCCTATCCGCCGATGAAGATGACGATCGTCAAATAGACCGTTGCCATCCATTTCAGCCTGACACGCCGGCTCAACCGAGCCGGCGTGTCTGTTTTTATGGCCGGAATCACGGTCTATTTAATGCCCGGATGGCAGGTTCTGAGCGCATGGAGCTTGCCCTTTAGTCCCGGGCGCCCGGGTCCCGCTCAATGGGATCGGCGCAGGGAGGAAGTTCAGAGATGATTCGACCCGACCGATTGACGGTCAAAGCGAGCGAGGCGCTCCAGAGCGCGAGCCAGCTGGCCGACCAACATGGCAACCCCGTCGTGAACGATGCCCACCTCTTTCTGGCGCTATTGGACCAGGACGAGGGGATCGTGAGTCCCATCCTCCAGAAATGCGGTTTGAACGTCACCGAGCTCCACGTGGCCGTGGAACGCGAGCTTGCGCGTTTGCCGTCGCAAGAGGGGGCGGGCGCACGCGCCGCGATGTCGCGTGAGCTGAGCCAGGCCCTGGACAAGGCGGACGACCTCGCGAAGAAGTTGGGCGATGCGTACGTGTCGACGGAGCACCTGCTGGTGGGGCTCGTCGAGACCAAGGGCACGACCGCGCGTGAGCTGTTGAGTCAGCACGGCGTGAGCCCGAAGGAGCTGCTGGACGCACTCGAAGCGATCCGCGGCAGCCATCGCGTGACCGACGTCGAGCCCGAGGGGAAGTATCAGGCTCTCGAGCGCTACACCAAGGACCTCACCGATCTCGCGCGGCAGGGGAAGCTCGATCCGGTCATCGGCCGGGACGAGGAGATCCGCCGCGTCATTCAGGTGCTGTCGCGCCGCACCAAGAACAATCCGGTGCTCGTGGGCGAGCCCGGCGTCGGCAAGACGGCGATCGTCGAGGGCCTCGCCCAGCGCGTGATCAACGGCGACGTGCCGGAGACGCTCCGCGGCAAGCGCATCATCGTGCTCGATATCGCCCAGCTCCTGGCCGGCGCCAAGTATCGCGGCGAGTTCGAGGAGCGCCTCAAGGCGGTCTTGAAGGAGATCACGAGCGAGGAAGGAAAGTTCGTGGTCTTCATCGACGAGCTGCACACCATCGTGGGGGCGGGAGCGGCGGAAGGGGCGGTGGACGCCTCGAACATGTTGAAGCCCGCGCTCGCTCGCGGCGAGCTCCACGTGGTCGGCGCCACGACGCTCGACGAGTATCGCAAGCACATCGAGAAGGACAAGGCGCTCGAGCGGCGCTTCCAGCCCGTGTTCGTGGGCGAGCCCTCGGTCGCCGATACCATTGCGATCTTGCGAGGTCTGAAAGAACGGTACGAAGTGCACCATGGGGTGCGGATCACCGACAACGCCATCGTGGCGGCGGCGACGCTCTCCAACCGCTACATCGGCGACCGCCATCTGCCGGACAAGGCCATCGACTTGATCGACGAGGCGGCGAGCCGCCTGCGGATCGAGATCGACTCGCTCCCGCAGGAGATCGACGAGGTCGAGCGCCGAGTGATCCAATTGCAGATCGAGGAGCAGGCGCTGGCCAAGGAGAAGGATCGCGCGAGCAAGGAACGGCTGGCGGCGCTCCGGAAGGAAGTCGCCGAGCTCGAGGAGCGCTCACAGGGGATGAAGGCCCAATGGCAGGCCGAGAAGGATGCCATCGCGGCGCTCCGCGAGAAGAACGCGCAGCTCGAGGCCGCGCGCCTCGAGGCGGATCAGGCGACGCGCGCCGGCGATCTCCAGAAGGCGGCGGAGATCCGCTACGGGCGGGTGCCTGAGCTCGAGCGTGCGATCGGCGCGGACAAGGCGCGTCTGGCCGAGGTACAGGCCAAGGCGCAGTACCTCAAGGAAGAGGTGGACGCCGAGGACGTGGCCGAGATCGTGGCCAAGTGGACCGGGATTCCGGTGAGCAAGATGCTCGAATCCGAGCGTGACCGACTCACCCATCTCGAGGACGAGCTTTCCCTGCGCGTGATCGGGCAGGAGCGCGCGGTCGAGGCGGTGGCCAACGCCGTGCGCCGTTCGCGCGCGGGCCTCCAGGATCCCAACCGGCCGATCGGCAGCTTCATCTTCCTCGGCCCCACGGGCGTCGGCAAGACGGAGACCGCTCGGGCGCTCGCGGAGTTTCTCTTCGACGACGAGCGGGCGATGGTCCGGCTCGACATGTCGGAGTACATGGAGAAGCACACCGTGGCGCGCATGATCGGTGCGCCGCCGGGATACGTGGGCTACGAGGAGGGTGGACAGCTCACGGAAGCCGTCCGGCGCCGGCCGTACGCGGTGATCCTCTTCGACGAGATCGAAAAGGCGCATCCCGACGTGTTCAACGTGCTATTGCAGATCCTGGACGACGGCCGGCTCACCGACAGTCAGGGACGCACCGTGGACTTCAAGAACACGGTGATCATCATGACGTCCAACGTCGGGAGCCAGGCGTTGCTCGAGGTGAACAC
>DATFMZ010000023.1:0-3873 GCA_035266665.1 Gemmatimonadales bacterium | reverse complement strand
GTGGGGATCACCAAACCCATCTACAGCTACGAGCTGTGGGATGTCTACACGGCGTTCGCGCGGGAGCTCATGCGAAAGAGCGGGCTCTCGATGCGGGACTTGGATCGGGCGTTGTGGGCGTATGCGGCGGCGCGGGGGTAGGTAGCGCCGCCGAGCTCAGATGACCCGCGCTCCCTTCTGCTTTCGAATCCGCCGTGGCACGCGCCCGTCGCTCGCGATGAAGACCACCATCCCCTCCGGCCCACGCACCCCCTGCGCCACCTCATCCACGATCCGCCGGTGCCGCTTCCGTGTGGTGAACATCCCGCGTGGCTTGAGACACAACGCGTAGGCGGGCCGGTCGGGCAGCCACTTGACGCGACGCCTGACGAGATAGGCGCGCTTGACCCGCCGGAGCTTCTCGAGCTGTGTGCGGAGCGCCGCGATCGCTTCGTCCGGGAGGCCGTGCGGCTCGACTAGCGCCCCCTTGGGGAGCTGACGCCGCTCCTCCCGCGCCTTCTCGAGTTCCCCACTGTACTCCTCGGCCCACTTCAGGCACCGGGCGGCGGCGGTGGTATCGCCGCGGCCCTGATAGTACGCGTAGAGCACCTGGCACCCCGCCAGGGTGGTGCTGGGCTCGTCCCGCATCACGCCTTCGATGTACTCCACGCCCGCGGGGTCACCGTCCGCGAGGAGGATACGGCCGAGGTAAAATCGCGCGCCGGGATGCTCCGGGGCGCGCTCGAGGAGCGCGCGGTTGAGCGCCGCGGCGCGGTCCTGGTCGCCGAGATCGGCCAGCAGGTCGATCCGCTCCCATTCCTCCTCGACGCTGAGGCTCCCCGCCTCCCTGGCGTCGAGCGCCGCGACGCGGTCGAGCTCGCGCCGCACCTTCTCGTGCTGTTGCCGCCATGACTCGGCGGCCCCCTTGGCCCACGCCTGGTCGATCGCCTCGCGGAGCGGCGTGGCGAGCGCGCCGAGAAACGCCTCGTCCGCCGTGGGGCCCGTGATGGGTGGCGGCGGCGGCGGCTCCGTCGCGTCTCCCCCCGTGGGATTCCAGCCGAGCGCGCGCAGGCGGTCGGCGAGGGAGGGATGCGTGTCGTTCACGCCGGCCACACGTTGCCAGCTCGCGGTGATCCAGCGCGCCGCGTCCTCCGTGGCCGGCGGGGTCCTGAGCGCGATGCCCAAGCGGCCGAACGTATCCGTCGGTGGCTCGGCGCTTTCCCCGGCGCCTGCCATGAGATCCGGCCAGAAGCGTTCCTCCATCACCCGCGCCGCGGCATCCAGCCTGAGGAGCGCGCGCCGCGCGACGTCGGCGCCCGCGAGATCGGCCGCCGCGCGGTCGGCGTCGTACTCGTGCCGGCGCGCAACCACGAACGTGTAGGCATCGAAGTACGGCGCGTACCACGCGAGGAACCGGCCGAACAGCCAGGTGCCAATGCGGCTCCGCTTCTTCTCGACCGCGGCGAGGAGCTGGTTCCACGTCTTCCGCACTCGGTACACCCACGATCCGAACCGGCCGTGGTTGCCGGAGAGATGCCCCATCTCGTGCGCGAGAATCGCGCGCCATTCGTCGGGATCGGTGGCCTGGAGGAGCGGGAGGCCGATCAGGAGATAGTTCCGATACCAGCCGAACGGCCCGAAGCGGGGGACCTGGACGATGGCGGCGTTCAGCGACGCATCCACGACGACGTCGTGCACCGGGGGCGCATGGAGCGCAGCGGACGTCCGATCGATCAGCTCGAAGAGCGCCGGCGTGGCCTCCCGCGTCAGAAGGAATCCGCCGGGCGGCGTCATCTTCACCCACAGCGCGCTCACCACGGCGCCGATCAGGACGAGCAGCCCGATGAGCAGCTTGATCAGCACGATGTTGGTGCCGTAGATCATCGCGGCCGCCACGCCGGCGGCCAGCGCGATCAGGACGATCAGCATGCCGAAGACGTACGCGTAGCCGAGCACCGCGAGCCCTGCCACCCTCCGGCGATACGACGCCGCGTTCCGGGCGCTATCGCGCTCGAGCCGTTCGACGAGCGCCTGAAATTCCAGCGCGTCCATACCGGGAAAGATCTACCGTCCGAACCGCTCCCGCATCCCCCGCTCCCCGATCGCCGAGAACACCACGACGCGGCTCTGCTTCTCGCGCCGCGCCCATTTGAGATCGAAGCAGCGCTGGAGCAGGGCGGCGCCCACCGCCCCCGCAAGGTGGTGCCGGCGCACGCTCCAATCGAGGCACGCGAGCACGAGCGGCCGGCGGCCGCGGCGCAGTGCTTCGACGTCCACGCCGAAGTCGGTGAGGAAGCGCTCCCCGGCGTCGGTGAGGGCGAGCGCGTCGTGCTTCTTCCGAACGAGCCCGCGCGCCCGCAGGCGGTCGTACACGAACACGCCCAGCTCGCCGGCCAGGTGGTCGTAGCAGACGCGCGCCTTTCGCATGGCGGGATCCGCGGGGCCGGTGCGCACCCGCCCCGCGCCGATCCGCTCGGCGAGAGCCGAGAGATGCTCGATCGCGGTGGCGACGTCGTGGTCGGCGAGGCGGAAGTACCGGTGCCGGCCCTGGCGTTCGACGTGCACCAGCTTCGCGTGCTGGAGCTTGGCCAGATGCGAGCTCGCGGTCTGCTTGCTCACGGCCGCCATGCGCGCCAGCTCGGTGGCGGTGAGCGCCTGGCCGGGGACGAGGGCCGCGAGCATGGCCGCGCGCGCGCGGTCGCCCATGAGGTGGGCGATGGGGGAGATGTCGGGAATGTCGGACATTGTTCCACGTTAGTCGAACCATCTTCGCACCACAAGGCGCTATCGTCCTGTCTCCCCTCATCCCGGAGGCCCGATGGCCATCACCTGCTGTATCCGTTACGAGATCGACCCGTTCCAGCGCGACGCCTTTGCCGAGTACGCGGCCAACTGGTCCGGCATCATTCCGGGTTGCGGCGGGCGCCTGCTCGGCTACTTTCTTCCCTGCGAGGGGACGAACGACGTGGCGCTGGCGCTCATCGCGTTCGACTCGCTCGCCGCGTACGAGGCGTATCGCGCGCGGCTCCGCGAGGACGCCGACGCCCGGGCGAACTTCGCCTTCGCGCAGTCCCGGAAGCTCGTTCTCCGTGAGGAACGAACCTTTCTCGAGGCGGTCTCATGAGGGCGGCAGACGCGTTTCGTGCGCTCCATCAATCCGGGTGCTTCGTGATGCCCAATCCCTGGGACCTCGGGAGCGCCGCGCTCCTCGGATCGCTCGGCTTCCCGGCGCTCGCCACGACGAGCGCGGGGCACGCCTGGTCGCGCGCGCGGGCCGACAATCATCTGTCGCTCGACGAGATGCTCGCACACTTCCGCGAGATGGCGGCAGCGGTGTCGGTGCCGCTGAACGCCGACTTCGAGGGCGGGTTCGCGGTCGAGCCGGAGGGGGTGGCAACGCACGTCTCGGCGGCGGCGGAGACGGGCGTCGCGGGACTCTCGATCGAGGACTCGACCGGCGATCCCGCCAAACCGCTCCACGAGTTCGATCTCGCGGTCGAGCGCGTGCGCGCCGCGCGCCACGCCCTGAACGCGGGCGGAACGGGCATCGTGCTGACGGGACGATCGGAAGGATTCGTCGTGGGCCGCCCCGATCTCGCGGAGACCATCCGCCGCCTCACGGCCTACGCCGAGGCGGGAGCGGACTGTCTCTACGCACCGGGGATACGGAAGGACGAGGAGATCGCCGCCGTCGTGCGCGCCGTAGCACCCAAGCCGGTGAACGTGCTGGCGGCGAGCGATTTCACGACGGTGGCCAAGCTCAGGGACCTCGGAGTACGGCGCATCAGCACCGGCGGCGCGCTCGCGCGCGCGGCGTGGGCGGCGTTCTTGAGGACGGCCCAGGAGATCGCAAACGCGGGGACGTTCGGCGGGCTCGGGGGGATCGTGACGAAC
>DATFMZ010000022.1:0-19156 GCA_035266665.1 Gemmatimonadales bacterium | reverse complement strand
CTTCACCGGCCGCGCGACCGCCGACTACATGAAGGAAGAGCACCCGCTCGAGTACGACCGGGTGCGGGCCACCGGAACGTTCGACGAGCGGGTCGTCGAGCCCGCGTCGCGGGCCGCGTATCTCTGGTCGGTGACGATTGGATTCATCGCGCTCAGCATCGGGATCATCCTGATCGCTCTCGTGGTGTGGGCGCTGCTGCACTGAGGTGCGAATGAGACGGACTTGGAACTCGGACGGTGACGGAGGAGGCCGGCGGGCGCGGTCCCTCACGCCGCGTGCGCTCGCCGGCAGCCTGGTTGCCATCGCCATAGGGCTCGGCGCGGCGACGCCGCTCGCGGCACAAGGGTACCGGGTGCATCTCGATACACGGATGCAGTCGGTGGCCTACCGCGGGATCCAGGCCGAGTCGGTGGCCGTGTCCGCCATCGTCACGCGCCCGGACGGATCGACCTACACGCCGGACGGCTACGCCGCGATCTGCTATCAGGGCGCGACCATGTGCACGTACTACGTCGCGGGCCCGAGCGAACGCGGCGTGCCGGTCGTCACCTCCGCCGATTTCTCCATCTGGGGACTCGGCGTGCCGGGGTTGAGCATCCGCGGGAGCACGCGAATGGGTTTCGACGCCGGGACGGCCGACGTCTGGCCGGGCACGAAGCCGGCGATGCAGCTGCTCTCCGGCTATCTCCAGTACGTCACGGACGCGTTCACGGCCGAATTGGGCCGCACCTACGTCACGAACCGCTTCGGGTTCCACGGCTTCGACGGGATCAAGGCCACGGGCCGCGCGTTCAGCGACCAGCTCTCCGCCACCGCGTACGGTGGCTGGGGGCTCGCGAACGACGTCGCGCTTCCGGTGAACAGCCCGGCGCTGCAGCCGCTCGACGAGTATCAGCCGCAGGATCGGCAGTGGATCGCGGGCGGGGAGGTGGCCCTCCGGCTCCCCCGGTTCACCGGGCGCGTGCTCTACGAACGCCAGGTGGACCGCCGGTCGGATTACTTCGTCTCCGAGCGCACCGGGTTCGACGTCTCGATGCGTCCGGTGGATCGCCTCACGTTCACGGGCGGCGCGGACTACGATCTCGCCGAGCAGTGGTGGGGCACCTGGCAGCTGAGCGCGAACTACATCCTTCCGCACGACTATGCGAGCGCCACGGTGGGGGTCAAGCGGTACCGGCCCTTCTTCGAGCTCTGGACCATTTGGGGCGCGTTCAGTCCGGTCCCCTACCTGTCCAAGTACGCGGCGCTCGAAGTGCATCCGACGTCGAAGATCTCGCTCAATACACGCGGAGAGATCTACGCGTACGACAACGCGAGCGTGTCGACACCGCTCTCGAGCGTGGATTCGACCGGATGGCGCTGGAGTTTGGGGGCCACGGTGCTGCCGGTGCCCAGCGTCTCACTTCAGTGGAACTACCATCTAGACTTCGGCCCCGGCGCGTCCGACCGCGGCTTCGAGGCCTACGCCACCTGGACGCCGACGCGCGCCCTCATGGTGAGTGGCCAGCTCGCGAAGCTCCAGCGGCCGCTCGAGTTCCGCTACGACGAGTCCGACGTCTGGGCCTACGGGCTCAGCGGTTCGTACCGCATGATCCGCGGCCTCCAGTTCGATCTCTCGGTCCTGCGCTACCAGGAGTCCCGGATCCGGCCGGACGCCAACGTGTTCGACTGGAATCAGTTCCGCATCAACGCGGGCGTCTCGATGACGTTCGGCTCGGGCGCCGATCGCCCGGACCTGCCGGACGCCATTCTGCGAATCCCCGACGTGGGAGGTAAGCGATGAGGGGATTCCTCGCCGCGATCGTCTTCGGGATGGTGGGGTTCGCCGCGGTGCAACCCTCGACCATCAGGCCCGCGCGCGTCCCGATGGGGGGTGTTGTGGCCGTGGCGGCGGGCACGGTTTCCGTCGTGCCGCCCGGTCTCGATACCACCCAATTCAGTCACGGGAAGCACGCGAAGCTCTTTCCGACGTGTGTCGTCTGCCACGCCGGGGCGGCCGATCCGACTCAGTCGATCTTCCCCGATCCCGGTGAATGCGCGCAGTGCCACGACGGAAAGGTCGAGGTCCGGGTGCCGTACACGCCACCCGCGCTGCCACGCACCAATCTCAAGTTCACGCATGCGAAGCACGCCGCCGGGCTCGAGGAGGCCGGGAAGTCCCCGGCGCAGTGCATCAACTGCCACGAGCAGGAGGGCGCGCCCTGGATGCAAATCCAGTTCGTGGCGCTCTCGCAGTGCTTCGCCTGCCACGGGGTGACGGCGCCGCATCTGCAGGCGCCCGACACCGCGTGCGCGCGGTGTCACCTGCCGTTGCCGCAGGCCGTGAAGCTCACGGTCGCCGACGTGAAGGCGCTCCCCAAGCCGCCGTCGCACGATTCCGCGAACTGGATCCTCGGCGGGCACGGCCGGCGCGCGACGGCGGAATCCGGGCACGCGATCGCCACGAGCTGCACCGTGTGTCACGCGCGGAACTTCTGCGTGCAATGTCACGTGAACGCCCCCGACCAGCCCGCGATTCAGGCGTTGGCCGAGGATCCTCGCGCCACGGGCCTCGCGATCACCCTGGAGCCGCCGCCCTCCCACGAGAACGACAACTTCCTGCACACACACGGCACGACCAAGCTGTCGGGGCAAGGCGAGTGCAGCACGTGCCATACGCGGGAGAGCTGCCTGACCTGCCATCTCGCGACCCCGAACGTGGCGCAGGGGATCTATCCCGCCGGTCCCGGGCGTGCCCCGGGAGCGCACGTGGTGCGCACGAAGCCGGCGAACCATACCGAGCAGTTCGTCCAGCACGGCCACGCGCTGCTCGCGTCGGCGCGCGCAGCCACGTGTGTCTCGTGTCACGTGCGCCAGGATTGCCTCGAGTGCCACCGGCCGAACGCGGCGGGCGGGGTGCGGTATCACCCGTCCGATTTCCTCCAGCGCCATCCGGCGGCCGCGTACGCGCGGGAAACCTCGTGCAACGACTGCCACAACCCGCGGCAGTTCTGCGCCACCTGTCATCTCAAGGCGGGGCTCACCGCGAACGGTCCGATCGGCGCGGGCTACCATGACGCCAAGCCGTTCTTCCTCGCGGGGCACGGTCAGGCCGCGCGACAGAGTCTCGAGACCTGCACGTCGTGCCACGCGGAGAAGGACTGTCTCCAGTGTCACTCGGCGCTCGGTGGCCGGCGGTTCAATCCGCACGGACCCGGATTCAATGCCGCGGAGATGAAAAAGAAGAATCCCGAGACATGCACGGTGTGTCACGGGACGAATATTCCGAACTAGGCGGAAACGGGCGGGCGGAGGCGGACGAGGGCGGTAACGGGCGGTTCGGCGCGGTGGCAAGCGGGGACATCTCCCAACCGGCTGCTGCCGCCCTTTGTCGGCTGCTACCGCCTGTTCCCGCCTGCTATTGCCCTTTGATCACGTACATCCGGCCGCTGTGCGTGCCGGCGATCGCGCTCCACGCCGAGGTGACCAGCATGTCCGGCGTGCCGTCGCCGTCGACGTCGCCCATGCCGGTGGCGTCGAAGCCGAGCGTTTCACCATCCACGCGTCCCGTGATGGTGCGGAGCAGCGTGCCGTCCTTCCCGGAATACACGTAGATTCTGCCACCTGACGGCGCGGCACCGCCGAACTGCCACGCGCCGATCACGAGATCGTCATAGCCGTCGTGGTTCACGTCGCCCTGATCGGCGGGACCGATCCCGAAGCCGTCGCCGGCGGTTTCACCGGTGAGCGTGAGGAGCGGCGTGCCGGTCTTCCCGGAATAGACGTAGATGCGTCCCGTGCTCCGGCCCTTCGCCCGGTTCGGCCAGTCGGAGGCGTAGATGTCCGGGGTGCCGTCGCCGTTCACGTCGCCGACCACGGAGACGAACATCGCGCCGAGTGCCGCGCCGGTGCTGTCGGACGGCACCGTGAAGGCGGGACCGCCGGTGAGCCCACGATAGACGTACACCGTGCCCGTATGACGCGGCCCCGCGGCCGGTGCGCCGATCACGATCCACGCCGTCCCGTGCACGACCGCGCCGGCCTCCGCCGCTCCGAGCTGATCGCCCGCGCGCGCCCCCGTGAACGTGCGCAGGACGCGTCCGTCCCGTCCTGAATACAGATACGCGCGGCCCGCGTCGTTCCCGCCGGCGTCATTCAACGGCGCGCCCACGATCACATCGGCGTAGCCGTCGCCGTTGACGTCCCCCGCGTCGGCCACGTGCCGCCCGAATCCATCCGTCGAGTCCTCCGCCGTGAACGTGCGCAGGGTGCGGCCGTCACGTCCCGAGTACACATACGCCTTCCCGGCGCCGGGCGCGCCCGCGATGACGTCCGGGGTTCCGTCGTGATTCACGTCGCCCGCGGCCTCGATGCCGATGCCGAGCCGGTCGCCGGGCCTACCGTCGCGCGTCCAGAGAAGCTTGCCGCTCTTCGTGGAGTAGACGTAGACGCGTCCGGCGTTCGCACCACCGACGTTCCTGGTGGGGGCCGAAGTCGTGACGTCGTTGACGCCGTCATGATCGACGTCGCCGATGTTCCGGGCGATCCAGCCGAACTGGTCCCCGGCGCTCTCGCCATCCCACTCGCGGATCACCGTGACCGGCTCGACGAACGGATGGGCGAACTCCGCACGGGTCGGGAAGAGCGCGCGGTAGCGGGGATCTTGGCGCAGCTCGGCGGCGTCGGGGTCGAGGCCGATCTGCGTGATGTCGAGCTTGCGCGTCGCCTTCGCGGCCTCGAGCAGCGCAAAGGCCGAGTCGAGATTGCCCATCCGGCCGTAGAGGAGCCCCGAGTTGTAGAGCGCGGTCGGACGGGTCTCGTCGAACGCGCGCGCGTGGGCGTAGGCGGCGAGCGCCGCCGTGTCCTCGTGGAGCTGGAACCGCGCATAACCGAGAAACGACCACGCGCGGGCATTGCCCGGATCGCGCGCCGTGATCGCGGTCAGCATCGTGGCGGCGTCGGCGTGCCGGCCCGATTGGATCAACGCCATCGCGGCGGGCACCGACGCGGCGGTGTCCTGCTGCGCCGCGGCCGGCGCGGCACGCAGGGCCAGCGCAAGCAGTATCGCCGTCACGCCCAGCAGTCGGATACGCGTCATCATGAGATCATATACCGCGATGGGCGGTGTGCGCCATGCGTGCCCTCGCCTCGATGCGGCCACCTAGGCAAATTGATGCATGGGACATCTTGCGCGTTGCGCCCGCCGAGGCGCGCCATGACCGGCACGGAGCTGGGCCAACGGCGGCTCGCGCTCGGGCTCTCGCTCGAGGACGTCGCCGGATACGTCGGTGAGCATCCCGAGGATCTTCGGCGCTACGAGACCATCACGGGCGAGCTGCCGGGCGGGTTGGGTCGGCGTGCGGAGTTCGCACTCGCGGCCGCCGATCGGCGGCGGCGGGTCGAGGCGGAAGGGCTGATCTGTCCGGAAGTTCGCGCGCTCGAGCGCGACGCCCCCCGGCTCGAGGCGCGCGCGATCCGCGCGCGGCTGGTGAAGCTCCGGGCGCACGAGCGGACCTGCGACGTGTGCCGCCGACGGGCGGCCTACGAGGCAACGCTCCCGCCGCTTCCGGGGCGTCCACTGCCCGCCCACTACCGATTGCTCCGGGGCGTCGCGCGCGGCATCGCCAAGCTCCCGCACTGGGCGCGTCCGGCGGCGGTCGGCGCCCTGCTCGTCGGCGCGCTGGCGCTGGCGCGCGGTGCGCTCGCGCTCTTCGCCGGTGCGGAGCCGGCCTGGTCGTTGATCGTGGTCGTCTTCGAGGGGCTGGGCATCGGGGCGTACGGTGGGATGGTGGGGGGCGCCGCGTACGCGCTCGCGCGGGCGCCGACGCGGCCGCTCGGCCGGATCGGCGACTATCTCACCGGCATCGCCTGCGTATACGCCTATCTGCTGGCGTTCGGCGTGCCGGCACTCCTCTTCCACTGGGACGATGCCACGTTCGACAGCCCGGTCTTCTGGATCCTCGTGCTCATCGCCGGCGCGGTGATCGGGCTCGTCATCGGCGATCGCTGGTTCGGGACGCCTCGGGACGACTGACGCGACGGCGGGGAACCGTCGTGCGTGACGCGGTGGTATATGCGTGGATCATTGCACGAGGGAAGACCTCATGTCGTCATTTAGAATTTCTGCCGGTGCGTGCCTGGCGGGTCTCGCCATGGTCGCCGTGCCGGTTCCAGCTCACGCACACCGCGCCACACCCGCCATCAGGCTCGAGATCTCGGCCGCCACCGTGCCTCCGCCGACCGTGACCGTGACCGCGATACCGAAGGGCATCTGGGTGGACTCCACGAGCGGTGGAGTGCATGGGCAGCTGACCGTGCGGACGCCGGTCGTGATCGACGTGGCGGATTCCGTCCAGTCGTTGCACGTCGCGGTGCGGGGGGCGGGGTCGGTGGCGCTCTCCCGCATCTTCCAGAAGGACGCCGCGGGGTGGGGCGGGGCGGCAAAGCTCGCTCCGGTCGGCAGGGACATCACGTTGCGGCGCGGCGCCGACGGGCAGTTCAAGCCGGTCGTGACCGTGCATCCCGCGGGACCGTAGCGGGCGGCGGTCCCGCCCGCCCGCCGCGGCGTTGATGACCGCCGCGGACCCCCGGAAACACTGCGGGCCTATCGCCCAAGGCGTTTTGCCGAGCTCAAGGACCTGTTGCTTCGGGTCTGGGAGAGCCCGTTGATCGGCTGAGCGCGCGGGAGGGGCGCGGGCGCTCGACCCCAGGCTGGACGGGTGCTGATCCATCCGTAGGTTAGGATCGAGGAGGCGGTGACCCGCGGAGCGACTCCGAGATCCTCGTGCGGTGCACCGGACCATCGTTCGGCCCGAGACCTCGAATTGTCCATGATGATCTTGCGACTCCTGGGAACCCTCGATCTCATGGGCGATTTTGAGCGCCCGGATGCCGCGCGGCTACTCACCAAGTCGAAGCCCACGGCGCTTCTCGTCTACCTGCTGCTCGCGCGGCCCGACACGTGGTGCCGGCGCGATGAATTGACCGCGCTGTTCTGGCCCGAGTCGGGACAGCAGCGAGCGCGTAGCGCCCTCAGTCAGACGATCTATCAGATCCGCCAGCATCTGGGCCCCCGGGCCATCGAGGCGCGTGGCTCCGAGGACGTGCGCGTCGCGCCCGGCGTGCTGGGGTGTGACGTGCTGGAGCTCCTGCACGACCTCGCCGCGGGTGACACGGCGCGGGCGCTCGACCAGTACACGGGCGATCTCTTGCCCGCATTCCATCTTCCGGACGCGGGGCCGTTCGACGATTGGCTCGAGCGCGAGCGTGCCGCGCTCCGCCGAACCGTTGTGGGCGCGGCACTGCGCCTTGCGTCGGGTGCCCATGAGCCGTCGGTGAAGCGCCGTTGGTGCGTCTGGGCGGCGGACATGGATGTCCTCGATGCCGAGACCGTCGCCCGGGCCATGACGGAGCTCGGCGGAATCGGCGCGTATGACGCCGCGCTCGCGATCTATGCCCGACATCGCGACGCGCTACGACGAGAGCTGGAGCTCGACCCCAGCGACGCCGTCGTCGCTCTTGCCGACGGCATGCGGGGAAAATCGCCGCCCCTGGTGGACCGTTCCCCGCAGCCTGAACGGGAAGTGGCAACGCGGGTGGTGCGTGCAGGTCAGAGCACACGCCCGGGCCGGCAGCCGCGTCGCGTCCGACGCCTGGGCCTCGCCCTCATGGTTATCGCGGCGGCTGTCGCCATCGTGAGCGTTGGGCTTCGTGCGTCCCACTCCGGCGGCCTCGGCGCGCTCGACCCGACGCGCGTCGCGGTGCTCCCCTTCACGTACCATGGTTCCAACGACGACGATCGGTGGCTGGCGCGTGCGCTGCCCGGTGCGCTCATGCCCCTGCTCGACGGAACCGCCGGAATGCGTGCGGTGGGAGTGCAGCGCATGAGTGCGGCGCTGGCCACGCGCGGAGCGACTTGGACGAGCGATCTGGACGTCGACGAGGTGATGGCCGTCGCGCGCGCGGCCGGGGCAGGGCGGTATCTGACCGCCACGGTCATCAGCGACGGCGCTCATCGTCGGGTGAGCGCGGGCCTGCACGCGGCGGCCTCCGGGAAGGAACTCGCCCACGTCCAGTTCCCGCTGGACTCACTGGATGTAAACTCCGCACTCGACCGACTCGTCGCCGAGTTGCTGATTCAGGTTACCGGTGAGCGGCGTCGCGCGGCCGAGCTGCTGACCTATTCGGTGCCCGCCCTGCGCCACTACGTGGACGGGACCATCGCCCGCAGAGAGCAGCGCCACCTCGATGCCCTGCGGCAATTCCAGCGCGCGCTGGAGCTCGACTCCACCTTTGCGCTCGCGGCCCTCGCGTACCGTGAGGCGTCGATGTGGTTGCCCGACGGAACGCCCTACCGCGTCGCCCTCGAGGAGGCGGACACCATCCTCCGGCGATTTCCGAATCGCCTGAGTGTCGCCGACCGCGCCGTGGCGAACGCGCTCCTCGACACCCAGCGGCTGGATCAGGATGGCCGGGCCGTCTTGCGCGGTCTGCGACGGGCAACGATCGTCGCCCCCGATCGTCCGATGACGTGGATGCTGCTCGGGGATTTCCTCCTGCACGACGGTCGCATGCTGGGGCTGCCCGATCACCTGGCTTTGGCCGCCGCGGCGTTCGACAGTGTCGTTGCCCTCGGCGCCCCGATTCCGGAAGCGGAGCGCCATCAGCTCGAGATGCGCTTCGCGCAGGGCGATCGGCCCTTCGCCCGTGAGTATCTCGCGACGCATCCGCGTGATTCACTGGCCTTCAGTCATCTCTGGTGGGTGGCGGCATCGCTCGTGGGCAACACGGCGACGCTCGGCACGTTTGACCGCACGCTTGCGCGCGAGCCCCGACAGACGTGGCGCTTGATGGTGCTGTGGTCCGAGCGTGCGTTGACCGGTTTCGCGCAGGCGGACCGCGCGGCGAGATTGCTCACGCGTGCGTCCAGGCTGGACGACTTCGTGGCTGACTCGTTTCGGTATGCGCTGTCCATGTATGCGCTGAATCGGGGCCGTCCGCGGCGCGCGCTCGCGAAGCCATTGCGACGCTTGAACGCGTCCATCACCATGCCCGACGCCGTTCGGAACCTCGCCATGGCGGTCGGGGCGCCGGCAGGCTGGCTCGATCGCGAGCAGGCGGCGCGGGTGGTGGAGGCCGAGATCGATTCGTACGGGGGGGACGCGCGGCTCCTCGCGGCCTGCAACCTCGGGCTCTGGGAGGCGGCATGGGGTGACCGCATGAAGGCGCGGCGTTTGGCCGCATCCATGGTGCACTGGCAGCGCCACGGCAGCATACGCGTACAGGCATATGCGGTGGCGTGTCCGCGCGTGATCTACGCGGCGCTGGACACGTCGGCGGATCTCGCCGGGCTGAGGCAGGTGGCCGATTATCTCGGCGACGAGCCCGCCGGGGTGTTCCGGCACGACCTGACGCGGTGGAACTTGTACGTCGCCGATCGCCTGGCTACCCGCGGACGGCCGGCGCTCGCCCTGCCCCTGACGACGCGGCTCGGGGTGCTGGTCGAGGAGTCGGCGTGGCTCACACCCGCCCTACTGCGCGAGGCCGAGCTCAGTCTCGCCACGGGCGATAGCGTGCGCGCCGCCCGGACGTTGGGCCGGGCCGCGCACCGTCCCGCCGCGCACCGCGACTAGCGAGTCCCCGGCACGAGCAGGTAGCCGCTGAAGCACCCGCGGTCTCCCTGGGAGTCCGGGCATTCGTAGACGGTTCCCTTGAGCTGCATTCCGTCGAAGTCTCCGCTCCCGAGCGCCACCGCGTTCTTGAATTCGACGCCGCGCGGCAGTGGGTACACCTTCCCGATACTGGCCGTCTCGCTGAAGGTGCCGCACCACCCGGTCGCCGGCATGCAGACCTGATACTCGGTCAGGTCGGGGACGGTCGACGTGAAGAAGCCGTTCGGGCCCTGACTCGCCGTTTGGTCGCTCGGGTCGTTCGCCGAGAAGCAGGTGTACATCGTGCCGTCGAGGTCACCCTCCTGGACCGTGAACGAGAGACAGAAATGGCTTTGCGATCGGCCGCTCGCGCCGTTGGTCCGCGTCTCCCCGCCATCGAAGCTCGCGAATTGGGTGACGAAGCTTATGGGGATCCTCTGCGTCCCCGCGATGCTGAGTTGCGGTGCAGCGGTGAGCGCCGGCTCGGTGGACGGCGCCGTGCTGTCACCGCACGCCGCGAGGAAGATCACGCTCGAGCATGCGGCCAGAACCGAACGATAGAACATGGGGGACTCCCGTGAGTGGTTGCGACCAGATTGGAGTCTCCCTCTCGCGCGTATCTCACCGTGCTCTCATCGTCGCCGTCCGCCTTCGGTGGGCTCGCCGTGCCTGATGCTCCTGGAAGTCCTTGGGTCGCGGGAGCTTGCGCGTGGGCGCATCGGGCCGTGACCGGCGGCTGAGACTGCGGACGTAGCGTCGGGATGTCTCGCTGCGTCGGCCCGCGGTTCCGACCGGCCCACCCATCTCCCAGATTTCCGGAGGTTCCCCATGCGTTTCTCTCCCGCGCCGGTCGCGGCGCTCGCGGCCGTGCTGCTTGGCGGCTGCGAACCGACCGCATCGCTCGTTCCCGACCCCACCGGCATCTCCGCCTCGGTCACGGATGGACCGGAAATGCCGGGCCATTCGCATCTCATCCGGCTCGGTGTGCCCGAGTGGACGATCTCGACCTCAGATCCCGATGCAGAAATGTTCACGATCTACGGCGATCCCACGCAGATCTTCGACTGTGGTGGGCCAGGGGGGCCGGAGTACAGCGTCCAGTTCAACGAGCTCGAGCTCGCCATGGGTCGGATGCGAAATCTCTTGGCACAGGGATCGGCCATCGATGTGTACGTCTACGACTTCTTCACCGAGGAGGATCGTGGCGATCGGACCTTCTGCGAATACTTCGCTGAGGAGTGGAAGTACCGCGGCACGGTGGAGTACGCCGAGATGTTCCATCGGAACCTGATCGAGAACAACACGGCATGGCACTGGAACGCGAACGGAACCGTCCAGGACGTGGACGGCAAGAGCTACGTCTTTCACGAGAGCCAACTCTTCCGCCGCGCCGCGAACGGCAACGCGGCGGAGTGGTTGAAGGAGCACATCGCCGTTACGCCGCTCGGCAATCAGTAGTCTTGCGTCGCCCGGCACGCGTGCCCCTGAGCCACGGCCCGGGGGCACGCGTGCTTCCCGAGGCCTCCGTTGCGGCTATCATTACAGGCCAGCCCACGTTGTGGACGAATCGGCCCCTCGATAGCCAAGGAGAGCCCGTGCTGAAGTCCCGACTCTTCACACTCGCCCTCACCCTCGGACTCGCGGGATGCGCGAAGCATCCCGGCCGCGTTGCCCCGACGGCCTGCGGCCCGACGAGTCAGGTCCAGATCGCCATTCGCCCCGGACCCAACCCCAGCTTCGCGTGGACGCCCGCATGTGCGGTCGGGTGGCTGCAGGTCGTGCGCGGTGATACCGGTCAGGTGGCCTGGCAAATCGAGGCCCGGGACAGCGTGAACGCGTTTGCGTCGCCGTTGGTCTTCGGCGTCGTCCCGAGCGACGCGATCGAGCTCACGCCCGCCATGCCGCTCGAGTCGGGCGCCACGTACACGGTGACCCTCGGCCGCTTCTTCCAAGGGAGCTTCAGCGGCCGGGAACGGCGCGTCATCATCCAGATGGCGCAGGCCACCTTCCGGCCCTGAGCCGCTCTACCCGGCGTCGGCTCGGCGTGTGAGGCCGTAGGCGAGGGCGAGCATCCCCGCGGCCACGACGCTCGCGCCGAGATAGATCGCTCCGAGACTCGCCACGCCCGCGTCGACCAATGGACCGACCGCGAACGCCGCGATCCCGTAGCCGATCATGTACGCCGCCATCAGCTCCCCCGCCATCAGCTCCGCGAGCGCTGGAAACCCGGTCTCCGCGAAGCTCACCGAAAGCGGCAGGAAGGCGGAGCAGGCGAGTCCGCCGGCCCCGAAGACCACGAGCGCCGCGCCCGCGGTTCCGCTCCGGGAGACCGCGAGAAACGATCCGATGAGGACGACCGGCAGCGCGCGATAGATCCACCGAGGCGGCACCCACGCGGAGCCGACGGCGATCACCACGCGGCCGACCGTGACCATCGCCCAGAAGACCGCGAGCGCGAGGCCGGCCGTGCGGGCGGAGAGGCCGCGGTCGGCGTGGAGATACACGATCGCCCAGTTGCCGTACAGTGTCTCACAGACCCCGTACAACACCACGACGGCGACGAATCCCCACAGGGTGGGCGACATCTCCCGAAGGAGCGTGCGCGGTCCGCCTCGTGGCGCGGCCGGTGCGGGCCCCGGCGCGGTGAACGGTTGGGTCATGGCCGCGAGCATGAGCGCCAGCGCGACGCCCGCGACGAGCGCGGGGATCCACCACCATCCGGCCCCCGCGGCGGCACTCACCAGGACCGGCGCGAGCGCGGTGCCCGTGCCGAGGAGCGCATGCAGCGCGGTGAGTGCGGGTTCCGCGTGATCGGGGAAGCTCGCGGGAGCGAGGCGGTTGATCGCCGTCAACGTCGAACCGAATCCGCCGCCGAGGGCGAGCATGGCGGCGAGGAGGATGACGTACGAGGGCGACGGTCGACCCATGAAGAACGCGCTCGACGCCACCAGGCCCATCGCCACGACGTCGAGCAGGAGACCGGCGAGCAGGACGCGCTTGAGGCCCCACCGGAGCGCCAGCACGCCGCCCGAGGCGGATGCCGCGACTGCGGCGGCCACCATAGGGATGAAGAGCGCGCCGTACGCGGCACCGCTGAAGCCGTAGCCGTGGGGATCCGTCAGCAGGCTCGACGCCGCCGGGACGACGACGAGGGCGAACCCCTGTGCGAGGCCGGTCAGGTAGATGATGGGGATCGTGACGCGTCGCACGCGGCCCCTATCGCAGTCGTTCGAGGAGGTGATCGCCGACCCGCAAGGCGTTTGCCATGATCGTGAGCGCCGGATTCACGGCGCCGATGGACGGAAAGAAGCTTCCATCGACGACGTAGAGATTGTCGAGGTCGTGCGCCTTGCAGAAGACGTCGAGCGCGGAGCTCGCCGGATCGGTGCCGAACCGTATCGTGCCCGCCTGGTGCGCCGTGCCGGCGATCGGAATGTGTTTGCGGAGGTAGAGGTGGCGTGGGAGCAGGTGCTCGCGAAGCCCGAGGTGTCCGAGGAGCCCCTTCCACGTGGCGATGAGGCGTTCGTGGGCCTCGACGTTGGTCTCGGTGAGCCGGAGCACGATGCCGCCGTCCCGATCGAGCGTCACGCGATTCTCCCGATCGGGCAGGTCTTCCGACGAGAGCCAGAAATCCACCGAGTGCTCGGCCATCTTCTCGAACGGGAGATCCGGCGCCCACGCGGCCCAGCCGGGTGCCTCGCCGCGCAGCATCGCCCCATCGGACTTCCCGAGCATCTGCACGAGACCGAGTGGGTGGTCCCAGTCGTCGGACCCGAAGTAGAAGTCGGCGACGGCGAGCGTCTTCTGAAAGACGGTGGGATTCGGTTCCCGGGAGAGCGCCATGAACGCGGTGTTCTGATGGCGCAGATAGAAGCGTCCGACGACGTCGGAGCGGTTGGCGAGCCCGGTGGCGTGACGGTCCGACGCCGAGCGCAGGAGCAACGCGGCCGAGTTGATGGCGCCGCACGCGACGACGACGATGCCGGCGCGATACGTCTCCGGGACGCCGGCGCGGCGGACCCTGACGTCGGTCACTTCACGGCCGGACGTGCTCGTCTCGAGGCGCTCCACGTACGCGCCGGTCCGCAGGGTGACGTTGTCGTGCGCGGCGAGCAGCGGTTCGATGCAGATCGTCTGCGCGTCCGCCTTGCCGTTCGTGATGCACGGGAAGCCATCGAACGCGCTGCAGCGGATGCACGCGCTGTGGCGCGTGGGCGTGCCGTGCGCCTCGTCGAGCAAGATACCGAGCGGCAGGGGATAGGGATGCAGTCCCCGCGCGCCGAGGTCGTGCGCGAGCTGGGCGATGCGTGGCTCGTGGCTCACGGCCGGATAGGCATAGGGCGCGCTCGCCGGCGGCTCCGTCGGATCGGTGCCGCGTGCGCCGTGCACGTGATAGAGGCGTTCGGCCTCGGTGTAGTACGGCTCGAACGTGTCGTATCCCACGGGCCAGGCGGGCGAGATGCCGCCCGCGTGTCGGAGCTCGCCGAAGTCCTCCTTGCGGAGCCGGAAGAGCGCGGCGCCGTAGAACTTCGTGTTGCCGCCGACATAGTAATGAATGCCGGGGAGGAACTCCTTCCCGTCCTTGTCGTGCCAGGGTTCCTTCGCCTGATACTTCGCGTCCACGAAGACGGCGCCCGCGTCCCAGTTGTCCTGCTCGCGCGGGAGGAACTCGCCGCGCTCGAGGAGCAGGATGCGTTTCCCGGAGGGTGCCAGCTTCCAGGCGAGGGTCGCGCCGCCGGCGCCGGTGCCGATGATGATGACGTCGTAGTGATCTCGTGGGTCCATGGATCGTCTCTCTCCTGGAGCGGTCGGTGTCGGTACCGTAGTACCGCGGAAGGCGCTCCATCGGTCCGTGCCGCTTGACGCATCGAGCGGCCGCGATATCCTCGAATCGGACGGGCGGATTATGTTTCAGGCCTTCACGATGGACGACATCTACGGGGATGTAGCGTAAAGGAGCACATAGATGGCCGGGAAGCAGCTGACGATCGGAATCCTCACCGGTGGGGGGGACGTTCCTGGGCTCAACCCCGCGATCCGCGCGGTGACGGTCCGCGCGCTCCGCGACGGGAACCGCGTGATCGGCATCCGGCACGGGTGGGCGGGACTCGTCGACTACGTCCCGGACGACAAGGCGGACAACAGCGAGCACGTACAGGTGCTCACCGAGGCGATCGTGAACCGTGCCGGCCGGACCGGTGGCACGTTTCTCCACACCGCACGCGCCCGACCCAGCCATCTGCCGCTGGAGCGGGTGCCGCCCCACATGACCGGCTACGACCAGCCGGTCAACGACGTGACGAAGGACGTGCTCAAGCATCTCGAGCATCTCGGCATCGACGTGCTGATCCCGATCGGCGGCGACGACACCCTGAGCTACGCCAAGCGGCTGCACGACGAGGGCGTGAACGTCGTGGCCATCCCGAAGACCATGGACAACGACGTCTACGGCACCGACTATTGCATTGGGTTCAGCACGTGCGTCACCCGCACCATCGAGCTGACGCATCGGCTGCGGACGTCGGCGGGCTCCCATGAGCGCTTCCTCGTGATCGAGGTCTTCGGGCGCTATGCCGGCTTCACGGCGCTCCTGCCGACGATGGCGGGCGCGGCGGATCGCTGCGTCATTCCGGAGCAGCCGGTGAACATCGAGCAGCTCGCCGAGCTGATGACGTACGACCGCAACCGCAATCCGAGTCGCTACTCGGTGGTGCTGGTGTCCGAAGGCGCCCGGCTGGCCTCCCAGGACGCGATGACGTTCGAGAGCGAGGAGGCCGACATGTTCGGGCACCGGAAGCTCGGCGGGATCGGCGAGCGGGTCGGGGCGGCGCTCAAGGACGCGTCGCCGCGGTTCAACAACGGCAGGCGCGTGGAAGTCTTGAATCAGAAGCTCGGCTATCTCGTCCGCTCCGGCGATCCGGACGCGCTCGACTCGATCGTGCCGATGGCGTTCGGGAACCTCGCGCTCGATCTCATCATGAAGCAGCAGTATGGGCGCCTCGTGAGCATCCACCGGGGCTTCTACGACAGCGTGCCGATCGCGAGCGTGACATCGGAGAAGAAGGTGGTGGACGTGGCGAAGTACTACAACACCGATCGACTCCGGCCGATCTACGAGTTCGACAAGGCCCCGCTCTTCATCATGACGAGCGACTGAGGTGCCGGCGCCCGAGGCCATGTCGCTGTACTTCGACACCTCCGATCCGGGGCTCAAGGCCAAGCTCGAGGCGCTCGTACCGACGCCGGGCTACTGCGTCTTCATCGACATCAGCGGCTCGACCCAGATGAAGGATCAGGAGCTGTTTCATTGGGCGACCCTGATTCACAACGCCTTTGCCAACGTTCGCACCTTCATGCCCACGTCGGCGTTTCCGCTCAAGTGCCTCGGGGACGCGTTGATGTATTTCATCCCCAAGACGCAACCCGCGCAAGCGAGCGACGTCCCGCTCCAGCTCTTCGCCGGTCTCGCGTCCATCGTGGATGACCGGGACCCGATCTTCCCGCAACAGAAGGCCGCGGTCGTGAGCGGCAGGGCGTACGAGCTGACGTTCATCCAGGGACAGGACGATGTCTACGGCAAGGACATCGATCTCGCGGCCCGCCTCCTCTCCCGGGCGCGCAGCCGGGAAGTGCTCCTGAACCGGGCCTTCTACGACGAGGTGCGCGCCGCGTACAAGCGCACGCGGAGCACGGAGCGCTTCCAGCAGGTCGAGCGCATTCGGCATCTGGGGCCGCTCGACGTGCGCGGGTTCGCGACTCGTGTGGAAGCGTTCGTCTATGGTCCCGGCCGCCGCGGTCAGCCGGCCTGACAGCCGTCCGGTGACGCGCAGCCTGCTCGGTGGCGTTGGACTCGTGCTGGCGTTCGATGCCGGGGGCGCGGCCGCCGCGCGGTTCTTCGGGTTCCGCTACACGCTCCTCCTCTTCGGCACATACGCCATCTATCTGTTCGTGACCTTTTGGGCCGCCCGTCGGTATGGGGTGCTCGCGGCCGTCGCCTTCGGCGCGATCCTCGGTCTCGCCGACGCGACGCTCGGGTGGGTCATCTCATGGCTGATCGGGCCCGGCCGACCCGCCGAGCCGCTCACGGTGGTGAGCGCCGCGGGCGTGGTGGCTGTCTCCGTCCTGCTCGGCACCGTCGTCGGCATCCTCGGCGGCGCGGCCTCGCGGTTCATCGGTACGCCCCGGAGCACATCATGAACGTGCACGTCGGACAGCAGGCTTCTCGCTCGCTCACCGTGACACCGGAGCACGTGGCGACCTTCGCCGAGCTATCCGGCGACTACAATCCGCTGCACTTCGACGAACAGTTCGCCGGCGGCACGAAGTTCGGGCGGCTCGTGGCCCAGGGTGGGCTCACGACCGGCCTGCTTCACGCGCTGGTCGCGATGGACATGCCGGGGCCGGGCACCGTGTTTCTGAGCCAGAACTGGAAGTTCACGGCGCCCGTGTACATCGGGGATACGATCACCGCCGAGGCGGAGATCGTGAGCGTGCACGCCACGAAGCCCGTGACCGAGCTTCGCGTCGTCATTCGCCGGCAGGACGGCGTCGTGGTGCTCGAGGGCGAGGCGTGGTGCTATACCTTCACGCCGGCCGGAGCGGCGGGCTGATGCGGGAGCCTTCGGGCCGGCCGGCGCCCGGCGAATACGCCGACTACGCGCTCGACGACATCGCCGCCGTCCCGGGTGATGACGCGATCGCCGCGCTCGCGGCGCTCGGTCCCGAGACGGCCGCGCTCTTCCGATCGCTGGCGCCGGTGGCCGAGCGGGGGCTGTCGTACGCCCCCGGCAAATGGCCGCTCAAGGTGGTGCTGGGACACCTGATCGACGACGAGCGCATCTTCGCGTACCGGATCTTGTGTCTCGCGCGCGGGGAGACGCAGGAGCTTCCCGGATTCGATCAGGAGCGCTACGCGGAGGCCGGCGGCTTCGCGGCGCGTGCGCTCGAGAGTCTCTTGGCCGAATACGCCGAGGTTCGTGCGGCGACGCTGGCGTTGCTGCGCCATCTTCCGGAAGGCGGGTGGACCCGGCGCGGCCGGGTGAACGGGTACGAGGCGTCGGTGCGCGGGCTGGCCTTCCACATCGCGGGTCACGAGCTGCACCATCTCCGGATCGTGCGCGAGCGGTACGTCGCCCTTGCCGGCTGAGCGCCGCCATCTCCCGTGCCGCCGTCGCGCGCGGCATCTCGAGGTTTCATGACCGATCTCAACCATCTGCTCGCGAGCAACCAGGCCTGGGCGGCCGAGATGACCGCTCGGGATCCCGAATTCTTCCACCGCCTCTCCCTCCAGCAGGCACCGCGGTACCTGTGGATCGGCTGCTCCGACAGCCGCGTGCCCGCGAATCAGATCGTCGGGCTGCTGCCCGGGGAGATGTTCGTGCACCGCAACGTGGCCAACGTCGTCGTGCATACCGATCTGAACTGCCTCGCCGTCGTGCAGTTCGCGGTCGACGTCCTCGAGGTGGAACACGTGATCGTGTGCGGGCATTACGGCTGCGGCGGCGTCGGTGCGGCGCTCCGAGGCGATCGGCTGGGTCTCGTGGACAATTGGATCCGGCATGTCCAAGACGTCCGGTGGAAGTACCAGGCGCAGCTCGACGCACTGCCCTCGGACACCGCGCGCCACGACCGGCTCTGCGAGCTGAACGTCATCGAGCAGGTGGCGCATCTCGGGCAGAGTTCCGTCGTCCGCGATGCCTGGTCCCGCGGCCAGGCGCTCGCGCTGCACGGATGGGCGTACGGACTCGCGGACGGTGTCGTGCGCGATCTCGGTGTGCAGGTGCGGGGCGAGGACGACCTCGCGGCGTGCGCGGAGGCGGCGCGCGGCTGACGTGCGCCGGCCCGCCCTATCGGACGGCGGGACCGCGGCGGAGATTTAGCGCATGATGAGGTGGCAGGGCGTGGGGGTGATCCGCGCATGACGAGCCGCACGATGCGGCGCATGATTCTGCTGGCGGTCTCGGCCGCGGCCGCCGGCGTGGGATGCCAGCACGCCGCGCGGCCGCCGCGTGTCGTGACGCCGGTCGTCCCCGACACGGCGGCGATCGACACGTTGCTCGCGCATGTCTGGCGCGCCGGTGCCGGCCGGGGGCCCACACGTGCCGCCGTCCTCCGCCACGTCGGCGCGCCCGACTCGGTCGTCGTCAGGGTGTACCGGGATTCGGCGTGGCCGGGGATCGATTCGGTCGCGCGCGTCTGGTACCCGTCGTACGAGTACGCGTACATCGTCACCCGCGACCACCGCGATCTCCTCGGCAGCGTCACGCTCTTCGGGTCCAGCGACACGCTTCCCGGACCCATCGTGGTCGGCCGGACGACGACGCGCATGCTGCGCGACCTGCTCGATCACGTGCCCACCATCACGCGGCACGGCCACACCACGACCTTCGTCTGCGAGCTCCCGTGGAACGGGGGCGACGATCAGATCGAGTTCGTCGTCGTCGCGGACACGCTGCGGCGCGTGCACTGGCGTCCCTGGGTGGATTGACGGTCCTGGTGCTTCCGCCGGCCGCGCTCCTCGTGCCGG
>DATFMZ010000021.1:0-2603 GCA_035266665.1 Gemmatimonadales bacterium | reverse complement strand
GTCTCGGTGGGCGACGCGGCCGAGGCCGAGCTGGTACGCGATGCCGCCCCCGACTACTGGAGCGTCGGCGCCGTCTACGCGACCGGTAGCAAGGCGGACGCGGGGACGCCGATCGGGCCCGAGGGGTTCCGCCGCGTGGCGATGCTCGCGCCCGCGGCGGTGCCGCTCGTTGCGATCGGTGGCGTCACGGCGTCGAACGCGCCGGCGGTCATCGCCGCCGGTGCCGATGGCGTCGCCGTGATCCGCGCGGTCTTCGGCGCGCCCGACATCGCCGCGGCGGCGGCGGCACTGCGTGCCGCCGTGGACGCCGCGCGCGCCTCCCGCTAGCGCGCCGCGCGCGCCTCCTCCGCGAGGCGCCGTACGCGATTGACGGCGCGCAGGTGCTCGCGGAGCGTCCGCGAGAAGATGTGCTTCCCGTTCGGTCCCGCCACGAAATACAAGTAGTCGGTCTTCGCCGGATAGAGCGCCGCCTGGATGTCCGCGACCGACGGCTCGCCGATCGGTCCGGGCGGCAAGCCGTCGATCAGGTACGTGTTGTACGGCGACTTCAGCGTGTAGTCCTTCTCATAGAGCCGGCGCCGCGTACCCAGCGCGTAGATCACGGTCGGATCGGCCTGCAGGCGCATCCCGCGCGACAGGCGGTTGTGGTAGACCGAAGAGACCAGCTCCCGGTCTTCCGGGACCTTCACCTCGCCTTCGATGATCGACGCGAGGGTGACGATCTGCTGGCGCGTCATCCCGAGGGTATCGAGTCGGGCCGTCCACGCCGGCTGCCAGCGCGTCCGAAATTCGTCGACCATCTGCTCGACGACCTCGTGCGCGTCCGCTCCGGCGGGGACGCGGTACGTGCTGGGGTAGAGATAGCCCTCGAGCGTCGGCGCGCTGGTGCCGACCTCCGCGCGGAGCGTTGAGTCGCGGGCGGCGGCAAGAAAACTGTCGACCGGAATCTCGAGTTGTTGCTGGACCTGCTCGGCCACCTCCGAGAGCATCAGGCCTTCCGGGATGGTCAGCCGGTTGGTGGCCGCGGGACCGTGCACGAGCGCATCGAGCACCTCACGGACCGAGGCGTCGCGCGGCAGATCATAGGTGCCGGCGGGAATCGAGCGGGCTTCGCCGAGGAGCGAGGCGTAGACCCGGAACCACCGCGGTGCCGCGACGATGCCGTGGGCGGCGAGCGACTCGGCCACCACGCGCAGCGGAGTCCCGCGTGCGATGGTGACGCGTACGGTCTCGTGCTGTGGGGCGCTGACGCACGCCGCCAGCAGCGGGACGAGCGCGAGGAGCGCGCGACGCCTCACCCGGTCTGCCGCCGGTCCAGAAATGATTGGAGGATGACGACGGCCGCGAGCTGGTCGACGTCGTGGGGCCGCGTCGCGGGCCGGCCGCCGAGCGCGTGCACGGCGTCGTGGACGCGCGCCGTCGTAAACGACTCGTCCCACAGGGCGACAGGCAGCCCCGACTTTTCCGCGATCAGCTCGGCCGCGGCGCGCGCGGCGCGCGCGGAGGTCCCCTCATGGCCGTCCTCGTCGAGCGGGAGCCCGACGACCACCCCGACCGGTGTGTGGCGCTCGAGATGGGCGCGCAACTGGGCCATCGGAAAGCGTCGTCCCGCGCGGCGCGTGAGCGTGGCGAGCGGCTGCGCGAGGGTCTGACTCGGGTCGGAGAGCGCGAGACCGATACGCTTCGTGCCCCAGTCCACGGCGAGGAGGCGGCCGGAGGCGGGTAGGGTGCCGCCTCCGGTCATCCCTGCTGCATCGTCGCGAAGAATTCCTTGTTGTTCTTGGTGCGCTTCATGCGCTCGAGCAGGAATTCGATCGCCTCGACGGTCGGCATGTCGGCGAGGAAGTTGCGGAGCAGATAGACCTTCTGCAGCTCGTCCTTCTCGAGCAACAGCTCTTCCTTGCGGGTCGAGGTGCGCTGCACGTCGATGGCCGGATAGATCCGGCGGTCCGCGATGCCCCTATTGAGCACCAGCTCCATGTTGCCGGTGCCCTTGAACTCCTCGAAGATCACCTCGTCCATGCGGCTCCCCGTCTCGATCAGCGCGGTCGCGATGATCGTGAGCGAACCGCCGCCCTCGATGTTGCGCGCGGCGCCGAAGAAGCGTTTCGGCTTCTGGAGCGCGTTGGCGTCCACACCACCCGAGAGGATCTTGCCCGAGTGCGGGATCACCACGTTGTGCGCGCGGGCGAGACGGGTGATCGAATCGAGCAGAATGATCACGTCGCGGCCGTGCTCGACGAGGCGCTTCGCCTTCTCGATCACCATGTCCGCCACCTGAACGTGCCGGTCGGCCGGCTCGTCGAAGGTCGACGAGATCACCTCGGCCTCCACGTTCTCCTCCATGTCGGTGACCTCTTCGGGCCGCTCGTCGATGAGGAGGACGATCAGGGTGACGTCGGGATGATTTTCGGTGATGGAGTTGGCCAGCTTCTGCAGGAGGATCGTCTTGCCGGCCTTCGGCGGGGCGACGATCAGACCGCGTTGGCCGAATCCGATGGGTGAGAGGATATCGATCACCCGCACCGAGAGATCGGCGTCCTTGCGCTCGAGATGAATGCGGCGGTCCGGATAGCGCGGCCGCAGGTTGTCGAACGCGATCC
>DATFMZ010000020.1:0-4856 GCA_035266665.1 Gemmatimonadales bacterium | reverse complement strand
CGCTCTAGAGCGCATTCGCGTCGAGAATCGGGTACGGCTCCCGCGCGCAGAAGTGGAGAATCACGGAGGCCGTAGGCCAGCTCACGCCATGCAGTAGACGGAGCACGCCGATCTTGGCGCGCTCGTCGGTGGTGTCCAGCGCGAGCGACGTGGCGACCTGAATTTCATTCGGCGTGTTCTGCTTGACCTTCGGCTGCGTGCGCGGGGTCTTCCAGTAACAGAGCGCCAAGAATTCCGGCTTGGTGAGATACCCGCGCGTGCGGGCGGCATCGCCGATTCGCTCGATGGGGAGATCGGCCGCGACGTCGCCGAACTGCTCGGCCCAGTGCGCGAGCCGCTCGAGCGGGAAGCGGAGGCGGAGGGTGGGAGGACGCGCCAGCGGTCAGCGCGTGAAGGACGTGAAGTAGAGGCCACCGATCGCGAGGAGCGTCGTGGCCCACATTGCGACGAGGCGCCAGGTCAGGGCGGACTGGAATTCGTTCAACCGGCGCTCGAGATGGGCCTCGAGCTCACTCGTGACCGTCTCGATCTTGGCCTCGAGCTCACTCTTGACCGTCTCGATCTTGGCCTCGAACTCACTCTTGACCGTCTCGATCTTGGCCTCGAGCGCGCTCCTGACCATTACGATCTTCGCCTCGAGCTCGGCCTTGACCGTATCGATCTTGGCGTCGAGCGCGCGGAACAGCCGGTCGATCTTGGCGTCCAGTTCGACCGTCCGCTGCTCGAGCTTCGCGTCGAAGCGCGCGAAGTTCAGCTCGTTCAGATCCCGCAGATCCGATCGATAGGTGGCGTCCACGGCGTTGAACCACTCGACGAGTTCATTGGCGACGTCGTCGCCCAGCGCCTCATAGAACTTGCGCGAGAGCTTGGCGGTGACGGGCATCGGCTCCTCCGGGGACGTTCCGATGCCGAGCATAAACGTACGCTCGGCCGGAGCGGGAGGCAAAGCCACGCAGCACGTGACGTTCTGCCCCTCTGCTCCTCTGCGCCTCTGCCCGTCTGCCACTCACTTCACCCGCACCAGCCATCCACCCTCGTCGAGATCGCGCGCGAAGTCGCCGATCAGCGGCTTGAGCTCCCCGGTGAGCAGGCGTTTGACCAGCGGCCGCAGCACACTGCCGCCTCTGCCGCTCCCGCCGCCACTGCCTCGACCCTTCCCCGTAATCACGTGCACCACACCGCCGGGATGTCTGCGAGCCGTCGTCCGCACGACGTTCACCACCGCGCGCTCGGCCTCCGCTGCGGTGAACCCGTGGAGATCGAGCGTGGCCACGGGCGTCGCGTCGAAGAGCGGATCGCCGGTGCGGCGGGGGGATGTGCGCGGCATCGGGGGAATAAGTGGGCGCGGCGGAGTTCGTGCCACCCTCCCGTCCCATCCCGTCCGGCTGTCGCCCCGGCCAGACTCTGCCCATATTACCTGCATCCCATGCCCACCCGACACATCTCCCGCGCCTCGCTGGCCGCGACGCTCGTCGTGGCGTTCCTCACACTCGGCTGTAACGCCATCACCGCGCCGTCGAGCGCGCTCGCGGGGACCTACACGCTCCAGACGGTGAACGGCGGCGGGCTGCCGTACATCACCTCCGTGAGCGCCACCGACACCGTCCAGGTCACGGCGGGCACCATCGCCATCCAGAGCGACAGCACCTTCGTGACGACGCTCGCCTCGCGCTACGCGAGCCCGGGGGTGGTCACCTCGAGCACCCGCACGCAGGACGGCACGTGGAGCGCCACCGGGACGACGATCGCCTTCAGCTACACCAACGGCGGCGCCGACGCGGGCTCGGTATCGGGCAACGTGCTCACCATCATCGCGACCACGGGTAGTGGGCCGCTGACGTATGTCTTCCAGAAATAGGCGGGCATAGGCGGGCATAGGCGGGCATGGGCGGGCATAGGTGGGCATGGTCCCGTGGCCCGGCCGCCCCTGCCCGCCCTCGCCCGCCCTCGCCCGCCCTCTCTCATGACCCCCACCACCCGTCTCGCCCTCCTCCTCGCGCTCGTGGCCGCGCCGACGATCGTGATCCGGCCCGGCGTCGCGGATACCAAGTACCTGGTCTCCGATACCGCCTTTCCCGCGCTCGCCGATCTCCCCTACGAGGGGCACGGCGTGCTGATCGCGCCCACGTGGGTGGTGACGGCGGCGCATGCGACCGCGATGATGGCCGCGATGCCCGCCGAGCGCTACGTGACCATCGCGGGGTTCCGGCGAGAGGTCCTCCGCGTGGTGGTCTATCCCGGGTTCGCCGCCTCGGCCGCGGCGTTCGATGCGTTCAACACGCAGGTGGGACTCGGCAACGTGGCGGCGGCGGATACGCTGCTGCCCACGGCGCTCCGCGTACAGGCGGGGATGCACGACCTCGCGCTGCTGGAGCTCGCGATCCCGGTGGACGGCATTGAGCCCGTGCCGCTCTACCGGGGCGGCGCCGAGCGGGGGCGCGTGGTGGAGCTCTACGGGAAGGGGGCCACCGGAGACGGCTCGGCGGGCGAGGCGGCCAAGTCACCGCATCGCGGCGCGCTTCGCCGAGCGTTCAACCGGGTGACCAAGACGGACGGCCAGTGGCTGGTCTACCGGTTCGACTGCGACAGCGCGGCGCTCCCGCTCGAAGGCGCGCTCGGCCACGGCGACAGCGGCGGCCCCGCCCTGATCGACGAGCACGGCCACTGGATGCTGGCCGGGATCGCGCACGGGATGTACCTGGAACGCGGCATGCGGTTCACGTACCGAAACGGCCGGTTCGAATCCGGGCTGTGCGGGCAGGATTTCGCGTATACGCGGATGGCGTATTTCGCGAGATGGATGGACAGCGTGATGGCTACGGGGCGGTAGGGTTGGCGCAGGGAGCAAGGAGCAAGGAGCAAGGAGCAGGGGGGTGCGGAGTTCCTGTCACTGTGCCCCGCTCTACGATCCCAATATCTCCTCGATCGCCTTCAGCTCCTCCGCACTGAGCGGCGTGGCGGAGGCCGCGGCGACCGCCTCCTCGACGTGTGACACGCGGCTCGCGCCGATCAGGGCCGAGGTGATCTCGGGGTGCCGGAGCACCCAGGTGATCGCCATCTGGGCGAGGGTTTGGCCGCGTGCCTGCGCGATGTCGTTCAGCCGGCGGACCGTGTCGCGCACATCCCGCGTGATCTCGTCGGGCCCGAGCTCACTCGAGGGTTTCGTCGCGCGCGAGCCCTCGGGCACACCCTTCAGGTACTTGTCGGTGAGCAGGCCCTGCGCGAGCGGCGAGAAGACGATGCAGCCGAGTCCTACGTCACGCAGCGTGGCCAGGAGGCCGCCTTCCACTTCCTTCCGGACGAACATGCTGTACTTGGGCTGGTGGATCAGGCAGCGCGTGCCCATCCGCGCCAGGAGATCCACGGCGCGGCGCATGTCGTCGGGCGAGTACCGCGAGATCCCCACGTAGAGTGCACGCCCGCTCTTCACCGCGTAGTCGAGCGCGCCCATGGTCTCTTCCAGGGGCGTGTTGGGATCGGGGCGGTGGTGGTAGAAGATGTCGACGTAGTCGAGGCCCATGCGCTTCAAGCTCTGATCGAGGCTCGCGATCAGGTACTTCCGCGATCCCCAGTTGCCGTACGGCCCCGGCCACATGACGTAGCCGGCCTTGGTGGAGACGATCAACTCGTCGCGCCAGGGCCTGAGATCTTCCGCGAGCACCCGGCCGAAGGTCTCCTCGGCGGAGCCGGGCGGCGGGCCGTAGTTGTTGGCGAGGTCGAAGTGCGTGATGCCGAGGTCGAACGCGCGGCGGAGCATGGCGCGCGCCTCGCTGGACGCGTCTACCGTGCCGAAGTTCTGCCAGAGGCCGAGCGAGACGGCGGGGAGATCGAGCCCGCTCCGGCCGGAGCGCCGGTAGGGGATCTGCGCGTAGCGATTGTCGGCTGGGATGTAGTCGGGCATCTGGCAACGGTCGCAAGGGGTGGGGGCGTGCGCAAGGGTGCGCCGTGGGTTGCCAACGTGGAGTTTCGGGTGGGCCAGACGACGGTCCTATGGACCGTGCAGCTCCACGTTGAGGATTCTTGCGTACCGCTGGAAATCGGTGTCCGTAGTGTACACGGCCACGCCGTACCGCACGGCGACGGCGCAGATCAGGAGATCGATGGCGCTGCCGGCGACGCCCCGTTCGCGGCAGCGGTTGAAGTACTGCGCCGCACGCTCGAAATCCTCGGTTGCGGCCGGGAGATCCGGAAACGGTCGAAGGGCGCGCCGAAGTCGTTCCCACGCCGGGCGATCCCGCACGCTTGAAAGGAGCTCCTGGCGGATAGGACCGAACAGGGTGGCGAGGCCTTTCCGGATCAGCCGTTCCCATTCCTGCAGATGCGCGCGGTCGCGCGCGCCGAGGTCGCCGTGTCTGCGGCGCAGTGCAAGGGACCAGACCGGCGTGTCGACGAGGATCACGCGCGCGTCGTGCGGCGTCGGAGCGGCTTGTAGTCGTACGCCTCGTCGAGGGGGACGTCTCCGACCAAGTCGAGGATTTCCAGCTGGCGGCGGCGCCGCACGTACTCGCGCAGCGCGCAGGTGACCGCTTCCTTCTTGGTGCGATGCTTGCCGATGCGACGCGCCTGTTCGATCAGCGCGTCGTCGAGGGCGAGGTTCGTGGCCATGGATTGGGCTCCATCGGGTTTACACATCACGTTACACATTCGACCTCGTCTCAACAAGCGTCCACGATACCCGGCCCCTCGAGCCGGCGCGCGCGCATACCCTCCGCGCAGGCCGGAAGCTGTTGTTGGATTCGAACGATGTGCGGCTTCAGGCCGAGCGACGCAACCATTCCGACGCATCGAACGGCAGTGCGCTTGCGGCCGAGGGGTGGCGACGTTTGAGGTCACATCGTGTGACCTCAAAGCGTTCG
>DATFMZ010000019.1:0-2677 GCA_035266665.1 Gemmatimonadales bacterium | reverse complement strand
GCTCGCCTTGCCGCGATCGGAGTGGCCCGTGATCGAGCGGACCCGCCGGCCGAAGCCCGACCCGGAGGCCGACGCCCGCTACCAGCGTCTGCGGACGCTCCGCGCGGAGCGTGCGCACGCGGTGCAGCTCGACCCCGGCCTCGTCTGTCCGAACGGGACGCTCCACGCGATCGCGCGGGCGGCACCACGTGCGGCGGACGAGCTCGCCCAGATCGGCGAGCTCAGACGCTGGCAGCGTGAAGCGATGGATGAAGTGAAATTGCTGGCGGCGGTGCGCGGCGACAGCTAGGCGTTACAGTCCGAGAAACGCGCGCACGCGCGGATCGATCCGCTCGGGCGTCCAATAGGGTTCCCACACCAGCTCGATTTTCACGTCCTCGACGCCCTCGAGCCCTCGCACCACCTCTTCCGATTCCCCGAGGATCTCGGGACCCGACGGACAGCCCGGCGAGGTCAACGTCATCGAGATGCTGACCTCGCCCCCCTCGACCGCCACGTCGTACACCAGGCCGAGATCCATGATGTTCAGGTTGAGCTCGGGATCCTTCACGGCGCGCAGGGCGCGGCGCACCACCTCTTCGGTGACAGGCATAAGACATTCCTCGACGTTCGCGAACGGGGTTGCGACGTCCCCCCTGCATCTTACCCCGCTTTGGGACGAGCGCCAACCGGTCCCCAGCGACGCGCGATCCACTGGTACGCGCGCTCGGCGATCGGCATCGCGCCCGGGAGGCGGAAGACGAGTCCGACCAATCGACCGCCGGGGAGGTAGGCACAGAGCGCCCGCGCGGCCGCCGCGCCGCGAAAGACCGCCCCGTCCGGGCACACCAGGTGTGCCGCCAGCTCCAATTGCTCGCGCGGCACGCCGGCCAGGGCCGGCGCCTGGGGATCCTGCAGGGGAAGAAGACGGATGCGGTCGGCGCGGTCCCAACGCTTGAGCCGCGTCACCCAGCGTCGACAGAAGCCGCAACTGCCGTCGAAAATCAGGGTTGGTCGGCCATCCCTGCTCAGCACGAGTTGGCCGCGCGCGAGGCGACGGCCGCGAGACAGGCGTCGAGCATTCCCACCGCCGCGTCGGCCACTTCTCCGCGGACGCGCTTGAGCCGAGTGATCGACCATCCCGTGCGGGGATGGAAGACCCGGTTTGTGAGGACGATGACAAATAGATCCCGTGTGGGATCGATCCAGATCGACGTGCCGGTGTAGCCGGTGTGCCCGAACGCCGCGTCGGAGAGCAGCCGGCCGGTGTTCACGGTCTCGGTGGTGTCATTCATCTCCCAGCCGAGCGCGCGGTTGACGGGGCCGCGGCGGGTGAACTCGGCCACCAGCGCGGGACGGAAGAACGGTCTGCCGTCGAGGAGCGCACCGTGGCGTAACCAGAGCTGCGCGTAATGCGCGAGGTCCCGTCCGGTGCTGTAGAGCCCGGCATGGCCGGAGACACCGTCGAGCCGCGCGGCGTTCTGGTCCATGACCTTCCCCTGGATGGCGTGTCCATGCCAGAGGCCGACCGGCATCATGCGTTTGATGTCGGCGCGGGGGGGCCGGTAGCCGGTCTGCGTCATGCCGAGCGGCTCGAAGAGCTGGGTGTGCACGAACTGATCGAGCGGCATGCCGGAAACCCGCTCGATGATCCACCCCAGCAACATCATGTTCAGGTCACTGTACTCCGTGTGGGTACCCGGCGCCCAGCGGAGCGGCTCAGCCATCACACGCGCGCGCGCTTCGGCGGCCGTGTGCGTGAGTTTGTTGAGCGGGAGGAACGCCCGGAGCCCGGAGCGGTGCTCGAGGAGCATCCGCACCGTCACCTGGTCCTTTCCCTTGCCCTGGAAGTCCGGCAGATAGTGCTGGACGGTCTGATCCAGATCCAGCTCGCCACGCTGCACGAGCAAGAGGGCCGCCGGCGTCGTGGCCACGACCTTGGTCAGCGAGGCGAGATCGAACAGCGTCGAATCGGGCCGCGGCACGCGACTCGACGCGCTCCACGTGAAGTGCCCATACCCCTTCGCGAGGAGGATCGAGTCGCGCGTACCCACCACCACGACCGCGCCCGGGAAGGACCCGCCAGCGATTCCCTCCGCGACGGCGTGGGCGACCGCCGCCTGCGGGGTGCCTTGCAGGGCGAGGACGACGAAGAGGGGGAGGATCACCCGTGTATCTTAGCAGCATGAGACCGAGACGACACGCCCCGAAATTCATTTTTCCCCACCCGAGCCTGGCTCGCGCCCCGCGCACCTCGCGGACCGTCGACGCCGAGCGGTAGGTGCTAGTGCCGCGCGGTGTGCTTGAGCGAACCCGGGGGCAGCGTGTAGAGGAGCTGTGCCGTCAGGCGATCACGCAGGGTGACGTCGTGTACGCCGGTGGAGGGATACATCACGTCATGCGGATCGTCGGAGTGGCCGAGGCCGAGGAGATGTCCGATCTCGTGCAGCGCGATCGTATAGACGGCGTCGTCGGTGAGGAGCCAGTGGCTGTTGGTGTGGGTCGCCAGCGTGAGCGTTCCCCGGACGATCCAGCCCATCCCGTTCCAGGTCACGTCGGCCTGCCCGGTGCGGCGGATGGGAAAGGCACTGATCCAATGCACCTTGACGTCGGCCGCGGTGGAATCCGGCACGAACTCGAAGCGCACCGGAATGGCGGCGACGCGCTCCCAGCGCTCGAACGCCCGTTTGACGGCCGC
>DATFMZ010000018.1:0-13559 GCA_035266665.1 Gemmatimonadales bacterium | reverse complement strand
CTCAACCAGATCTATCTCGGCGGCTCCGCGTACGGCGTGGACGCGGGTGCCCAGTATTACTTCGGGAAACCGGCGAGCCAGCTCAACGTCGCCGAGGCGGCGCTCCTCGCGTCCCTCCCGAAGAGTCCGGGCGGGTACGATCCGCGCCGCCATCCGGATCGCGCGCTCAAGCGCCGGAACCTCGTGATCAACCTCATGCGCGACCAGGGCTTCCTCACCCCGCGCGAGGCCGCCGAATGGAAGGCGTATCCCATCATCCTGAGCTCGCGCACCGATTTCGGCGACGTGGCGCCGTACTTCGTGGAATGGGTGCGACAGCAGGTGTACGCGCGATTCGGTCGCGCGATCTACGAACGGGGCTACAAGGTCTACACCACGCTCGATCTCGACATGCAGATGGCCGCCGAGCGCGCGCTCGAGGATCAGCTCACCTCGATCGAGGACGGAGACTTCGGCACCTACAAGCACCCGACGTACGAGGAGTATCTCGACCAGGATCATCCACCCGAGGATCGCACGGTCACGCCGTATCTGCAGGGGGCGCTGATCACGCTCGATGCCAAGACCGGTGAGGTCCGGGCGATGATCGGCGGCCGCGACTACGTCGACTCGAAATTCAACCGCGCCACCCAGGCGCGGCGCCAGGCGGGGTCCACCTTCAAACCGTTCGTGTATGCCGCTGCCGTGCGCGCCGGGATTCCGCTCAGCTACATCGTCGACGATTCCCCGATCAGCTTGTCGCAACCCGGCGACTCGATGCCGTGGGAGCCGCAGGACGACGATGGCAATTTCCTCGGGCCGATGACGCTCCGCACGGGGCTCATGCTCTCGAGGAACCTGGTCGCCATCCGGCTCGGCCTGAAGATCGGCGTCGCCGCGGTGCGCGGCGAAGCGCTGCGCTTCGGCATCTCGACCCCGCTCCCGCAGTATCCCTCGATGTTCATCGGCGCCGCGTCGGTGATCCCGATGGAGATGGTCTCGGCGTACACCGCGTTCGCGACGCTCGGCGTGCGGGCGGCGCCGATCGGCATCACGCGGGTCGAGGACGACAAGGGCAACATCGTCTGGCAGCCGCAGATCCGGACCGATCGGGTGATGGACGTGCCGCATACGTGGCTCGTGACGAGCACCCTGGAAGACGTCGTCAACCACGGCACCGCGTCGGGCGCCGTGCGCGTGCGCGGCAAGTTCACGCTGCCCGCGGGCGGGAAGACCGGGACCACCAACGACGGCACCGACGTGTGGTTCATCGGCTTCACGCCGGAGCTGGTGACGGGGATTTGGATCGGCCTCGATCAGCCGCAGAAGATCAAGCAGAACGCCTTCGGTGGCGTGCTCGCGGCACCGGCGTGGGCGACGTACATGAACGAGGTCTATCAGCGACGCCCCGCGCCCGCCGACTGGAAGCGCCCGGACGAACTGATCACCCGCGAGATCGACGATCTCACCGGCTATCGCGCGACCCCGTGGTGTCCGCGAGACGAAGTCCGCTGGGAGTGGTTCGTGCCCGGCACCGAGCCCACGCAGTTCTGTCCCGTGCACCCGGGCCCGCTGGGTGGCGGCATCTCCCTCTCGCCGACCGCGCCCACCCCCTCGGGCGGCGGGCCCCGATGAAGGCGCAGCGTCAGGCAGCCATCCTCGCCCTGGTCCGCAAGAATCGCATCGAGAGCCAGGAACAACTCCGCACCCGGCTCCACGCCGAGGGGTTCGACGTCACCCAGGCGACCCTCTCCCGGGATATCCGCGACTTGGGCCTCGCGAAGCTCGCCGATCCCGACGGCGGATCGTACTACGCACCGCCCCCGAGCCAGGACTCGCCCCATCCGCCGCTCGAAAGCCTCGTCGAGACGCTGCTGCTCTCCACCGACGGCGTCGGCCCGCTGCTCGTCGTCCGCACCGTCCCCGGCAGCGCCAACACGCTGGGCAGCGCCATCGACCGGGCCGGCTGGCCCGAGGTCATCGCCACCATCGCCGGCGACGACACCCTCCTCGTCATCTCCCGCAACGAACGCGCGCGCGGCATGCTCGCCGACCGTCTGGACGAGCTGGCCAACCCCACCGCTTGACGCTCCCGGCAGGTCGCGTATGTTTATGCGTCCTTTCGCATATACATACGAGACGGCATATGGATGGCTTGGTCGTTCTTTCCTATTCGGGTGGTCTCGATACCTCGGCGATCGTGCCGTGGCTCAAGGAGACCTACGGCATGCGGGTGCTCTGCTACACGGCCGACGTGGGGCAGGGCGGCGTCGAGCTCAAGGGCCTCGAGCAGAAGGCGATGCGTTCCGGCGCCATCGGGTGCGTCGTGGAGGATCTCCGCGAGCAGCTCGTCACCGGCGTCATCTGGCCCACGCTCAAGGCCGGCGCGGTGTACGCGCGGACCTATCTCCTCGGCACGTCCATGGCGCGGCCCGTGATCGCGGCCGCGCAGGTGGCGCAGGCGCGCCGAGTCGGTGCCACCGCCCTCGCGCACGGCTGCACGGGGAAGGGCAACGATCAGGTGCGCTTCGAGCTCACCTTCCAGGCGCTCGCTCCCGATCTGCAGATCATCGCGCCGTGGCGCACGTGGAGCTTTCGCGGCCGCGAAGATCTGATCGACTATTTGCGGGAGAAGGAGATCCCGGTCGAGGTGACCGCGGCGAAGCCGTACAGCCGGGACCGGAATCTCTGGCACTGCTCCCACGAGGGCGGCATCCTGGAAGATCCCGCGGTGCCTCCGCCGGCGGATCTCTTCCTGCTCACCACCGACCCCGCCGACGCGCCCGACGCGCCCGACGAGATCACGATCGGGTTCGAAGAGGGCACGCCGGTGAGCCTCGACGGCGAGCCGTACGGTCCGGTGGCGCTGGTCGAGCGGCTGAACCAGCTTGCGGGCGCCCACGGCGTGGGCCGGGCGGATGTGGTCGAAGATCGGCTCGTGGGCATGAAGTCCCGCGGCATCTACGAGACGCCGGCCGGGACGGTGCTCCGTGCCGCGCATCGCGAGCTCGAGCAGCTCGTGCTCGACCGGCGCACGCTCGCCCTCAAGGACGCGGTGTCGCCCAAGTACGCCGATCTGGTCTACGAAGGTCGGTGGTGGACCACCGAGCGTGAGGCGCTCGATGCGCTCGTCGCGGTGACCCAGCGTGCCGTGACCGGCACCGCGCGCGTGCGGCTCTATAAGGGCACCGCCACCGTCGTGTCACGCGAGAGCCCCTTCTCGCTCTACGCGCCACAGTATGTCACCTTCGGCGCGGACGACGTCTACGATCAGGCCGATGCCGCCGGGTTCATCCAGCTCTTCGGGCTCCCGTTCAAGGTCGCCGCCGAGCTCGAGGCCGCGCGGCAGAAGCCGAAGGCGTCGGACGAGGCCGCCGCGTGAGCGAGCGCCGCACGTCGGAGGCGCCTGCCGCTCCTGCCGCTCCCGCCACTCCGGCCGCACATCAGATGTGGGGCGGCCGGTTCGTCGCGGGTCCCGCCGCCGCGCTGGCCGAGCTGAATCGGTCGCTGCCCGTGGACTATCGCCTCTGGCCGCAGGACGTGCGTCAGGCCGGCGCCTGGGTACGGGCGCTCACCTGGGCCGGCGTCCTCGACGCCGCCGAGGAGGCGACCCTCACGGCGGGGCTCGAGCGCGTGGCGGATCGCCTGGCCGACGGCGCCGGCGTTGGAGCCGATGACGAGGACGTCCATACGCTCGTCGAGCGTCTCCTCTACGAGGAGGTCGGCGCGATGGCCGGAAAGCTCAACACCGGCCGGTCGCGGAACGATCAGGTGGCCACCGATCTCCGGCTCTGGACGCTCGACGCGCTGGCGGCGGTCGACCGTGAGCTCGCGGCGCTCGGCGCGGCGCTGGTCGCGCGCGCCGGCGAAGGGGTGGACGAGCTGCTCCCGGGCTACACGCATGGTCAACGGGCGCAGCCCGTACGCTGGGCCTACGTCCTGCTCGCGCACGCCTGGCCGCTCGCCCGGGATCGTGACCGGTTGCGCGATCTCAGTGAGCGTGTCGCGGAGCTCCCGCTCGGTTCCTCCGCGCTCGCGGGATCGGGCGTCGCGGTGGATCGCGTGCTGCTCAAGGAGGAGCTCGGGTTTCGCGCGATCGCGGGGAACGCGCTCGACGTCACCGGCGATCGCGACTTCGTCGCGGAGGCACTCTTCGTGCTCGCGCTCGCGGGATCGCACGTCTCGCGGCTTGCGGGCGAGCTGATGGCCTACACGTCGAGCGAGGTGGGGTTCGTGAGGCTCGCCGATGCCTACTGCACCGGTTCGAGCCTCCTCCCCCAGAAGCGCAATCCCGACGTCTTCGAGCTCGCCCGGGCCAAGGCCGCGCGGACGCTCGGCGATCTCGTGGCGTTGCTCGCCACGCTCAAGGGCCTGCCCGCGGGATACAGCAAGGATCTCCAGGAAGACAAGACGTTTCTGTTCGATGCGGTGGATACGGCGCTGCTCACCCTCCCCGCCATCCGCGGCGCGATCGAGACGCTGACCGTCGTGCCCGAGCGGATGGCGGCGGCGCTCGATCCGAGCCTCCTCGCGACGGACATCGCCGACGCCCTCGTCGGGCGCGGCGTGCCGTTCCGCGAAGCGCACGGGCTCGTCGGCCGGCTCGTGCACCTCGCCGAAGCGGCCGGCGTTCCCGTGAACGAGGTCGGCGCCGTGGAGGCGGCCGACGTGCATGCGGCGCTCCCGGAGATCCTGGCCGAGCTCGGTGGCTGGGAGGAGTCCATCGAGCGGCGGGCCACGCTCGGCGGCTCCTCGCGTGCGGCGGTGCTCCAACAGCTCGAGGTCCTCCGAACCCGGTTCCTCGATTAGACTAAAGGGGAGCTTTTTTCTCGGAGTCACCAGCGAAAGGAGCCGCACCATGATGCATCGTGCTTGGATGGCCGCGCTCGCGGGCGGGGCGCTCCTGCTCGGGGCCTGTTCACAGCAGAGTGGTGAGAAGCCGGCGGCTGAGAGCGAGGGGACGGCGGCACCCGCACCCGCGGCCACCGCGGCCGCGGCGTCCCAGAAGTTCGTGGCGACGCTGACCGGCGCCAACGAGGTGCCGGCCGTCAAGACGTCCGCATCGGGGACCGCCACCTTCACGCAGACCAGCGACAGCACCCTCGACTTCACGATCATGCTCGATTCGATTGAGAACGTCACGATGGCCCACCTGCACAAGGGCGCGGCCGGGCAGGACGGCCCGCCGGTCGTGCCGCTCTTCCAGGGGGCCTTCAGCGGCAGCGGGACGCTCGTCTCGGGCACCATCAAGGCCTCGGACTTGAAGGGCACGACCATGGCCGCGCTCCTCGCGGCGATCCGTGCCGATTCCATCTACGTGAACGTCCATACCAAGGCGCATCCCTCAGGGGAGCTCCGCGGGCAGGTCATGGCGCCGTGACGCCGTGCGGGTCCGGCCCCGGCGTCGGACCCGCCTGCTTGCCCCATTCCCAAGCCCGGACTAGACTTAGCGTAACTCTAGCGCTCCCGCTCGTTCCATTCCGGAGCGAGGCGGGACTTCGTATGTAACGATGGGTCTATCCGTCCGCTGTCTCGCGCTCAACGCGTCGTTCGAGCCGCTCACCATGGTGCCGGTGCGGCGCGCGTTGCGTCTCGTCATCGAGGGCAAGGCCGAAATCGTCGAATCCGACGGCGATCGGCCGGTCCGGAGTGCGCGCCTTTCCGTTCCGCGGCCCGCGGTGATCCGGCTGGTCAAGTTCATTCACGTCCCGCGCAAGTTTCGCCGGCAGGTGACCAACACGTTCCTCTTCGCACGGGACGAGTACCGCTGTCAGTTCTGCGGACGGACGGGGGCGGAATTCCGTACGCGCGAGTGCCTCACGCGCGATCACCTCATTCCGCTGTCGCGGGGCGGCACGAACGAGTGGACGAACGTCGTGACGGCATGCTCCAGCTGCAACACCCGCAAGGGCAACCGCCTCCCGGAGGAGTGCGGGATGCATCCGCTGCGTCACCCCGTCGAGCCGCACTTCGTACATCTCGCGTGGGCCGTCCGGCGGCTCACCCCGGTGCAGTCGAAGTACATCCGGATGTTCTATGGCGAGGAGACGCTGGCCGAGCTGCGAGCGTTGTAGTGAGGCGGGCGTGGGCGGGCGGAGGCGGGCGTAGGCGGACCGGGGCCGGATCACCGTGAATCGTGCGTGCCATTGCCGAGGCGTTCGGGGGCGTACGGGCCATCGCGCCCGCCAGTGCCCGCCTTTGCCCGCCCATGTCCGCCCGTGCCCGCCCGTGCCCACCTTCGTCCGCCCATGAAATCCCACACCCACTACCTCTGGTTCAATACCAAGAAGCGCCAGGAGATCATCGACATCACGGACCAGGTGGCGGAGCAGGTGGCCGCCAGCGGGGTACGCGAGGGGATGGTGCTCGTGTCCGCGATGCACATTTCCGCCTCGGTGTTCGTGAACGATCACGAATCCGGGCTCTGGCGGGACATTTTGGACTGGCTCGAGGGTACAATCGCGCCATGGGATCCTCCGCGCTACCGCCACAACGAGACCAGCGAAGACAATGCCGCGGCGCATCTTCGGAGCCTCACGGTGGGCCACGAGGTCATCGTGCCGATCACCGACGGCGCGCTCGATTTCGGCCCCTGGCAGCGGGTGTTCTATGGCGAATGGGACGGCCAGCGCCGGAAACGGGTCGTGATCAAGGTGCTCGGCGACTGATCGCGAGCCCGCGTTCGTCTCACCCGCGGCTCCCTACCACTTGGCTCGTAAGTCGTGTAGCTTCAATGGTTCCCCACCTGTTGGGGGAGGGCCTTTGACGTTTCACCTGGCGGCGCAATTCAGCGAACGAGTCCGGGAGAGCCCGGATCGGGAGTGCCTAGTCGGACTCCAGCGCCGGCTGACGTATGCCCAGGTGGACGCCGAAGCGGGGGCGCTCGCCGCCGCACTCGGGGACCTCGGCATCGAGGCGGGCGACAAAATCGCCGTCGACTTGCCGAACTGGTCGGAGTGGGTGGTGAGCTTCCTGGCCGCCGCGCGGCTCGGCGCGGTGCTGGTGCCGGTGAATCCTGCGCTCGGATATCACGAGCTCAAGTACCAGCTCCGGCACGCCGAAGTCAGCGTGATGATCGCCGGCGAGGCGGGAGGAGAGATCGAGTACCTCGAAGTCTTCGAGGACCTGATCGCCGAGCTTCCTGATCTCCAGTATCTGGTGACGGTGGGGCCGGACGAAATGTGGTACGACGATCGCGTCTACCAGTTCGCCGATCTCATCGCCCGCGGCCGCAAGCTCCCCGCGCCCCCGGACGAGGCGGCCGACACCGTGCCCCTGGCGCTGATGTACACGTCGGGGACCATGGGCAAGCCGAAGGGCGTGGTGCTCACGCACCGCAATCTCGTCGAGACGGCACTCCGCACCGCGGAGGCGCTGGAGCTCTCGGCGGAGGATCGCGTCCTCGGGGCGGTACCGTTCTTCACCGTGTTCGGCGCGCACGTCGTGCTGACGACGGTGCTGAGCGGCGCGACCCTCGTGCTGCAGGAACGGTTCGAGCCCACCCGGGCGCTCGAGGTGATCGAGCGCGAAGGGCTCAGCGTGGTGCACGGCGTGCCCACGATGTTTCAGCTCCTGCTGCGCGATGCGTCGTTCGGGAGCCGAAACCTGTCCACCGTGCGGACCGGCATCATCGCCGGCAGCCCGGTATCCGTCGAGCTGGTGCAGCGGATCCGCCGGTGGAACGATGTCCAGATCGCCTATGGCCTCACCGAGACAGGACCCACGGTGACGGTCACCCGGTTCGACGACGACGCCGAGCGGCGGAGTCGGACGGTGGGGCGGCCGCTGGCGGGGACCGAGGTGAAGGTCGTCGACGTGACGACCGGCGCACTGCATGGTCCCGAGGCCGTGGGGGAGCTGGCCGTGAAGGGGCCTGGGGTCATGGCGGGGTATCACCGCATGCCCCAGGAGACGAAGCGATCGTTCAGCGAGGAAGGCTTCTTCCTCACCGGCGATCTCGCCATCGTGGACGAGGCGGGATACGTGACGATCGTCGGCCGCCGGCGCGAGATGATCATCCGCGGCGGCTACAACATCTATCCGCGCGAGCTGGAGGATTTCCTCCGCACGCATCCGGCAGTGGATGACGCGTGTGTGGTTGGTGTCCCCAACGAGATTCTCGGGGAGCTGATCTGCGCGTGCATCGTGCCGGTCGAGGGTGCCATCATCACGGGCGATGAGCTGAAGGCCTATGTCCGTGAAGATCTGGCCGACTACAAAGTCCCGGACTTGGTCCGCTTCTTCGACACCTTCCCCCTCACCGGGAGCGGGAAGGTGAAGCGAAGAGAGCTGGCGCAGGTGGTGGGGCTGGAATTGAGTACAACGTGAATGGGTTGACACCGCGGCGGGCATCGAGCCCGCCGTCCCACATCGAGCCGCCGATCCACGCGCCCAACGCGGCGCTGCTGATCGATTTCGACAACGTGACGATGGGGATCCGGTCGGATCTCCAGGATCAGCTGCGACGGCTGCTCGACTCGGAGGTCTTCAAGGGCAAGATCTCCGTTCAGCGTGCCTACGCCGATTGGCGCCGGTACCCGCAGTACATCGTCCCGCTCTCGGAATCGTCGATCGACCTCATCTTCGCGCCGGCCTTCGGGTCGAACAAGAAGAACGCGACCGACATCCGCCTCGCCATCGACGCGCTCGAGCTGGTCTTCACGCGTCCCGAGATCGGGACGTACATCCTGCTCTCGGGCGACAGCGACTTCTCGAGCCTCGTCCTGAAGCTCAAGGAATACGGGAAGTACGTGATCGGCGTCGGGATTCGGGAGTCGTCGAGTGATCTGCTGATCCAGAATTGCGACGAGTACTTCAGCTACAACGAGCTGACCGGCCTGCTCAAGGAAGGCGAGGTCGAGCACCGTCGGCGCGATCCCTGGGAGCTGGTCGTCGAAGCGGTGACGCAGATGAAGGATCGCGACGACGTCATGCGCTCGGATCGCCTCAAGCAGGTGATGCAGGAGCTCGATCCGAACTTCGACGAGAAGGACGCGGGCTTCAGCCGCTACAGCAAGTTCCTCGCGGAGGCGCAGCGCCGCGGCTTGCTCGAGCTGACCAAGATGGACAACGGGCAATACGAGATCGACCTCGGGGGGAACGCGAACGTCCCGCCCGACGTGCACGGTGAGACCCGTGCGCACGAGGACAGCGCGGGCCGCAGCCGCCGGCGTCGCGGGGAGCGGCATCGCGCGGAACGCGCCGAACGGACGGAGCGCGGCGAGCGCGGCGGTCGAAGCGGACGTGCCGAGGCCGACGGCACGCCCGCGGGGATGACGCTCGCCGACGCATTCCAGCTGCTGCGCCGCGCCCTCGAGACCATCGGGGCGGTCGGTGGGGAAGCGACCGACGCCGAGCAGACGCTCGAGCAGATGAAGGATCTGCACGGGGCGGAGGACCCGATCTTCGACGCCGGTCGCTTCCAGCGCATGCTCCGACAGGCGCACGATGCCGGCGTGATCGATCTCGCGAAGGCGGACGGCGACGCCTACATGGTCCGCCTCACTCCCCAGCAGGAGGCGTCGGCGGAGCACGGCGCGGACGAGGCGGGTGACGCCGAGGACTCGACGTCGCGTTCCCGCCGGAGCCGCGGCGGCCGCGGCCGGGGGACGCGCGGCGGTCGCGGGCGCGGCGACCGGCGGGAGAAGGAACCCGCCGAGTCGAAAGAGCCGAAGGCCAAGAAGCCCGAGCCCGAGCAGGGTGCCGAGGAAGACGCCGAGCACGAGAAATCGCGCCGCAGTCCGCGCTACCGTCGTGGCTCGCGCGGCGCCGCGGAGAAACCCGCTGCCGAAGGCGCGGTCCCCGGACCCGTCGGCGGCGACGGGAAGGCCGCCGCCGAGGTCGAAGCGCCGCCGGCCAAGAAGTCCACGCGGCGTTCCGTGCGAGGTCGGGGAAGCAGTCGGTCCGCGCGGCCGACTGGTGAAGCCGCTGCCAACGCGCCGGTTCCGCATCCGGTCGGCAAGGAGGAGCCCTCCGCCCCCAAGGCGTCCGCGACGCCGGCGCGCGAGCGCCCAGCGGCGGAACCCGCGCCGTCGCAACGCCCCGCGCCCAAGCCGGAGGCGGCACCCGAGCAGCGCACCGAGGGCGAGCCGACGGGGAGCCTGCTCAAGCGCATGAGCGCGGCGTTGCAGCGCGCGATGGGCGCGGCGGGCGAGAAGGCGGACGAGGACGACTAGCCGAGGCGCTCGGGTGGCACCGCGCCCGCTTCCGGCATCCTTCTACGCGCGCGACACCGTCGGTGTCGCGCGCGATCTTTTGGGGTGCATGCTCGTCACGCGGACCCGGGGCGTGGTGACGGCGGGGCGCATCGTCGAGGTCGAGGCCTACGTTGGACCGCACGATCCGGCCGCGCATGGGTTCGGGAATCGGCGCTCAGCGCGGAACGCGCAGCTCTTCGGGCGACCCGGAACGGCGTACGTCTATTTCATCTACGGGATGTACTGGTGCGTCAACGCGGTGACGATGGCCGAAGGCTATCCGGCGGCCGTCCTGATCCGTGCGCTCGAGCCGCTCGCCGGCCTCGGGGCGATGCGCCGCCGCCGCCGCACCCGCGATCTCCATCGCCTCTGCTCTGGACCGGGGAAGCTCTGCGCGGCACTGGGCATTACGGGGACGCTGAATGGCGCGCGACTCGACGGCCGGCGCATCGGGATCTATCCGCCGGAGTGGTGGGAGCAGGAGGCCGCGCCGCATCGCGTCGTCACCACACCGCGCATCGGGATCACGAAAGCCGCCAGCTGGCCACTCCGATTCGTGGTCGCCGGGTCCCCATGGAGCTCGCGCCCGGCACCCGCTCGAGGGCGCCGGGCGCGAAGCCCGTCGGCGTGACGTCGGCCGGCGTTAGTGGTTGTCGACGACGTCCTCGTGTGAGCTGGTCAGGGCGAAGCGCAGACCGCCGGTGATCGCATGCTGCTCACTCGTGATCAAGAAGCCATCAGCGGACGGCATGTACTGGTAGGTGCCGAAGAGCGCCCAGCGGCCCCCAAACTGCATCTGGAATCCGCCGGAGAAGATCGGATAGGCCTTGCTCGCCACGGCGTCGATCTCCGATTGCGTAGCCGTCGAGCCCGTCGCCGGCTGGGCATCCGTGATCTGTTCGATCGCGACCCCGATTCCGCCGTAGAGCTGCACCGCGCCGGTGGACGGCATGGCGAGAAGCATCGCCTGCAGCCGTTGGCCGGCCGAGAAGGTCGCGATGCTCGCGGGGTCGGCCGCGCTGATCTGGACCGCTGGCGTGCCCGAGAACGCCAGGCGATCGATGCCCAGGAAGAGCGCCGAGTGGGTTCCGGTGATGAGCCAATGTCCGCCGAAATCCGCGGCCGTCTGCGTGCCGGCGGCATCCTTATAGAGGAACACGCCGCCCTGGCCTCCCCAGTACCACTTGTGCTGCCAGGCGGCGTCGGCCTGCTGTCCAAAAGCCGGCGCGGTAACGGTGACGAGCAGCGCACCGGTGAGTAGGACTCGAGACAGTCTACGCATCATCCGCTCCTTCGGCTCAAATTCGTCCGGCGCCGTGGTGCCGGGCACCAGCGGGGCACCCTCGGGCGGCGGCCCAACGAAAATAGGGCCCTCGGCCAAAAAACGCGAGCCCCCAGATCACAATCCGTGGCATGCTAGTCTGTTGAGTACCGGGATGTTACAGCGCGAATGCGTGAAATCACTTGAGGTCCGGAGCACCATGGATGCGTGACGATCGGCACATTCGGCCCGATGGCGTGCGGGTGGCGGCCGGCGTCACGACCGGCGGACACGCGATATCACCAGCAAAGCGAGCGCTCACTCGCAGTAGGCCTTTCAACTCTGCGCGGTGAGTCTACCCGGCTAAACGAGGCCCAGCTTGGTGCCCACCTTGACGAAGGCCGCGAGTGCGCGGTCCATGTCCTCGCGCGTGTGCGCGGCCGAGATCTGGCAGCGGACCCTGGCCTGGCCTTGGGGCACGACGGGGTACCCGAATCCGGTGACGAACACGCCCTCGTCGAGGAGCATCTCGCTCATGCGGATCGCCTTTGCGGTCTCGCCCAGGATCACCGGGATGATTGGGGTGTCCCCCTCGAGCGGCTTGAAGCCACGCGCCTTGAGCGCCTCACGGAAGTAGGCCGCGTTCTCGTGTAACCGCGTGACCATGTCGGGATGCGCGCGAAGCTGGCGCACCGCCTGGAGCGCGCTCCCCGCGACGGTGCAGGGGAGCGCGTTCGAGAAGAGTTGCGGGCGGGCGCGCTGTGTCAGGTAGTCACAGACCGCCGCGGAGGACGCGGCGAACCCACCCGCCGCGCCGCCGAGGGCCTTGCCGAGCGTGGAGGTGATGACGTCGACATCGCCGAGCACCCCGTGATGCTCGGCGGTGCCCCGGCCGGTCGGGCCGAGCACGCCGGTGGCGTGGGAATCGTCCACCGCGACGACGGCGTCGTACTTCCGGGCGAGCTCGAGTATGTCCGGCAGCTTGGCGATGTCACCTTCCATCGAGAAGACGCCGTCGGTCACCACGAGCCGCGTGCGCTTGTCCTGGGTCGCCTTGAGACGCGCCTCGAGGTCGGCCATGTCGGAGTGCTTGTAGACCGCCGTCTCGCACTTGGCGATCACCTTCGCGAGCCGGATCCCGTCGATGATGGACGCGTGATTGAGCTGATCCGATATCACCACGTCTTCGGGGCCGAGGAGCGTGGCGAAGAGTCCCTCATTCGCGTTCCAGCACGACACGTACGTGAGGGACGATTCGGTCCCGACGAGCTCCCCGAGCTCCGCTTCGAGCGTGCGGTGGATGGTGAACGTGCCACAGATGAACCGGACGCTCGCGGTACCCGCGCCGTACCGGTCGAGCGCGTCCTTGCCGGCCTGCACGACGGTCGGATCGTTGGCGAGTCCCAGGTAGTTGTTGCTCGACAGGATCAGCACGTCCCCGCGGCCTTCCATCGTGACCCGCGGGGCCTGTGGCGAATCGAGGAAGTTGAGGCGCTTGTAGACGCCGTCGCGCTTGAACTGATCGAGCTCGGTCGCGACACGCTTCTGGAGCGCGGCGTTCATGCGGTGCCTCCGATCTCGAGAATGACTTTGCCCGCCGCGCCCGACGCGATGGCCTCCAGGGCGTCGGCGATGCGTTCGAGCGGGTAACGATGCGTGATGACGGGGGTGGGGTCGAGCAGGCCGTGTGAGAGGAAGGTACGCATCTGGTGCCACGTCTCGTACATCCGGCGCCCGATCACCCCATAGACGGTGAGGCCGCGGAAGATGACGTCGTTCGAGAGCTGGAGCGAGACGGCGCCCTTCGGGAGTCCGAGGAGATTCACGCGCCCGCCGAGCCGCGCGACCTTGAACGCCTGCTCGAGCGCCGTCGGGTGGCCGGACATCTCACACACCAGATCGGCGCCTTCACCGTTCGTGACCTCGTGAACGCGCGCGACGAGATCCTCCTGGTCGGCGCGGACGACGACGTGCGCGCCCATCTTCTCGGCGAGACCAAGGCGCGTGGGATTCACGTCCGACGCGATGACCATCGCCGCACCCGCGGCGCGGGCGATCCCGACCGCGAAACAGCCGATCGGCCCGCATCCCTCGATGACCACGATGCTGCCCGGCACCTCGGC
>DATFMZ010000017.1:0-8512 GCA_035266665.1 Gemmatimonadales bacterium | reverse complement strand
GCCCAAGGCGTCCTGTACCGGCTTCTTGGCCTTGGTGAGCTTCGCGCGCTCCTTCGGCGAGACGCCGATCGCGTACGCGACCCAGCGGCCGTCGTTGGAGAAGGCCGGCCGGTCGCCGTGCGCGATCACGACCACCGAGTCGCTTCCCACACGACGGAGCCGGAGGATGCGGTCCTCATCAACGCGCCGGATCGGCGCGGCCAGCCAGTCGCCTCGGGGCGACAACGCCCCACGGCCGAGGTACTCCCACTTGCCGTAGTCGGCGACGGGAACGGTGGGCTTCTGCTCTTGCGCGGTGGCCGCGGTGACCGTGGCCACGAGCATCAGGGACGTGAGGAGCGAGGGTCGCAGCATGATCGGATCTCCTGGGCGATGCCGTCCGCGGGAACGAACCGGGGCAGGCGGAACATAGACCTCGGCCGGACATGGTCAACCGGGCGGCTGGCCCCATGCCGTGAGCCCGTGCATCTTTGGACGTTCGCATGACCGATTCGATCGATCTCCTGACAGCGGCCCTCAAAGGCCGCTACGACATCGAGCATGAGCTGGGCGCCGGCGGGATGGCGACCGTCTATCTCGCGCATGACGTGCGGCACGACCGCAAGGTCGCCCTCAAGGTGCTGCGCCCCGAGCTCTCGGCCATTCTCGGTGCCGACCGGTTCGTGAACGAGATCCGCACCACCGCCAATCTCCAGCATCCCAACATCCTTCCGCTCCACGACTCAGGCGAGGTGGACGGCGTCGTGTTCTACGTCATGCCGTACGTCGAGGGGGAGAGCCTCCGCGACCGGCTGGAACGCGAGCGGCAGCTGCCGGTGGACGAGGCGGTCGAGCTCGCGGCCGAGGTCGCCTCGGCGCTCGACTACGCGCACCGGCACGGCGTGATTCACCGCGACATCAAGCCCGAGAACATCCTGCTGCACGACGGGCGCGCGCTGGTCGCGGACTTCGGGATCGCGCTCGCGGCGAGCCGCACCGAGGGTGCCACGCGGCTCACGGAGACGGGGCTCAGTCTCGGGACCCCCGCGTACATGTCGCCCGAGCAGGCCATGGGTGAGCGGCAGATCACCGCCAAGGCGGACGTGTACGCCCTTGGCTGCGTGCTGTACGAGATGCTGGTAGGCGAGCCGCCGTTCACCGGCCCCAACGCGCAGGCCGTGATCGCCCGCGTGATGACCGACGCGCCGCGCGGCCTGATCGTGCAACGGCATACCGTCTCGCCGTCGCTCGAGAATGCGGTGCTGAAGGCCCTCGAGAAGCTGCCCGCGGATCGCTTCGCCACCGCGAAGGACTTCGCGGACGCGGTGACGGGCGCGGTCCCCGTCGCCGCGGCGCCGTCGCGCGCACCGGCCCGGATCACCTGGCGCGCCGCGCTCCGGCACCCACTCACGGTGGGCTTCGCCGCGCTCGCGGTACTCGGATTCGCTGTGGCAGCGGCGGCCGTGCGCCGTGGTGGGACGGGGACACGTTCGGGCGCGACGGTGCGCTTCATGGTGAGCGCGCCTCCGGGCAAGGCGTGGGATCTCTCGCTCGGATCGCCGTTCGCCGTCTCCCCAGACGGAAACGTGTTGGTGTACGCCGCGGCGGCCCGGGACAGCGATACGCACCTCTATGCGCGCCGGCTCGACCAGCTCGACGCCAACGAAATTCCCGGGACGGCCGGCGCGCACAACCCGTTTTTCTCTTCCGACGGTTCCTGGATCGGGTTCGCGACGAGCGCGGCGCTCGAGCGGGTCCCCGTGGCGGGCGGCGCACCCATCACGGTCGCGGCGCTCGACGGTCAGTTTGGGGGGGCCACGTGGTTGCCCGATGGGCGTATCGTGTTTTCCGCGGGCGGAGATCTGCTGGTGGTCCCCTCGACCGGCGGCACGCCGCACCTCCTCGTTCCGTCCGACACCGGGCGCGCACGGGTCCTCAAGCTGTATCCCTTGGTCGTGCCGGGCGGTCGGTACGTGATCTACTCACGGTGGTCGGGTGCGGCGGTCACCTCGAACCTGGCGCTCGTCAGGCTCGACGGCGGCCCGTCGCGTGATCTCGGGATCGCCGGCAGCTATCCACTCGTCGTGCTCGACGGATACCTCGTCTACGCGACGGCGGCGGGCGCGATCATGGCGGTGCGGTTCGACGAGCGCGCCGGACACCCGGAGGGAAGCCCCGTACCGCTCGTGAGCGGCGCGCTCACGGATCTCGGTGGGGCGTTGAAGGGAGGTCTCAGTCGGAGCGGCACCTTGGTGTACGCCTCCGGATCGGAACGCCAGTCGGTGGTGATCGCGGAGCCGGGTACGCCGCTGCGCACCCTGATCGCGGACGTGGACCGGCCGAGCTATCCGCGCTTCTCGCCCGACGGACGCCACCTGGCGCTCACGGTCTATGGGGATGTCGGGCCGGACGTGTGGGTGTTCGATCTTCCGAACGGCCCGTTTCGCCGCCTGACGCGCGGGGCGACGAACGATCGTCCCGAGTGGACGCCCGACAGCCGGAGCGTCCTGTTTCGGTCAACCCGGGGGCCTGGTGCCTCCTCGTTGTGGATCCAGCCCGAGGATGGCAGCGCGGCCGCTCGCGAGTTCTTGTCGCTGCCTTCCGCCGGCGTGTACGAGGGCGTGATCTCGCACGACGGCACGTACCTCCTCTACCAGCGGGATTCCACGGGGGTGGCGGGCCGCATCTGGTACCGACGACTGCACGGGGATACGACGTCGCACGTCGTGGCCGCGGCGGCGACGGGACAACAGACCGCGGGGCGGCTCTCGCCCGATGACCGATGGGTGGCCTATCAGTCGGACGAGTCCGGAACGATGCAGGTGTACGTCAAGCCCTTCCCCACGCTCGATCGCCGCTCTCAGATCTCGCTCGACGGAGGGAGCGGGCCCGTCTGGTCACACGACGGGCGGCGCCTGTATTACGTCACCGCCGATCAGATTCTGGCGGCGACGCTCACGTTCACACCGACCCTCCGGGTGACGGCCCGGGACACGATCGTCAGCCGCGGCGTCGGTCCCGGCCTCGGCTACCACGCCAGCTTCGACGTGACGCCCGATGGCAAGGGCGTGGTGTACGTCCAGGCGGCGGGCTCGCATGAGGACGTGATCGTGGTACACGACTGGCTGCACGAGCTGCAGGCGCGGCTTGAGGGCGGGTCCTGATCGGCCGCGATCCATCGCTGGACACCCGCCCCGGCGCGGTGTATCCTAGCGCCCATCTGGATTGCTCTCCCTCCGTCTCCCTCCTGGGCTCCGAGGCAATGTCATGACGCTCGCCTGGTCGCAGCGCCGTCGTATGCCGTACGTCCACCTGCTCGCGTTCACGATCGTCGTGGCGGGTCTTACGTCATGCGCCGAGGCACCCCCCGCCGGGGTGACGCGCACGTACTACGTCGCCGCCGACGAGGTGGACTGGAACTACGTCCCGTATGACAGCGACCTCACGCTCGGCAAGCCGCTGATCCCCAAGGTCTTTGCCATCCAGAACGCGCCGCCGGTGATGGCCAAGGTGTTCCACAAGGCGGTGTATCACGAGTACACCGACAGCACGTTCACGACGCGCAAGCCGCGGCCGCCCAAGTGGCAGCACCTTGGCATGCTTGGGCCCGTGCTCCGCGGCGCCGTCGGTGATACGATCGTCGTCGTCTTCCGGAACAACACGACGTTCCCGGCGAGCATGCACCCGCACGGCGTCTTCTACTCGAAGGCGAATGAAGGCGCGCTCTACAACGACGGAACCTCCGGCGCCGAGAAGATGGACGACTCGGTGCCGCCCGGCGGGACCTTTCGCTACGTCTGGCCGATCCCCGAGCGCGCGGGACCGGGACCCAACGATCCCAGCTCGATCATGTGGGCGTATCACTCGCACACGACCGAGCGCAAAGACGTCTATTCGGGGTTGATCGGCGCGATCATCGTCACCCGCCGCGGGATGGCGCGCGCCGACGGCTCGCCGAAGGACGTCGATCGGGAGTTCGTGACGCTCTTCGGAAGCTTCGATGAGAACGGCTCGCACTTTGCCGCGATGAACCGCAAGCGCTACCTGGGCGACACCGCGCTCGTCGGCCCCAAGGGCCCGCGGATCTTCAACGTCAACGGCTACCACACCATCAACGGGTTGATGTACGGCAACGCCGGCCTCGACGCCTTCACGATGCGTCAGGGCGAGCACGTGCGGTGGTACCTCTTCTCTTCATCCGGGTTCGACGACTTCCATACGCCGCACTGGCACGGCAACACGGTGCTCGTGCACGGCGCCCGCACGGACGTCATCGACCTTGGTGGACCGCTGCTGATGGTGACGGCGGACATGATCGCGGACAATCCCGGGACCTGGATCTTCCACTGTCACTTTGCGGAGCACATGGTGGAGGGGATGTCTACCCGCTATCGCGTGCTGCCGGCGGATGCGGCGCCGGCGAGCGGCGCCGCCGACTAGGCCACGCGCTTTAGCGCCCCAACGGGCCGAGCCCGCCCTTCAGGGCCGGGACGCGATACGAACGCACGATCAAAGGCAGGCCCCCATGTCGTACGCCGAGACGCTGCTCCCCGAGTTCGATCAGGAGATGAAGACCACGCGCCGCGTGCTCGAGCGCGTGCCAAGTGACAAAGGCGAGTGGAGGCCGCATCCCAAGTCGTTCCCGCTCGGCCATCTCGCCCAGCTGGTCTCGTGGATGCCAGGATGGATCACGAATGCCCTCGAGGAAACGTCGCTCGACTTCAGCACGGCGCCCAAGTACTCGTTCGAGAAGACGGAGACGCTGCTCGCGGGATTCGACAAGAACGTCCGCGAGGCGCGCGCGGCGCTCGCCGCGGCCAAGGACGCGGATTTCTCGGTGACATGGTCGCTCACGCAAGGGACGAAGGTCTTCTTCAGCGCCCCGCGTGCGGTGATCGTCCGGCAGGACATCAGCCACCTGGTGCATCACCGGGCCCAGCTCGGCGTCTACCTGCGGCTCCTCGATGTTCCCGTGCCGTCGATGTACGGCCCGACCGCCGACGAGGCGTGGGGCGGCTAGTCCCCCGGGTGGTACGTCCGCTCGGTGTGTCCCGCGAGCTGTGACGTGTAGTAGTACACCACGCGGAGATTGCCCGTTGCGTAGCGCACCGCCTCGTCGTCGAAGTGCGGCGAGGCGGGATCGCCGCTCTCCCCGCCCGCGGTGACCGCCCGCGCCCGCACGCTGTCACCGAACTCCACGATCGCCACGAAGCTGTTCCCGCTCGTCCCGTACCACTTCTTCGTGTTGTGGTACTGCCGCGCGCCGAACGACGCGAGCGACCCCCACAGCGACGACGTGAACGGCACCGGAATGCTCCGCTTCGCGTCGTCGAAGTGCGGTGCGATGTCGTCGTTCCACCGCTGGAACCGGTTGATGTCTCCCCACGGCGTCTGCCAGTTGCCGAAGTCGGATACGAGATCGTTCGACGCCGCCGCGAGCGCCTCCACCATCTCCCGTGGCTGCATGTCCTGGTTCACGTAGTCGCGGAACGAGACCGCGTGTGAGTGTGTGGACCGCCACTGATGCATCACCGCGGTGCCCCAGTAGACGGCGAGCGACGTGGCCACGGAGTTGATCCCCCACCGGTAATTCCATGCCCGGAGCACGGTGATCTGCGGCGCGAGCAGCGCTTTCAGGGAGTCGGACGCCGGAAGCGCATCGTAGGCGGCGAGGAGCGTCGGGATCGTCTTCGCGAACACCGGCAGGTAGCTGTCGAACGCCGCCGCCGTGAGCGAGAGCATCGTCCAGTGATGCTGGTCGGGGAGGAGCCGGAGCGCGTGGAGACCGCGTCCCGTCTCCTCGGTGCCGCGCTCCACGTACACCGGGAAATCCTTCCGCTTCGGGCTGTCGGGGCCCGCCGCCGACCACGGCCAATTGTTCGAGTTGTAGACCCACCCGTCCGCCGGGTTGATCGCGTTCGGCGTTTCGGCGAGCGAGAGGACGCCGTGGTAGTCGGTGGCGGGGTTGCTGCCGTCCACCGGCTTGGTCCAGTCGAAGCTCGTGTCGCGCCGCGGGATGTAGTTGGAGTGGAAGTACGCGATGTTCCCCTCGGCGTCGGCGAAGACCGTGTTGTTGGACGAGTTCGTGTGGAGCTCCATGATCTTCTCGAACTCGGCCAGGTCCTTCGCCTTGGTGCGCGTGACGTCCTGGATCAGCGCCCGCACCGGCCGCTGCATGAGACTGATGCTCACCCACTTGTCGCCGGTCTTCCGGACGATCGGCCCATGCTCGGTGTAGTACGCGGTGAACGTCTTCTCCGCCATCCCGTTCGCGGTCTTGTACGGAATCGTGATCGTCCGCGTGCGCATCGGAAAGAGCTTCCCGCCGTGCCGGTAGTAGTACCGATTGCCGCGCGTGACCACGGTCTCGAGAAACTCGTCGATGTTGTCCACGCCGCTCGACGTGTGCATCCAGCCGCACGTGGCGTTGAAGCCCTGATAGATGAAGAACTGCCCCCACGTCACCGCGCCGTACGCGTCCAGCCCCTCGTCGCTCGCCATCTGGAGCTCCGAGCGGAAGTAGAAGGAGGTGTGTGGATTGATGTAGAGCAGCGCGTGATGGTCGAGCGTGTTCTTCGGCGCGATCGCGATGCCGTTCGAGCCCGATGGTTCGCCCGAGGGATCGCCGTCCGGTGTCGGCGCGAGGCCCACCGTCTGTCCGCCGTAGAAGTCCTCGAGGTCCCGGAGATCGACCCGCTCGATGTCCCCGCCGATGCTCCCTTCGGTGAAGGTCATCGCCATCCATGGCTCGAAGTGGGTGATGACGCGCGGGTGCACCTCCGGGTGCCTGTAGAGGTAATAGTTGAGCCCGTCGGCGAAGGCGTCCATCAGCTTCTGGAGCCACGCCGGGCTCCGCGCGTACTGCGCCTTCGCGGAGTCCGGGTCCATGAAGAGCTTCTCCCGCAGGTCGCGGTAGATCTCCGAGGGGCCCTCGGCCTTGGCCAGCTCGCCGATCGCGTTGATGTAGTTGGTCTCGACCCGGTTGAAGTCGTCCTCCGCCTGCGCGTATTCCATGCCGAAGACCGCATCCGCGTCGGTCTTGCCGTGGACGTGCGCGATCCCCCAATCGTCGCGAGTGATCGTGACGTCCTGGGCCTCCCGGGTCCAGCGGGCGATCTCGTCCGGCGTCTGGGCGTGCGCGGGCCGGGGGGCGAGCACGATGGCGGTGGAGGCGAGCGCGAGTACGAGCGTCTTCATCTGCGGGCTCTCTGCGGGGAAGGGAAATGAGGCCGTGCGTCGGACAGCGGACAAATTGCACGTCCGGACCGCATCGGTCCAGTCGCCGAAACCGTCCCCCCTTGTTCGACCGCGTCCGCCGAGCGCACACTTAGGGCCGTGCCGACACTCCTTGCGAACGACAAGCTCCTCGCGCGCCTGGTCGCGTTCGATACCACCAGCCGCAACAGCAACCTCCCGCTCGCCGACTTTCTGGCCGACTACCTCGATCGGCCCGGCGTCGCGATCGCGCGGAATCCGTCGGCGGACGGGACGAAGACCAACCTCGTGGTGCGCGTGGGCCCCGAGCTCGACCCGAACCGGCGCGACGGCCTCGTGCTCTCGGGGCACATGGACGTCGTCCCCGCGGAGGAGCCCGAGTGGCGCTCCGATCCGTTCACGCTCACCGATGCGGGCGATCGATGGATCGCGCGCGGCGCGTGCGACATGAAGGGCTTCGTGGCGCTCGCCGCGAATCGTCTGGCGCGCGTCGCCGCGAAGCCGCCCGTGTACCCGCTCATGCTGCTCTTCACGTACGACGAAGAGATCGGCACGCTTGGTGCCCGGCGATTCGTGGAGACCGATGCGTCCGCCGCGCACCTCCCGCGCCGCGCCGTGATCGGCGAGCCGACGTCCCTCCGCGCCGTGCGCATGCACAAGGGACACCTCAAGCTGCGGCTCACCTTCCACGGCACGGCGGCGCACAGCGGGTATCCGCATCTGGGCGTCAACGCGATCGAGCCCGCCGGAAAGGCGATCGTGGCGCTGAGCCGGCTGCGGGAGACGCTCGAGCGGGAGCGCGGCTCCCACGCCGAGGCGTTTCCCGAGGTGCCCTACGTCGCGCTCAACGTCGCGCAGATCGCGGGCGGTGTCGCCACCAACATCGTGCCCGACCGCTGCGTGCTGGACGTGGGGATTCGCGTCCTTCCCGGCATGGCGGGAAACGAGCTGGCCGAGCGGGTGCGCGAGGCCGTGGCGGAAGCACTCGGCGGGACGCCGTTCGCGCTCGAGGTGTCGGGTGAGAGCCCGCCGCTTCTCCTCGACGCGAACAGCGACATCCATCGTGCGGTCTGCGACGCGGTCCACCAGCGCGACACGCAGAGCGTGTCGTTCGCGACCGACGCGGGGTGGTTCCAGACGGCCGGGATGGAGTGCGTGATCTTCGGTCCCGGCACCATCGAGGTCGCGCACAAGCCCAACGAGTCGTTGCCGAAGGACGAGTTCGCGCGGGCGGACGCGTTGCTCGAGGGGCTCGTGCACCGCTTCTGCGAGCAGCGCGCGTGAGCGGCGTCGCGCAGACGATCGTCGCCGATCTCAC
>DATFMZ010000016.1:0-3616 GCA_035266665.1 Gemmatimonadales bacterium | reverse complement strand
CGAGGGATTCCCCCTCCAGCGCCCACCCGACGACGTCCCGTCCCGTCGGTTCCGTCCCGGCACGGACGACGACTTCCCAGCCCCCATCGATGGCGGCGCCGTCGATCGACAGTGTCACGCACTGGCGGCCAAACCGTTCGGCGATCTCCGCGATCAACCGGGGCGTGCGGAGGGCCGCCGTATTCACGGCGACCTTGTCGGCACCGGCCTCGAGCAGCGCACCCGCATCGTCCACCGAGCGAATGCCGCCCCCCACGGTGAGCGGAATGCGCAACTCCGCCCGCACCGCGCGCACGGTGGCGACGGCATGAGCGCGTCCATCGGTCGTCGCGGAGACGTCGAGGATCACCAGTTCGTCGGCCCCGCCGGCCTCGTAGCGTGCGGCAAGCGACGCCGGCTCGCCCGCGTCCCGGAGCGCCCGGAACCGCACGCCCTTCACGACGCGCCCATCGCGCGTGTCGAGACACGGAATCACCCGGCGCGTCAGCATCGCGACACCCATCGGTCGAGCAACGCCGCACCCCATGCGCCCGAGAGCTCTGGGTGAAACTGACAGATGAGTTGGCTGCCGCGCTCCGCCGCCGCCACGAAGCGCCCGGCATACGACGCCCACGCGGGAGTCCAGCCGTCGTCCACGGTCTCGAGGTAGTACGAGTTGGCGAAGTACGCGTAGCCGGGCTGCAGGAATTGCGCGCGCGCGTCGGGCGTCACGGCGTTCCAGCCAAGCTGCGGCACCTTCGTGTCGCGTGAAAAGCGCCGCACCGTTCCCGAGACGATGCCCAGCCCGGCCGTGCCGGGAGACTCGTCGCTCGCGTGGGCGAAGAGCTGCAGCCCGAGACAGACGGCGAGGATCGGCTCGCCCGCGGCCGCACGTTCGGCAATCGCATCCACGAGCCCGAGCGTCGAGAGCCGACGCATGACCGCTCCAAAGGCCCCGACCCCCGGAAGCACCACGCGCGCGGCTCGCCGGACGACGTCGGCGTCCTCGGTGAGCGTGGCCCGCACACCCATCCGCTCGAACGCGGCGAGTACGGACGCGAGGTTGGCGCTCCCGGTCCGGACGACGGCCAGTGGATCACGGGTCACGTGAGAATACCCTTCGTGCTGGGAACACCGGTACGTGCGTCGCGTGCCACGGCGGCGCGGAGCGCGAGCGCCGTGGCCTTGAACGCGGCCTCCGCGCGGTGATGGTCGTTTTCACCGGCCAGCACATCCACGTGCAGGGTGAGGCGCGCCGCGCTCGCGAAGGAGGCCAGAACGTGCGGGATGTTCTCGCATGACAGCACGCCGAGTCGATCGCGCGTGAGGTCCAGGGCCACGCGCGCGAAGGGACGACCGGAGCAGTCCACGACGGCCCGCGCGAGTGCTTCGTCGAGCGGCGCATACGCGCTCCCGAACCGCGCGATGCCGCGCCGATCCCCCAGTGCACGGTCGAAGGCCGTCCCGATCGCGAGCGCGCAGTCTTCGGCGGTGTGATGATCGTCCACCTCGAGATCGCCGCGACAGGCGAGATCGAGATCGAACCGCGCATGCAAGGCGAGCGCGGAGAGCAGGTGATCGAGAAAGCCGATGCCCGAGTGGACGTCGGTCCGGCCCTCGCCGTCCAGTACGAGTGAGACCGAAAGGTCGGTTTCGCGGGTGGTGCGCGACACATCGGCACGCCGCGGCGTCAGATCAGGCACGATGCAATCTCCTCCGGCGAGCGCAGGACGCGCGCCGCGCCCGCGTCAAAGAGCCGGGTCGTGAACTCGCCACCGGCGTCTGTCGACACCACGACGCCGAGTGGCACGAGACCCGCGGCGCGCGCCGCCGCGACGCCATCCGGTGTGCCGGTCACCATCCATCCCCGTCGCGCGCCCCGCTCCCGGAGCGTCACGTCGATGGCGGCGGGGGACGGTGCCCTGACCTCCGCAACCGACCACCGGCCCGCGAGTGCGGTGCACCATTTCTGTCGCACGGGGATGTCGGGCGTAAGCAGCACGACGTCGGGAGCGAGTGCCGCGGCGAGCCCCGCCTCGAGTCGCGCGTATGCCTCGGCATCCACGGGCACGGCGATGCGCACGCGCTCGCCGTCGCGCCCAGAGAGCAGACGGGTCGCGATGCCGACGCCCGCGAGCGCATCACGAATCCAGCGTGACGCATTCCCCGCAACGCACACGAAGTTGGCCTGACTCGCCGTCGGCCGGGCGCCGAGCCGTTCGAGCAGCGGAATCAGGCGCGCCCGGGCCGACCGCACCGCAGGGACCACGGAAGCCGGGGTCGACCCGCCATCGCGCACCATGCCTTCCGCAACCGCGAGCGAGAGGGCCGAGACCGGGTACGGACCCGCGGCGGCGCGCAGCCAGGCGATGACATTCGGTGCACCGGCCGCGTAGCCCACGCGGAGCCCGGGAAGCCCCCATGCCTTGGACAGCGTACGCACGAGCACGACGCGCGGCAGCGCGAGGGCCTGGGTCGTCCAGTCTTGGTCGGCGAACTCGACGTAGGCGAAGTCGACGAGCACCAGCGCGTCGGGCACCGCGTCGTGGAGACGACGAACGTCTTCTGGTGTCGCGACCGCACCGGTCGGGTTGTTGGGCGAGACCACGACGAGCAGCGCGGTCTCGTCGTCCGCCCGCGCGATCATCGCGTGCACGGGGAACGGCCCGTCGGGCCACGGGACGCGCCGCACCTCGCCACCGGTCAGCGCGGCATAGCGATCGATCATCTCGAACGTCGGCTCGGGGAGGATCGCGTTCCGCCCCGGGGCGAGCACCGCGCGGCAGATACGATCGAGCGCCTCGTCGGCGCCCGCCGTGACCAGCACCCGGTCGGGCGCGACGCCGAGGCGATCGGCGAGCAACTCGGTGAGCGCGGCGGGATTCGGATACCGCCCGATGAGCGGCGTCGCCCGCGCGAGGGCCGCGGTGAGAATTCGCGCGTCCGCCTGCGGTCCCTCGCTCCCCGAGAGATCGAGATCGCACGGCGCCCGATGCCGCGCGGGGGCATAGGCGGTGGCGTTCGCGACGGCGGGCGCGGCACGAAGCCCGTTCATGGCACGAGCTGCGCGACGGCGGTGATCACGATGTCCGATCCGCCGAGCGCCTTCACGCGTGGGACGATGCGGGGCAGTGCCTCGCGGGGAACGGCGGCCTTCAGCGCGAAGCCCACGTCGCCGTGCAGTGGGGAGATCGTCGGTTCCCGCATGCAGGGGAGCGCGCCGCAGACGGCCTCGAGCGCCGAGGCCGGCACGTTCACCTCGAACATCACCCGGCTCCGGGCTTCGAGCACCGACGTGAGCAGCAGGCTGAAACCTTCGATCGCGGCGCGCCGCACGGAATTGTCGAGTGCCGCGGGGCTCGCGTAGAGGCGCGTCGAGGAAGAGAGCAGCGTGTCCACGATCGCCAGGTCGTTGGCGGCGAGCGTGGCGCCGGTTGCCGTGTTGTCGACGATGAGATCGGCGTCTTCGGGGGGAAAGACTTCGGTGGCACCGTAGGAATGCACGAGCCGCGCCTCGATGCCCACGCGCTCGATCCACTGGCAGGTGAGCCGCGGATATTCCGACGCGACCACCAACCGGCGGCGCGGCAACACCCCGTGCTCGAGGAGATCGTCCGGGGCGGCGGCCACGAGGCGC
>DATFMZ010000015.1:0-10453 GCA_035266665.1 Gemmatimonadales bacterium | reverse complement strand
CTTCGTCGAATTCGTGCGCGCCGATCGGCACGATCATGAACTCCTGGGCGTCCACGTTGTTCGACGCATGGGCCCCGCCGTTCAGGATGTTCATCATCGGCACGGGCAGCAGGTGCGCCATCGGACCACCCAGGTACCGATAGAGCGGCAGCCCGACATCTTCCGCCGCCGCGCGCGCCACCGCCATCGAAACCGAGAGGATCGCATTGGCACCGAGATTCGCCTTGTTCGGTGTGCCGTCGAGCTCGAGCATCTCGGCATCGACGGCGATCTGATCCGTCGCGTCCATCCCTTCGAGCCGCGGCGCGATCACGTCGTTCACGTTCTTCACGGCGTCGAGCACGCCCTTGCCACCATACCGATTGGCATCGCCGTCTCTGAGCTCGACCGCTTCGCGCTCACCGGTGGACGCACCACTCGGCACGGCCGCGCGGCCGTGGGCGCCGCTTGCGAGCACCACGTCGGCTTCGACGGTGGGATTGCCGCGCGAGTCGAGTATCTCGCGGGCCGCAACTTCGATGATGGTAGACATGGCGCGCGGAACCTACCCTTCCTGATGTATGGCGTCAACGCGCAGTTGTTCGATGACCGCGCGCGTGCGACGCATGAGATCCTCTCGCGAATCGTAGGTAAGCCCGACCGGGTCGATCGGCTCACCGAAGAGGATGGTAATCGGGTGCGGCCGAATGCGCAGCGACGCCTTCGGCAGGATGGTAAACGTGCCGGCACAGTAGATCGGGATGAGCGGAACCTGCGCCGCGATCGCGAGCACGAACGGGCCTTTCTTGAAAGGAAGCAGCTCACCCGTCCGGCTGCGCGTCCCCTCCGGAAAGACGACCGCCGTGATGCCGCCGCGGATGGCGGCCGCGGCGGATTCGTACGCCTCGAAGGCCGCGCCCAGGTTCTTCCGGTCGATGTAGATGTGCCCCGCCGCGCGCATCGCCTGGCCGAGCAGCGGAATCGACGCCATCTCCTTCTTCGCCATGAACCGAATGGATCCGGGCATCACGGCGAGCAGCGCCAGAATGTCGAAGAACGACTGGTGATTGGAGACGAGCACGACGGGTTGATCGCGCGGGAGACGCTCCGCGTGCACGAGCTGCACCGGCGTTCCCGCCGCGCGCAACAGCTTCCGCGCCCAACGCCGCCCACACTCGTCGTACACACCTCCCGGCCGCTGGCGCACGCGGAAGAGTCCGGCGAGAATCGCCTTGCTGCCGTACCAGATCGTCCAGACGGTGAGGTTCAGCAGATACCAGATCGATCGCACGCTCAGGCCCGGAAGTGAGTGTAACCGTCGATCAGCGGCACCCGTGTGCCGCCGCGCTCGAGCGCGACGCCCTCGCCGGCCGAGACGTATCCGACGCGGGTCAGCGGGAGATCGCACGCCGCGCGGAACGATGCAGCCAATCGCGCGGCGTCGGGCGCGGCGGGAAGCGCCACGAGGAGCTCGTAGTCTTCGCCGCCCGCGAGCGCGTCCTCCGCGGTCGCGCCGTCGTGGGCGGGAACGCGGTCGGCCTCGATGACACAGGCCACGCCCGACGCCGCCGCGATATGCCCCGCGTCCGCGAGCAGTCCGTCACTCAGATCGATCATCGCGCGGGCTCCGTGCTCCCGCAGCCACGCCGCCGCGGGCACCCGGGGCTCGGGGTGCGCGAACCGCGCGCGTACGGCCCGTGGCGGCTCGCGGCCCGCCTCCCACGCCCGTACCGCGGCCCGCGCGGCGCCGAGCCGGCCGGTCACCCACAGCTCGTCCCCGGCCACGGCACCCGACCGGCGTACGGGAGCGGGCGCCACGCCCACCACCGCGACGTCGATCACGATCTCCGGCGCCGCCACCAGGTCTCCCCCCCACGCGCTCGCCCCGACCGACTCCGCGGCACCACCAACCCCATCCATGATCCGAACGACGAGGTCCCCCGCCGCCTCGGCGGGCACGCCGACGCTCGCGAGCAGCCCCGCGGGCTGCGCCGCGACGGCCGCGAGATCCGAGAGCGCCGCCGCCGCGGCCCGCCATCCTATCTCTTCCACCGTGAGCCACGTGCGACGAAAATGGGTGCCCTCCACCGTGAGATCGGTGGAGAGCGCCAGGGCCGTGCCCCCGACCGTCACCAGTGCGCAGTCGTCGCCGAGCGCCCCGCCCCGTCCGCCGAGCCGCTCGAAGATCGCGCGAATACGATCGAATTCGATTCCGGATCCGAGACGCGTCGTCACGGGAGCAGGGCACGACGCGAGAACCGCACGAGGCCCCGCTCGGTCGCGATCCACAGGTACTCCCCGTCCACGGCGAGTCCACGCACCGGACCCGGCAGGTCCATCGGGATCGTATAGCGACGGAGCGCGTTGGTCCGGAAGCCGAAGTACACCAAGCCTTGATCGCCGCCGACCCACACCCCGCCGCGTTCCGGGGCGATCGCCACGATCGGTCCCGTCTGCGGACTCAGCACGAGCCCGACGTGCCAGGCCGCCCCGGTGTCCGCACGGGCGCGCCAGAGGATGCGGTTCTCGGTGGCCACGATCACCGTGTCCGCGTGCAGGGCGATCGCGGCGATCGGGTCCTTGAGATACGGCACCGCCGCGACGTCCGGCGGAACCACCGCCCGTCCGCCGACGGCCGCGATCCCGAGCCCAACCGCCGAGCCGATCCAGACGGAATCCCCGAACGACGCGAGCGCCGCGACGGGCGCGCTGAGCGACGGATCGACGTTCGCGATGGTGGGCTTGTTCCCGAGATCAGAGACATATGCGAGGCCGTACCGCGTGCCGACCCAGAGCCCCGTCGTGCCGGAGGCGAGCGACAGCACGGCGTCCCCCGGAAGATGGTCCGCCGTCGTGAAGCGTCGCGAATCCCCGTGGCCGTTCGTGCGGATCAGGCCGTTGTCGGTGGCGGCCCAGAGCGTGGACCCGCGGAACAGCAGGGCGCGCACGGCGTGGAAGCCGAACCCGGTGGCGCGGGGGCCTTCGTCGTACGCGTACTGCTGCAGATCCGTGCTCACGAAGGTGAAGCCGTCCCGCGCGCTGTATGCGCCGGTCGCCGCCCAGACGCCGCCCGGCGCCGCAACCACCGCACCGACGGCGTTCGCGAGAAGACCGAACGGCATCCGCTCGACCTGGGCCGTGAGCTCGTCGACCCGCAGGACGCCGAGTCCGTTGGTGCCGACGAAGAACTCGTTGGTGTTCGGCACTGCGGCAGCGCTCGTGTACTGGTAGCTCCTCATCCGACGATCGATGAGGATCGTGGCGCTGAGTCCCTGCAGGAACGGAAGCCGCTGGACGAGAGCGGCGGGGGACAGCGGCCGGAGTTGTCGGTTGGGTGGCGGGAGTCGCCCGGCCGGCGACGGAATGAATCCGCCGCGCGGCAACTTCTGCCAGCCGGAGCCGGTGCGCAGATAGATCCCGCTGAACGGATCATCCCGATTGATCATCAGGTCCTGCACGCCGCCCGCCACCGGCACGACGTCGAACCGCCGGATGAACGGCTCGTAGTGGACGACGCCGATGGACGTCGCGAGCCAGACGGACTCGTCACTCGGGTCGGCGAGGGCGGCGACGACCGGCTGTTGGGGATACCCGTCGCTCACCGTCACCGGGGGATCCCAACGGTGAAAGCTCCGATCGTAGAGACCGAGGCCGTTCGGCGTGGCGACGAAGACGCGTTGGTCGCTCGCGGCGACCGCGGTGACGTACGAGAAGTCCTGGAGGATGGCGCGTTCGTCGGGCCGCCAGCGGCTCGGCACCTGCCCCGGGAGCGAAGCGGGTGCCGCGGAGACCGCCGCCAGTACGAGCCAGGCGATGCGCCGGCTCATGCCGTGGCGGGCGGAGCGAGGGCCACGAGCTCCGGTGGGCGCGGCACGTCGGGCGCGGCCCATGCCCGCCAGAGCGCGGGAAACTGCCCGGCGACGTCCTCGGGACGCATCGCCCGCACGGGCACCACCTCCGCCGCGCGCTCCGCGCCGCGTCCGAGCGTCTGCGCGCCGAGCGCCGCCGCGTCGATCGGTGACAGACCGCGCGCCAAGAGGATGCCGATCACCCCCGTCAGGAGATCTCCGCTGCCACCCGTGGCGAGTCCCGCGTTCCCGCTCGCGACGATCCGCACGGCACCGTCACGATCGGCGATCACCGTCGGAACACCCTTGAGCACGAGCGCGGTCGGTGCATGGGCGTCGAGCGCGGTGATCCCCTCCCCCGCCGCGGCGAACCGGTCGGCGGCGGGCCGCGAGGCGAGCGTGGGAAAGAGGGCGGCGAATTCGCCCGGGTGCGGCGTCAAGACGCGCGGCGCCGTCCCGCGCGCCAACACGTCGGCACCCACCTGGAGCGCGTCGGCGTCGAGCACCACCGGTTTCTGAACCGTGGTCAACAGCGCGGAGACGAACGCGACGCGCTCACGGGTGCGTCCCATACCGGGTCCGATCGCCACCGCGTCGGCCCACGCGAGCGCCTCGGCGAGCGCCGATTCGATTTCGGGCCCCAAGGCCGTGGTCACGGTGAGCGCGTCGGGCAGCTGCGCCTGCGCGGGCTCGACGGACTCGGGCTGGACGGCGAGCTTCACGAGCCCCGCCCCTGCCTGGAACGCCGCCCGTCCCGCGTGGATCGCGGCGCCCGCCATGCCGGCGGCGCCGCCCACCACGAGGAGGCGTCCGCGGTTCCCCTTGTGCATGGTGCTGGTGATGGCGGGAAGCGCGGTGCGGGCCCACCGATCGGTGACCAGCGCGGGCCACGCCGGTTCGGGCGCGGGGAATCCGATGTCCAGGGCGACGATCTCTCCGCACCAGTCACGCTGGAGGAGCTGGCCGCGCCGGAGGCTCCCGAACGTGACCGTGACCGCCGCCCGCACGGGGCCGTGGGCCTCACCGGTGGTGAGATCGAGTCCCGTGGGGCCGTCGATCGCGCAGACGGGCACGCCGTGCGCCGCGATGGCGTGGGCGAGCGCGCCAATCGCGCCGCGCGGCGCCCCACTCGCCCCGGTCCCGAGGAGCGCGTCGACCACGACGCCCATGGCGGGCCACGGCTCGTCCGCCACCCGCAGGGTGACGCCGTGCGCGAGTGCGAGCGTGCGGTTCACCTCGCAGCCTTCACTCCGCGGGTGCTCGATCTCGACGGCGGAGACGGGAACGCCGACGGCCGCGAGTGCGCGAGCCAGCACCCACCCGTCTCCGCCATTGTTTCCCGGCCCCGTGGCGACCAGGACGCCGTCGCTCAACCGGTCGCGGAACCGATCGGCGAGCACCACGGCCGCCGCCCGACCCGCGGACTCCATCAGCACGCGCGCCGGTACGTCGGGACGTGCGCGCGCGTCCCACGCCGCCGCCTCGGCGGCGCTCAGCACGGGCACGACCGGTGGTTTGCTCATTGGGTGATCAACGGATGGCACGATGGACACCGCGGCGGGAGAGCCGCCACGGGGTAGAGTGGCGGAACCCCGCGGTTACTTGAAGCTCTGCCCGATCGCGCGGCCGAGAGATATCTCGCCGTTGTCGATGCGCAAATTGAACCCGCAGTCGGGATTCGTGCACACCCACGCCTTGTACGTGATTGGTGCTCCGTCCCGACCGTAGTCGGACAGCGGCACGAGGATCCCACTCTCACATTTCTTGCACGCCGGCCAGTCTCGCCCTTCCATAGCGGTCCTCCCCTCCCGGCGCCCTTCGGGCGCACTCACGTCCCGCCGATGTGATCGATCCCCCTCCACGGGTACTCGGCGTCGAACGCTTCACCGAACTGGTACACGTCGGCGAAGTCTTCGATCCGGTCTTGCGGTTGACTGACGAGCAGGCCGATGTCCACGAGCGTGAAGACGATGCGGCCCAAATCGGTGGTGGAATCTACGCCCCAGTGCCGAAGCACGGTGTGTGCCGTGAGACCGAACTGCTCGAGCGCGAAGTCGCGGCAGGCCCACGCCAGCTCTTCCCCCCCGATGTGGCCCCGAACGGGCCGCCGCTCCTGGGAGAACTCGAGCGCGCCGAGCAGAAAGAGGTACGCCTGTGGATCGTAGCGGACCTCGCGCTCCCGAATGCGCTCCACGATCTCATCGGCCAGCTGCAGTTGGTACACGATACTAAGGTGAGGACGGCGGGCGTGCGGAGCAAGAGGGCACGCTAGTTGGCCGCCGCCGGAGCCGCCACCAACGGGAAGCCCGCCGCGAGCTCGCGCACGTCCGCGGTGACCCGCTCGAGGGCCGCGTCGTCGGTCGCCGCGAGGGCGGCGTCGATCAGCTCGGCCACCCGCACCATCTCGGCCTCCCCCATCCCGCGGGTCGTGAGCGCGGAGGCACCGAGGCGCAGCCCGCTCGTCACGAACGGCGACTGCGGGTCCCCGGGGATCGTGTTCTTGTTCGTGTGGATGCCGCAGCGGTCGAGCGTCGCTTCCGCGGCTTTCCCCGTGAGGTTCTTCCCCCGGAGGTCGACCAGCAGGAGATGGCTGTCGGTGCCGCCCGAGACGAGCGTGAAATCGCGCTCGGCGAGCGCCTCGCCGAGGGCCTGTGCGTTCCGGATGACCTGGGCCGCGTACTCCTTGAAGGTCGGCCGCAACGCCTCCTGGAACGCCACCGCCTTGGCCGCAATCACGTGCTCGAGCGGCCCACCCTGCGTTCCCGGGAAAACCTGCTTATCCACCGCCTTGGCGAGCGACGCGCCACACAAAATGAAGCCCCCACGCGGACCACGGAGGGTCTTGTGGGTGGTGCTGGTCACGATATCCGCATGCGGCACGGGCGACGGGTAGACCCCGCCGGCGATGAGGCCGGAGTAGTGCGCCATGTCCACGAGGAGGATGGCCTCGACCTCCCGGGCGATGGCCGCGAAGCCCGCGAAGTCGATCACGCGCGGATACGCGCTCGCGCCGGCGATGATCAGCTTCGGGCGCGCCTCGAGGGCCAGCTCGCGAACCCGGTTCATGTCGATCAGACCGGTGGCCTCGTCCACGCCGTATTGCACGCTCTTGAACAGCCGTCCGCTCGCGTTCACACTCGCGCCGTGCGTGAGGTGCCCGCCGTGCGAGAGCGTCATCCCCATGAGCGTATCGCCCGGTTCGATCACCGCGAGGTAGGCCGCGAAGTTGGCCTGGGCCCCGCTGTGCGGCTGGACGTTGGCGTGCTCGGCGCCAAAGAGCTCGCACGCCCGGCCGATGGCCAGGCGCTCGATCTCGTCCACCACCTCGCAGCCCCCGTAATACCGGCGGCCGGGGTAGCCCTCGGCGTACTTGTTGGTGAGCTCCGTGCCCATCGCTTCGAGCACGGCGCGCGAGACGAAGTTTTCGCTCGCGATCAGCTCGAGTCCGTCTTCCTGTCGGGCGATCTCACGCTGGATCAGCCCGTAAATCTCGGGATCGGACTCCTCGAGGAACGACCGTCGGGAATTGGGCATCAGATGCGGTGCGGAAGCCCGCGGCGCTTCTCGGCCGCGGCCACGCGCTCCTCCGCCAGGCGGTCGGCGGCCCGATACGAGGGGATGCCCTCCTCCTTGGCCATCTCGAGCACTTTGAGGATCGTGTCGTAGATCTCACCGGCCTTCTGATGCGCCTGCTCCAGCGTCCAGCCCTGCAGCTCGGTGTTCACGTTGATGAGCCCACCGCCGTTGATCACGTAGTCGGGGGCGTACGTGATGCCCCGCTCCTCGAGCAGATCGCCGTGCCGCTCCTCGGCGAGCTGGTTGTTCGCGGCCCCGGCCACGACGTCCACCTTGAGGAGGTCGAGGGTCTTGTCGTTGACGACCGCCCCGAGCGCGCACGGCGCGAAGATGTCGGCCTTCTGCGTGTAGATCTCGTCGCTGGCCACGGCCTTGGCACCGAAGTCATCGACCACGCGCTTCACGCGCTGGGGATCGATGTCGGTGACGATGAGCTTGGCCCCGTCCTTGTGGAGGTACTCGCAGAGGTAGTAGCCGACGTGGCCGACGCCCTGGACGGCGACCGTCTTCCCGTCGAGCGATTCGCTGCCGTAGCGGTACTTGGCGCAGGCCTGCATGCCGCGGTAGGTGCCCCACGCCGTGACCGGCGAGGGGTCGCCCGAGCGTTCCGCGAGCCCGACCACGTGGGTCGTCTCTTCGCGGATGTATTCCATGTCGCGCGTGCCGGTCCCGACGTCCTCGGCGGTGATGTAGCGCCCCGCGAGGGACTCGACGTGCCGCCCGTGCGCGCGAAAGATCCCCTCGCGCTGCTTCGTCTTGTTGTCCCCGATGATGACGCTCTTCCCGCCGCCGAGATCGAGGCCGGCGACCGCCGCCTTGTAGGTCATCCCGCGCGCGAGGCGCAGCACGTCGAAGAGGGCTTCCGCGTCGTTGGTGTATTTCCAGAACCGCGTGCCGCCCAAGGCCGGTCCGAGCGCCGTGTTGTGGATGGCGATGATGCCGCGATAGCCGGACTCGGGATCGTACCAGAAGCTCACCTGCTCGTGCGCGTACACGGCCATCTGCTCGAAGACGTCGCGGTGTGTGGACGCGATAGCGGGGGAGCCGCTCGAAGTCGATTTCACGCGTGTCGTCACGTAGAGCTCACTTGGTATAGTCGTAGAATCCACGGCCGCTCTTCCGGCCCAGCCGGCCGGCGGCCACCATTTTGCGGAGCAGCGGCGCCGCACGATACTTGTCGTCGCCGAGTCCGTGGTGCAAGACCTCGAGAATCGCGAGGCAGACGTCGAGGCCGATCAGATCGGCCAGCGCCAGCGGCCCCATGGGGTGATTCATCCCGAGCTTCATGACGGTGTCCACCGCCTCGGGCGTCGCCACCCCCTCCATCACGCAGAAGATCGCCTCGTTGATCATCGGCATCAGCACCCGGTTCGAGACGAATCCCGGGTAGTCGTTCACCTCCACCGGCGTCTTACCGAGCGCGCTCGCGAGCTCCATCACGGTCCGCGTCGTCTCGTCCGACGTGGCGAGCCCGCGAATGATCTCGACGAGCTGCATCATCGGCACCGGGTTCATGAAGTGCATGCCGATCACGTGCTCGGGCCGATTCGTCCGGGCGGCGATCTCGGTAATGGAGATCGACGACGTATTCGTGGCAAGGATCACGCCCGCCGGCGCGATCTCGTCGAGCCGCTCGAAGATCGTGAACTTGACGTCGGGCGCCTCGCTCGCGGCTTCCACCACCAGCTCGGCCGTGGCCGCCGCATCGAGCGCCGTCGCCGTCGCGATCCGGCCGAGGGTCGCGTCGCGATCGGCCTCGGTCAACGTCCCCTTCTTGATCTGGCGATCGAGATTCTTACGAATCGTCGCCAGGCCCTGCTGGAGCCGGTCGTCCGCCACGTCGATGAGCACCACGTCCACGCTGCGCTGCGCGAAGACGTGCGCGATCCCGTTGCCCATCGTCCCGGCCCCCACCACCGCCACCCGTTTCACCATGTCACCGCCTCCACGGTCCGCACCGGGGCCCCACATGCGCCACGCGCGCTCAACGGAGCGCGCGTGTGATCTTGGAGCCGAATCGCCAGACGAGCAGTCCGACGAACAGCAGCTTGAGGCCGTCCCCAATGAGGAACGGCAGCGATCCCAGCACCACCGCGGCGCGGAAACTCCCGCCGAGCACGGTGAGCTGGGCGACCCCACCGACGTGAATCGCGAGCGTCGCGAGCGCGAACCATCCGAGGATCGCGAGCAACCGCTCCGCACGCGCCGCCCGACCCGCGATGGCCGCGGCGATCGGGAAGGTGAGCAGATAGCCGCCCGTGGGGCCGAAGAGCGCGGCCGGCCCGGAGAGCCCCGCCGGCACCGGCGCGAAGACGGGCAGACCCGTCACACCGAGCAGCAGGTAGACCACCGCGCTCGCGGCACCGACACCCGGCCCGAGCAGGGCGCCGACCAGGAGCACCGCGGGCACCTGGAAGGTGAGCGGGACGAGCGTCCCCGGAAGCGGGACGGCGAGATGCGCGCCGAGCGTGAGGAGGGCAACACCCAGCGCCGCGGTGAGCGCCCGGCGTCCGAGCCGCGACACCGCACGACGATCGACGACCGCTTCCGAGAAAGACGTCATACACGCTCCACGCTGAGGGCCACGGCGTTGCCGCCACCGAGACAGAGGGTGGCGAGCCCCGTGGCCGCGTTTCGGTCCCGCATCGCGTACAGCAGGGTCGTGAGGATGCGCGCGCCGCTCGCCCCGATCGGGTGGCCGAGCGCCACCGCGCCGCCGTGCACGTTCACCCGGCTCCAATCCCAGCCGAGTCCCTGCCCGTCCGCGAGCGCCTGCACCGCGAAGGCCTCGTTGGCCTCGATAAGATCGTAGTCGCCGATCTTCGTGCCGGCCTGCTTCATGAGCCGCTCGACGGCGACGATGGGCGCGAAGAAGAGATCCTTGGGTTCGCCGCCGCCCGCCGCATACGCCGTGATGCGGGCCATCACCTGGAGCCCGTGCGCTTCGGCAAAGGCCTGTGACGTGACGACGAGCGCGCTCGCGCCATCGTTCAAGCCCGGCGCGTTGCCGGCGGTCACCGTGCCGCCTTTGACGAACGCGGGCTTGAGCT
>DATFMZ010000014.1:25000-39422 GCA_035266665.1 Gemmatimonadales bacterium | reverse complement strand
GGAGGGGCTCACCCTGACGATGACGGTCAAGGCGGCGCGGCAACTGCACTACTGGCGGAGCCAGGAAGATCCCCCGGGCACCGAGACGGACATCGTGAAGGCGAAGAAACAGGAGCTGCAGGATTGGGCGGTCCTGCTCGCGTTCAATCACCTGCTCGCCGGTGCCGAGGCGTTCGTGTCCGCCGAGTTCTGGGACTTCCCCGCGCAGCTCGAGACGCGTGCACTGCCGGGCGGCCGCACCGGGGTGGGCCTGCGCGTGCCGATCGGGCCCTAACCCTCAGGCGAAGCGGTGCAGCGCGGGGCCCTCCGCCGAGACGACCGCGTAGGCGCCGCCGTCGAACCAGGCGCCCGGATTGAGATACCACTGCGGCCCCACCCGCTCGAGCGCCGCGCGGTGCGTGTGCGCCAGCACGAGCCCTTCGACGTCGGGATGCTGGGCGAGATACGCGCGCGCGAACTGCGCCTGGTCGGCCGCCGCGCGGGCGATCTCCGCCTCCGTCCGCGTGCGATCGCCGAGCACCCCGGAGAGGGCTCCCACCAACGGCATACCGACGTCGGGATGCAGCCAGCGGAAGACCGCCGCGGTCGGCCGAAACCGCGTCACGGCGTGCATGATCCGGCCGCTCAGGCGACGCTCGACCATCCCGTCGCCGTGGGTCACGTGGATCCGCCGACCCGCGATCCGCAACGTCACGCCGGCCGGGTGAAACGACGCGCCGAGCTGCTCGCGCCAGAACGCGCCGCCCCAGCGGTCGTGATTGCCGCCGGTCACGATCACCTCCACGCCGGCGGCGCAGACCCCCGCGATGGCGTGGAGCGTGGGAAAGGCGCGGCGCGGGATGACCGTGCGGTACTCGAACCAGAAATCGAAGAGATCGCCGTTGATCACGAGGTGGGATGCGCGGCCCGGCACGGTGGCCAGAAACCGGTGGAGATGATCGGCGGTCTCCGCCGGAGCGCGCCCCAGATGGGCGTCGGCCAGGATGATCGCGGTCTCGGTCGGCACGCGCGCAGTATATTCACGAGTCGATGCGAGCGCCACGCGACCATATGAACACCATCAGCACGACCGAGCTCCGGGTCCGCTACGCGGAAACCGACCAGATGGGCGTCGCCTACCACGCGCATTATCTGGTCTGGTGTGACGTCGCACGCACCCAGTATCTCCGCGAGCACGGGGCGAGCTACCGCGAGCTCGAAGCGGGCGGCCTCCGGCTCGCGGTCGTGGACGCCCAGCTCCGCTACCGGTCGCCCGCACGGTTCGACGACGACATCCGCGTCCAGTGCTGGGTCCGGGACGTCGCAACCCGCAAGGTAGTCTTCGGGTATCTCATTGAGCGCGCCGCCGACCGACGGCGCCTCGCCACGGCCCAGACGGGCCTCATCGCCTTAGATTCGTCCTATGCGCTCTCCGCGATTCCGGCCGCCATTCGGGCGGCGCTCGTTCCGATTCCGGATCCCGTTCGCCTGTAGCGCCCTCCTGGTGCTCGCCGCGGGACGGCTCGCGGCGCAGCAGGCGGCGGTGGTCAACGCGCTGGCGGGCGTCCTGCAGGCCGCCGACGAGCGCCGGCCCGATGCGCCGGGCCTCCTCGCGGCGTGGCGGTTCAACGACTCGACGGTGCGGGCACAGGCGGCCCTGGCCATGGGACGGATCGGCGATACGTCGGCCACGCCGCGCCTGCTCGAGATGCTCACCGACCCCGACACCACCGTCCAGTCGGCGGCAGCCTTCGCGCTCGGGCTGATCCGCGACACGACGGCCATCCCCCAGCTCCGCGATCTGGTGCTCAACACGCCGCCCGCGCAACAGAACGCCGTACACCAGGAAGCGGTGACGGCGCTCGCCAAGATCGGTGGGCGCGCCGCCGCCGACGTCATTCGCGAGATCCTCAGCCGCTCGGTGGGGAACGCAACGTCCGACTCGCTCCCCAAGACCGTGGTGCGCGCCGTGAACGAGGCGTGGCGGCTCGGCGCCGACGCACCGGTGAATATGCTGGTCAACTATTCCGTCTCCCCGATCCCCGCGGTGAAGCAGGGAACGGTGTACAGCCTGGCACGTCTCCACGCCACGGGGGCCGCGAACGTGCTGCTCGCCGCGAGCGACGACCCGGACGCGCTGGTGCGCTCGTACGCGGTGCGCGCCCTCACCGCCAATTACGCCGACTCCGCGGGCCTCGACCGGAGCGCGCTCGCCTCCCGCGTGCGGCGCCTCGTCGCCGACAGCGATGCCCACGTCCGGATCAACGCGCTGCGGACGCTCGCCACCTATCACGACTCGACGCTCGTCGGCGCCGCGCTCGATCGGCTCTCCGATCCCGACCTGAACGTCCGGGTCCAGGCCGTCACGGCTCTGGGCGACCTGGGCGGAAGCCAGGCGATCCTCGCGTTGCGGGATCGTTTGGGTGACAACACGTTCGCGATCAAGCGCCAGGCGATGATCGGGCTGACGCGGCTGGTGGGGACCGACGCCTTCGACGTGCTCAAGGTCTGGCTCACCGATCCCGATTGGACGCTCCGCGCGGCCGGGGCCGAGGCGCTGGGCTACATCCAGAACGATTCCGTGATCCCATGGATCGTGACGATGACGCGCGACCCCGACGGCCGCGTCGTCGCGGTGGCGCTCCAGAGCCTGATCGCGGTCTCGCCCGATCTGGCCACCCTGCGCGCCGCCCAGCTCGTCAATCACGAGGATCCGGTGGTCCGCTCGGTCGCCGCGCAGCGCCTCGCGGCCGCGCCCGACACGTCGTACATCACCGGATTGGTCGCGGATTATCAGCGGGGACAGAACGATCCGATTCCCGATGCCCGCATCGCCGCCGTCACCGCGCTCGGCGCCATCGCCGCACTCGGCCCCGAAGCGAAGGGTGCCGTCGAGTCCCGGTTCCTGTCCCGCGTGCCACGCCCGTCGGACTACCTCGTGCGCCGCGCGGCGGTCCAGCGGTTCCCGGACGCGGCCGCGCGGTGGGGTCCCGTGACGCCGATCGAAACGGGACGCACCCTCGAGGACTACCGCGACATCGCGCGCCGTCTCCTGCTCCCGGCCGCCCAGGGCGGCACGCTGCCACAGATCGTGATCGAAACCGACCGCGGGGACATCACGATCTCCCTGTACGCCGCCGACGCCCCGGTGACGATCAACGCCTTCCTGCAGCTCGTCGATCGCCGGTACTTCGACAACGACGTCTGGCACCGCGTCGTCCCCAACTTCGTGATTCAGGATGGTGATCCGCGCGGCGACGGCTGGGGCGGTCCCGGCTTCACCCTGCGCGACGAGATCAACATGCGCCGCTACGGGACCGGCACCGTCGGCATGGCACTCTCCGGCCCCGATACCGGCGGCAGCCAGTTCTTCATCACGCACAGTCCCCAACCGCATCTCGACGGCACGTACACCGTCATCGGCCAGGTTACCACCGGCATGAGCGTCGTGGACCAGGTCACCCAGGGCGACCGCATTCGGAGAATCCGGCGGCAGTAAGGCCCATGCGCCCCGCTCGTCTCGCCGTTTCGGCCGCCCTGCTGCTGGCGCTCGTCGTGCCGCGGGTGGCGTGGGCGCAATTCGGCGAGTTCGGCGAGAACAAGATCCAGTACCGCGATTTCCAGTGGCACGTCCTGCACGGCCCCCACGTGGATCTGTACTATTACCCCGCCGAAGAAGAGCTCGCGCGCGTCGCGCTCGCGTATGCGGAACAGAGCTTCACCTTCCTGACGGGCAAGTTCGGGCACGCCCCGACCGTCCGGATCCCGCTCATCGTCTACGCGTCGCACAGCGACTTCGAGCAGACCAACGTGCTCCCGTTCGTGCCGCCCGAGAGCGTGCTCGGCGTGACCGAGTTTCTCAAACGCCGGGTCACCATTCCGTTCACGGGCAACTACGCCGAGTTCCGGCACACGATCCGCCACGAGCTGGTGCACGAGTTCCAACTGAGCATGTTCGCCGAAACCGCGCGCAACCATCCGCGCGGCCATCGCATCGGCACGCCGCTGTGGTGGAGTGAAGGGCTCGCCGAGTACTGGTCGGCGGGGCAGGACAGCAAGGACGAGATGTTCATCCGCGAAATCGTCGTCGCGGGTCTCCTGCCGGACCTCCCCACGCTCGACAATATCAGCGGCGGCGTCGACTACGCCTTGGGCGGCGCGATCCTCGCCTGGCTCTCCCGCACCTTCGGCGAATGGCGCATCGCCTACTTGTACCGAAATCTCTGGCGGTACCACTCGTTCGACGACGCGCTGGCGGGCACGTACGGCCTCTCGATGAAGGAGCTCGACGCCCGCTACGAGTACGCGTTCCGCAAGCGATACTATCCGTCGGTCGCCGACCGCATGCCGCTCGATCTCTCCTCGCACGAGATCGCCCCGCTCGCGGTGAAGCCGGTGGCGTATCGGGTGCCGGGGGACAGCAGTCTCCACATCCTGTATCTCTCGCCGCGCACCGGGTATATGGACATCTACGACGCGTCGTGGGACCATCCCGCGGAGCGCCACGCCGTGGTGCACGGCGAGCGGACCGCGGAGTTCGAGTCGTTCCACACCTTCGCCTCGCGTCTCGACGTCCGTGACGGGATCGCCGTCTTCACCAGCCGCTACCTCGATCGCGACGCGCTCGTCTTCTTCGACATTCGCGACGCGAAGGTCATCGGCCGCTATCAGTTCCCGCATCTGACGTCGCTGCTCTCGCCCACGTGGGCACCCGATGGGAAGAGCGTCGTGTTCAGCGGGCTGTCCGTGTCGGGCTATTCGGACCTGTATCGGCTCTGGCTCCCCGACGGACGCCTGGAGCAGTTGACCGACGATCGGTACGAGGATCTCGACCCGAGCTTCGGGCCCGACGGCCGCCGCCTCGTCTTCGCGTCGGATCGGACCGCGTGGGGACCGGACGGCGGGCACAATCTCTTCCTCCTCGAGCTCGGCACCCACGCACTGCGGCAGATCACCGCCGGGCCCTGGCTGGATGAGACCCCACGCTGGGCGGCGAACGGGCGGATCTACTTCAGCTCGGATCGCGGCGGCGTCCCGGACATCTACTCGATCGATACGCTGGGCGCCGGACGGCGCGAGACGCACACGCTGAGCGGCGCGTTCGATCCGCAGTGGGTACCGGAGAAGCACGCCCTGCTGTTCGACGGATTTTCCGGGCTCTCGTGGGCCATCTTTCGCGCGCCGCCCGCACCCGATTCCGCGACCGAGCGGATCGCGCTTCCCGATTCCGTGCCCCCGGCCCACTGGCAGTGGCCGGAGCTCCGGGCCCCCCGCTACGCCGGGCTCGAAGGCTCGCCCTATACCCAGCACTACACCCTCGATTTCGCGGGTGGGGATGCCGCCTTCGCGCCCGGGATTGGGTCGGCCGGCGGCGCGATCTTTCTGTTCTCGGACCTCCTGGGCGATCACGTCCTGCTCGCCGCGCTCACCTCGTTCCAGGCGAGCGGCCTCGGCAGCCTCCTGGACAATCTCGGTGGCAATCTCTTCTACCTGAATCAGAAGCGGCGGCTCAACTGGGGGGTCGGCGTCTTTCGCCTGCGCGGCCTCTTCTACGAGGGTGACTACAACACCATCTACGACGAGACGGCCTACGGCAGCTACTTCCAGCTGCGCTGGCCGTTCTCGCGCTTCTCGCGCGTCGAGGCGCAGATCGGCCTCGAACACTCCACCCGCTTCGACCTCACCTGCCCCGACGTGAACGAGCCGCGCCGCATCGGCTGGTTGGCCCAGAACTATGTGGCCTTCGTCCACGACAACACCCTCTGGCTCTCAACCGGGCCGATCGACGGCGAACGCCGGAACGTCACGCTGGGCCTGACCAACGATCTCACCAACGGCCGCTTCGACTCGTGGATCGCTTCGCTCGACGAGCGCCGATATTTCCGCATCGGACAGCGTTCGGCCTACGCCGTGCGGATTCTCGGCTACTTTTCAGCGGGCAGCCATCCCGCGCACATCGGGATCGGGGGCACGTGGGGACTCCGCGGGTACCCGCGCTACGGGGGGGTCTCGGGGACGCGCGCGGTGCTCATCAATCAGGAGATCCGGTTTCCGATCTCCAACTACCTGAGCATCGGATTCCCCTTCGGCGTGATGCGGTTTCCCGGCGTGCAGGGCGCCGTCTTCGGTGATCTCGGCGGCGCGTGGACCGCGGCGTCGCACAACCGGGGGATCCTCGGCAGCGCGGGCTTCGGCCTCCGCATGCCCGTCTTCTTCCCGCTCGTGCTCCGGCTCGACTTCGGCTGGCGGTTCGAATTCGGCAGCATCGACGGCTACGGGCTCCAAACGACGGGACAGGGACGACACTTCGTGGACTTCTTCTTCGGCTTTAACTACTGATGCCACAAGCATTTCCGCTTGACCGCCCCCGAGGGCCACTCTATCTTGGACTCGGCGTGGCGGCCTGGTTCATGGCCGCATGTGCGGGATTGCCGCACATCGCCCCGAAAACGCTCGGCGCACTTCCCGCCGACTCCGCCCGGACCTGGGTCGCCGCCATGACGCCGACCGTCCCGCTCAACTACCGGTTGCGCTGGCGGTTTCAGAATCAGAAGGGATCGGCCGGGGGCAGAGCGGCCGTCCGGGTGGCTCCACCCGACACCCTGCGATTCGACTACCGCGGACCGTTCGGCAAGTCGGGGAGCGCGCTCCTGATCGGTGACAGCGCGATCTGGGCGGAGCCGCCCGACGACGTGAATCAATTGATTCCGGCGGTGCCGCTCTTCTGGGCGGCGATCGCGCATCCGCTGCCGCCGGCCGCCGACGACTCGGTGTCGGGACTGATTCGACCGCACGAGCGCGTGTGGCGCTACACGCGCGGCACGACGGTCATCGATTTCGTGGAGAATCTCGGCGCCAAGCCGCGGCTCCGCGCGGAGCTCAGCCGGGATGGGCGGATGATCGGGCAGACCGAAGTGCACCTCGACTCCGCCACCGGGCGGCCGCTCGATGCGCGCATGCTCTTCCCGGGGGACGCGTCGCAGTTCGCATTTACGATCGAGGCGATCGACACCGTTGCGGCATTCGATTCGGCGACCTGGCGTCCGAAATAGCCTCGTGGGGCTCGCGCTCCTCGCCGGGCTCACGACGGGCTGTATCTACGGCTTCGCCGGCGGCGGTCTGCCGCCGGGCATCAAGACCGTCGCGGTCCTGCCGTTCGACAATCAGACCGCCGATCCCACGCTCACCCAGGCCGTCACCCAGGCCGTCACCGACGCCATGGAGGGCCGGCTGGGCCTGCGCCGGGCCACCGAGGCCAACGCCGACGCGATCGTACGTGGCGCCATCCTGAACTATCAGTCGGACATCCCGCTCTCGTTCCAGTCGGGCAATGCCGGCAACGTGCAGGTGACGGCCCGCCGGGTGCAGATCACGCTCCGCGTCGAGATCTACGATCAAAAATCCGGGAAGACGCTCTGGCAGGCGACCAGCATGACCGTCGACGGCGAGTACTCGCCACCCCAGGAAACCGACGGACGCCAGAAGGCCCTCGACAAGCTGGTCGCAAACATCGTGGACGGAGCGCAGTCGCAGTGGTAGGAGGGCGGCGCGGGCTCGGGCGGGCGGGGAAGAGCCGGTTCGGCTGCCTGCTGTGGCTCGTCATCTTCGTGGCCGTCATCTACTACGGCATCGACATCGGCGGGGTCTACCTGGCGTACTACCAGATGGTCGACGCGATCCACACGCAGGCGCACTTTGCCAACAACCTCGACGACGCCGCCATCCGGCGCCGGCTGGTCTCGACGGCGAAGGATCTCAAGCTGCCCGATGCCGCGCACCAGGTAACGATCCGCCGCTCGATCCCGGCAAAACGCATCGAGATCTCCATGCAGTGGACAGAGCAGCTCGAGCTCCCGTTCTTCCGGCTCCCCGTCACCTTCCATCCCGTCGTCCGCGAGCAGTATTAGCCCATGATCGGTACGGCCCTGCGCGGCGTGTTCGTCCTCGCCGCGAGCACCCCGTCCACCCTCGCCGCCGCGGGCAACGCGCACGGGGTCGACGATCAACTCGTCGTGCGCCTCTTCCTCATCCTGCCGCTCATCCTCGTGGCCGGGAAGCTCGCGGGGGAGCTCTTCGAGCGGATCCACCAGCCGGCCGTCCTCGGCGAGCTGATCGCCGGCACGCTCCTGGGCCCGAGCGTGCTCGGCGTGATCCCCGTGGGCAGCGGCGACGCGCTCGCCGAGGTGATCCGCATCCTCGCCGAGATCGGCGTCGTGATTCTGCTCTTCGAGATCGGCCTCGACAGCGATCTCAAGCAGTTCTTCCGCGTGGGCCGGGGGGCCTCCATCGTCGCGCTCGTCGGCGTCGTCGCTCCCTTCCTCGGCGGCTTCCTCTTCTGGCATTTCACGCCGCTGGGCCACGACTTCAATCTGATCGACAACACGACCACGGCGATCTTCATCGGCGCGACCCTCACGGCGACGTCGGTCGGCATCACGGCCCGCGTGCTCGCCGACCTCAACGTCATGCACTCGCTCGAGGCGCAGCTCGTGATCGGCGCGGCGGTGATCGACGACGTCCTCGGGCTCGTGATCCTCGGCGTCGTCGCGTCGCTGGTGGCCGGTGAAGCGGTGGGGCTGCTCTCCATCGGACGCGCGCTCGGCGTCGCCGTCGGGTTCCTGGCCCTCGCCCTCGCTCTCGGCCTCGCGCTCGCGCCGCGCGTCTTCGGCTTCGTCGATCGCATGCGCGTCCGCGGCGTGCTGCTGGTCGCGGCGTTCTCCTTCGCGCTCATCATCGCGGCGCTCGCCCATCTCGCCGGCTCGGCGATGATCGTCGGCGCGTTCGCCGCCGGGCTCATCCTCTCGGGCACGAACCAGTTCGATACGATCGAAGAGCGCATCAAACCCGTCGCCGACATCTTCACGCCGGTCTTCTTCCTCAGCGTGGGGGCCCGGCTCGATCTGCGCCTGCTCAATCCGACCGATCCAGCCAACGTCCCGGTACTCTTGATCGGGCTCGTGCTGTTCCTGATCGCGGTGCTCGGCAAGATCGCCGTGGGATACTTCGTCCGGTGGCGCAAGTTCAATCGGCTCGCCGTCGGCATCGGCATGGTGCCGCGGGGCGAGGTCGGACTGATCTTCGCCAACATCGGTCTCGATGGCGGCGTGCTCTCGCCGCAGCTCTTCGGCGGCATCTTGATCATGGTGATCGGGACGACCTTCATCACGCCGCCCCTGCTCAAGTGGAGCTTCGGCCGGTACGGCGTCACCGATCCCCAGCCCCTGCCGGAGCGCGGCGCCGAGCCGATGGAGCGAACGCCGGAACCGGGACCCGAGCCGTGACGGAAGCCAAGCTCCGCACGCTCCGCGACGCCGTGCGGTGGCGCCGAACGCAGCGCGGCACGGTCGTCGTCACCAACGGCGTCTTCGAGCTGCTCCACCCCGGCCATGTCACGTTGCTCGAGGCGGCACGGGCGCTGGGGACCGCGCTTATCGTCGGCGTGAACGGCGACCGGTCGGCGCCCAGGCTTGGCAAGGGGAGGGGACGCCCCTGCGTATCGGCCGCCGACCGGGCACACGTGCTCGCCGGCCTCGCCGCCGTGGACTGCATCGTCCTCTTCGAGGAGGACACACCGGCGGCCCTGATCGCCGCCCTCGCGCCCGACGTGCTCGTCAAGGGCGACGACTACGACGCCGCGACGCTCCCGGGACGCGAGAGCGTGCTCGCGGCCGGCGGTCGCGTCGTGACCCTCCCGCGCCTCGCGGGCTACTCGACCACTTCGTTGATGGAGCGGATACGTGCCACGTCATGATGGCCGCGCGGCGAACGCGCTGCGCCCCGTCGCGCTCGAGCGCGGCGCCAACCCTTACGCCGAGGGTTCGTGCCTCGCGCGCTTCGGCGGCACCCTCGTGCTCTGTACCGCGAGCGTCGTCGAGGGCGTACCGGCCTGGCGGCGCGGCGGTGGCGAAGGATGGCTCACCGCCGAATACGCCATGCTCCCCCGCGCGACGAGCGAGCGCACGTCCCGCGAGCGGTCCGGTCCCCGCGGCCGCACGCAGGAGATCCAGCGCCTCATCGGACGGAGTCTCCGCGCGGCACTCAAGAGCTTCGCCTTTGGCGAGCGGACCATCCAGATCGATTGCGACGTCCTCCAGGCCGACGGCGGAACGCGGACGGCGGCCGTGACGGGCGCCGCCGTGGCCTTGCGGGACGCCTGCCGCTGGATGGTCGAGACGCACGGCGTGCCCGATCCCTTCGGCCGCCTCGTCGCCGCCGTCTCGGTCGGAGTGGTGGCGGGTGAGCCCATGCTCGATCTCTGCTATGCGGAGGACAAGACGGCCGACGTCGACGCCAACATCGTGGTGCTCGAGCCCGACCAGTACGTGGAAGTGCAGGGAACCGGTGAGGGCGGCACGTTCGACCGCGCCGAGCTCGACCGGCTCCTCGTCCTCGCCGACGGCGGTATCCGGCAACTCTTCGACCTGCAGCGTGCGGTGCTCGCGTGAGCAAGCTGCTCGTCGCCACCCGCAATCCCGGGAAGCAGCGGGAGCTCAGGGCGATGCTCGCCGAGCTCGGACTCGACCTGGTCTTCCCCGACGACCTCGGCCTCTACGAGCGTGCCGACGAGACGGGCATCGAGCATGCCGATTCGTTCGAGGGGAATGCGCGGCTCAAGGCGCAGTACTTCGCGAAGCTCGCACGCCTCCCAACCCTGGCCGAGGACTCGGGGCTCGAGGTCTTCGCGCTCGGCGGAGCACCGGGCGTGCGCTCGCGGCGTTTCGCACTGCCGAGCGACGATCCGCGGGACCAGGACGCGGCGAACAACGCCGAGTTGCTGCGCCGGCTGGCCGGGGCACCCGCGGTGCGGCGCGGCGCGCGGTATCGGTGCGTGGTCGTGTACCTCACACGCTTCGACGGCGTGCCGCACCCCTTCGAGGGCATGTGCGCGGGGCGGATCCTCGAGGTGGCGCGCGGGAGCGGCGGATTCGGCTACGATCCGCTCTTCTTCTCGGACGAGCTGGCGAAAGCGTTCGGCGAGGCGACGCCGGAGGAGAAGGCCGGCGTGAGCCATCGGGGGCGGGCCGTGCGCGCGTTCGTCGAGTGGTATCAAACAGAAGGGCGCGTTGGTTCGCCGCCCTGACCATCGTATCTTACGAGCGATTCCGTCAGTCGCGGGGCGTAGCGCAGTCCGGTAGCGCACCTGCTTTGGGAGCAGGGGGTCGCCGGTTCGAATCCGGCCGCCCCGACTCGGAGTCCGGCGCCCGTAGCTCAGTTGGATAGAGCAACGGCCTTCTAAGCCGTGGGTCGGAGGTTCGAATCCTCCCGGGCGCGTCCCCTCCCGTCCCGCTAACCTCGCGATTTGCCAGAACTTCGGGCACGAGGCCTGTGGTATCCTCTGAGCTCTGCGCCGCTAAGCCTCCAAAGGGCCTTGGCTTACGCGGGGATGTCCCGCGGCACGCCTCTTGCTTTTTCCTGGCGCGGGATGCCATTTAGGACCCCCTTGCCGGTGGGAGGCCAGTCGGTGGCGGAGCCTCAGCAACTCTCATTCGACGGTCGGGCACGAGCCCGGAGCGGTGGGCGTGGAGCCTGATACCACGCGTTCCCGCTTGAGCCGTCCCGTGTCCGCGGGGCTCTTTGCCATGCGGTATTCCGCGCGCCACGAGAGCGTGAACGGCAGCCCCGGCGTCTCGCCTGTCGGGGTCGAGCGCCGGCGCGTGGGGTCCGTGGACGCCGGAGTGGGTGGGGCACCGGCGGACGAGTACGTTCCGGATCTCGTCTTGATCGTGCGGGCCGATGGAACGGTGCTCTATGCCAACCGCGCCCTCGGGACGCTGAGCGCCGAGGACGTGATCGGCGCGAACGTCTTCGATTGGGTCTTCCCCGAGCAACAGGACGCGATCCGCACCGCCGTCGCGCGGGTGTTCGAGTCCCAGCAGAGCCAGGGATGCGAGCTGGCGGGACTCGAGCACCACGACGCCGACGCGTGGTACGATTGTCGGATCGCCCCCAATCTCCGCGACGGCACCGTCGTCTCGGCGACGCTCATCGTGCGCGACATCACCCGGCACAAGCGGGCGGAGCTCGAGCTGGTCGAGCAGCACCGCGCGCTCCAAACGCTCCTGGAGGAGCGCGCCGACGATCTCGCCAGGATGAAGGCGCGTCTCGCCGAGGCCACCCGCGAGCGGGAAACCTCCACGGCGTCGAACTCGCTCTTCCGAACGCTGCTCGACGCCGCCGGTGAGGCGGTCTTCATCACCGATCCCGTCACGGGGTTGCTGATCGACATCAACGAGACCGCGTGCCGGTGGCTGCGTCGCGAGCGAGGCACGCTGGTGGGCCAGCCCGTCGTCGAGCTCGCCCTCGCCTTCCCGATCCTCCCCCCCGAGAGCGCGACGCTCGAGCTCACCGAAACGCGCGACACGCGCCGGCCCCTCATGCTCGAGGGCGTCCATCGACGCACCGACGGCTCCACCTTCCCCATCGAGATCGCCGTCGCGCAGCACACGATCGGCGACGAGGAGTACGTGCTCGCCGTCGTGCGCGACGTCAAAGGACGGCACTGCGCGGAAGATGCCCTGCGCGCGAGCGAAGCGCGCTACCAGGCGATCTTCGAGCAGTCCTGGGACGCGATCTTCGTCACCACGCGGGGCGGGGAGATCATCGAAGCGAACGGCGCCGCGGTCGAGCTCTTCGGCTACGCCCGAGACGAGATCGTGGGGCTCGATGCGCGCGCGCTCCTCGATCGCAACGACGACGTACGGGCCTTCCAGCGTGCGATGGCCGAGCACGGTGTGGTCGAGCGGCTCGACGTCGAGCTGCGCCTTCAGGACGGGACCACGCTGCCGGCCGTTGCCTCGGCCACGCGCCGTCTCAACCCGGACGGTCGGCTCCTCGGCTATCAGTGGATCGTGCGCGCACACGCCGCGGCACCGGCGGCAACGACGCCGGCGGCCGAGCCCGCCGCCGCGGAGCCTCCGGCGCGCCCGCGCGAGACGGTGCTGCTGGTGGACGAGAACGCGAGCGCGCGTGAGGAGCTCGTGCAGGCGCTCGTGCAGGGTGGCCTGACCGTGGTCGCCGCCGCCGACGCGCATGAGGCGCTCGAGGTCTATCGCGAGCGCGAATCGGAGATCGGCGTGACCGTCCTCGGCGCCGAGCCGCAGGATCAGGGCGTTGCGCGCACCATCGAAGCGCTGCGCCGGGTGGACGCGGAGGCGCCGGTCGTGCTGGTCACGGCGGACGATCCCCTGGCGCTCGGACCGGTCGTCGCGCACCTCGGCGTGCGGGCCTTTCTCCGCAAGCCGCCCCATCCATTGGCGCTCGTGCAGGCGGTGCGCGAAGCACTCGTTCCCCCCTCGGCCTGAGGGCCGCCGCCGGCCCTTGCGCGGGGCCGGGATTCGACTAGAATACGCCTCCTTCGGCGGCGCCGCAGATGTGGGTGCCGCCGCCGTGCATCAGACCGATAAGCGGCGCCCTGCCAAGCCCTTGACGGTTGTTCAGGTGCCGTCTATCATTCAAGTCTCGCCGGGAAATTTTTTCCCGGCTCGCTCTTTGACAATCGATCGGTGAGGGATAGGAGAAGGAGTGCGGTCCCGTTAAGAGCGGCGTTCGGTCAGACGGACGTCGTGAGGGAACAACTCTGACTCGTGATTCGGACGACCATGTCGTTCGGTCGAGCTACATTGAACTTTCTTTTGGAGAGTTTGATCCTGGCTCAGGACGAACGCTGGCGGCGTGCCTAACACATGCAAGTCGTACGGGCCAGTCGGGCTTGCTCGGCTGGTTAGTGGCGAACGGGTGCGTAACACGTGAGCAACCTACCCGGTGGTGGGGGATAGCCGGCCTAACGGCCGGGTAATACCGCGTATCGCGCCGGGGTCACATGGCCCTGGGGTAAAAGCGGCCGCAAGGTCGCGCCATCGGAGGGGCTCGCGGCGTATCAGCTTGTTGGCGGGGTAATGGCCCACCAAGGCTACGACGCGTAGCTGGTCTGAGAGGATGGCCAGCCACATTGGGACTGAGATACGGCCCAGACTCCTACGGGAGGCAGCAGTGGGGAATCTTGCGCAATGGCCGCAAGGCTGACGCAGCGACGCCGCGTGTGGGATGACGGCCTTCGGGTTGTAAACCACTGTCGGGAGGGACGAATACCCGGCTTCGAATAGGAGACCGGGGGTGACGGTACCTCCAAAGGAAGCACCGGCTAACTCCGTGCCAGCAGCCGCGGTAATACGGAGGGTGCGAGCGTTGTCCGGAATCACTGGGCGTAAAGGGCGCGTAGGCGGCTGTGCAAGTCAGGTGTGAAATTCCGGGGCTCAACTCCGGAGCTGCATCTGAGACTGTACGGCTAGAGCTCGGTAGGGGCGAGTGGAATTCCCGGTGTAGCGGTGGAATGCGTAGATATCGGGAAGAACACCAGTGGCGAAGGCGGCTCGCTGGACCGGTGCTGACGCTGAGGCGCGAAAGCGTGGGGAGCAAACAGGATTAGATACCCTGGTAGTCCACG
>DATFMZ010000014.1:0-20000 GCA_035266665.1 Gemmatimonadales bacterium | reverse complement strand
TGAGCATTCCGACGGACCTGCTGAACATCCTCGTCTGCCCGAAGTGCAAGGGCACGCTGGAGCACCGCACCGACCCCAAGGAGGCTCTGGTCTGTCACGCCTGCCGGCTCATCTACGCCGTGGAGGACGACATCCCGATCATGCTGATCGATGAGGCCACGCCCTTCTAGCACGTTCGTCGCGCTCCTGACCGCGGTCCTCCCGATCGCGCTGACCGCGCAGACGCAATCCGCGCAGCCCGAGTTGGGCGGCGCCGCGTTCCTGTTGATCCCGGTCGGCGCACGGGCCGCGGCGCTGGGACAGGCGGCCGTGGCGGACGGCGGCACGTCGGAGGCTGCCTTCTGGAATCCCGCGGGACTCGCCTCGATGCCGTCGGGTGAGTTCTCCGTGCAACGCGCCAACACGTTCGTCTCCAACAACACGGCCATCAGCGCGTACCTCGTGAACGACCGCCTCGGCACCGTCGGTATCGCGGGCTATCTGGTGGACTATGGGAGCCAGACGGTCGTGCCGCGCTTCGGCGGGACGGCGCCGGTGGGCGAGTTCTCCCCGAAGAACATCGAGCTGCTCGCCTCGTACGCCACGGATGTCGCGGGTTCGTTCCTGTTCGGCGTGAACTACAAGCTCATCCAGTTTCGCCAGGACTGTCAGGGCGATTGCGGCACCATCCCGAACATCGTCGGCACCACCCACGCGGTCGACGTCGGGGTGCAATTCGCGCCGGGCGGAGGGGCGCTCCGCGTCGGCGTGGCGCTCCGGAACGCGGGCTTCAAGCTGCAGCTCGAGAACCGAGACCAGGCCGACCCGCTCCCCACGCGCGTGCAGGCGGGCATCTCGTATCGCGTCCTGCTGCCCGCCGCGCGTCCCGGCGCACCGCAAATGGACGCCCGAGTTCTGCTCGATCTGCAGGACGACTGGGGGAACTACTCCCATCCCGACACGCGCGTCGGGCTCGAGCTCGGCTACGGCGATCTCGTCCGCGTGCGCACCGGCTATGCCTTTCTGAACTCGGAGAACAGCGGCCCGTCCATCGGCATCGGGCTGCGCTACGAACGCTTCTCGGTGGATTTCGCCCGCATCTTCTACACGTCGGGCAGCTTCGACGAGCCGGTGTTCCTCGGCTTCCGCGTCGGCATCTGATCGTGTCCCGGGCGGCACGCGCGGTCGTCCCGCTGGTCGTCGCCGCCCTCGTGTGCGCGCCGATGGCCGACGTCCACGCGCAGGAGACGGGGCCCGGCCCGCGCGGCGGGGTGCCGATCCTGTCCGCCGTCTGGCGCGCGCTCAAGGACTCCACGCACGCCAGCTGGGTGCGCCCGCTCGCCTCGCTCGTCGTACCGGGCATGGGCCAGATCCTCGGTGAGCACGACCGCGGGGCCGTGTACTTCGTCGCCGAGGCGTTTCTGATGACGCGCTATTTCACCCTGAGTGCCGAGGGGCGGCGCGAGCGGAATCAATACCGGAATCTCGCCCTCGTGGTCGCCCGCGGCGCGTTCTCCCCCAGCACGGTGGACACGAACTTCGAGTACTACGAGCAGATGGGAAAGTTCGTCGAGAGCGGACCGTTCGATACCGACGCGGGGCCGGGCTTCTCGCCGCCCACCGATCCGCTGACGTACAACGGCGCCATCTGGCAGCTCGCGCGACGGACGTACTTCAGCAATTCGGATTCGACGCCGCCCGTCGCGTCGCAGGAATATCAGCGCGCGATCGCGTTCTACACGCGGCGCGCGATCGGCCCCGACTTCCGATGGTCGTGGCGCAACGCGGGCATCGAACAGGACCTCTACCGCCAGACGATCGCGAAGAGCGATCAAGCCTTCCGGCGCGCCTCCGAACAGCTCGGCCTCCTGCTGGCCAACCACCTGCTGAGTGCGGTGGACGCCTTCATCTCGAACCGACTCGCCGCCCACGGGCACCCGGTCGAGGTCCGCAGCGGCGTGGTGCGGGGACTCACGGCCGCCGACGGCGTCTCGGGGGCCCTCATGATTCGCGTGCATTTCTGATCGCGGGCACGCAGTATGCATTTGACTTATCCCTGAAGCACTCCTAAGTTTTTCCGGGGCTTGACATTACGCCAGAGGAGACCGGTGCGGACGCGTCCGACCGTTTTGTACTTCGCGCCGGCGGAGCGCCCGGCACCAGATCTGATCTCCAAGTGGGCGAGCGGGAACGGCTTCCAGCTCGTGCACTACGCGACGCGTGATCACATCGAGATGGCCGCCCAGCGCAGTCTTCCCGCGTTGATCGTCGTCGCCGCCGAATCGGGTGCCGAAGGCCAGACGCTCTGCCGCGATCTCAAACGGGATCCCTACACGGGCATCATCCCGGTCGCCGTGTTCACCAACCAACACGCGGCGGATCACTCGGGCGTGTGGTTCGAGGCCGGCGCGGACGAGGTGATAACCCCCATCTTCGAGCCCGCCGAGCAGCGCAACCGGCTCGACGTGCTCCTCAAGCGGATGCAGACCAGCGTCTCCGTCCATCCGTCCACCCGCCTCGGCGGTACCACTGAGATCGAACGAGAAATCCGGCGCCGCCTCGAGCTGGGAGAGGAATTCGCCGTCTGCTACGCGGACCTCGATCACTTCAAGGAGTTCAACGACCGCTACAGCTACAACGACGGCGACCGCGTAATTTTCATTCTGTCGCGCATGTTGCGGGACGTCGTGAAGGGCGTGTGCGGTGCCGACGGGTTCGTGGGGCACATCGGCGGGGACGACTTCATCCTCATTCTGCCGACCGACAGAGTGGGCGAGACCTGCGGCGAAATCGTGTCGGTATTCGATACGTTGATTCCGTACCAGTACACCGAGCAGGACCGCCGCGCGGGGTATTTTTTCGGGAAGGACCGGCGCGGCCAGCTGTACCGCGTGCCACTCATGACGTTGTCGATCGGAATCGTCACCAACGAGCGACGCCACTTCACCCATCCGGCTCAGGTCAGCGGACTCGCGACCGAAATGAAGAGCTACGCGAAGACGCTCCCCGGATCCGTGTTCGTGGTCGACCGACGCCAGGATGGCGATAACCGTTCGTAGCAGCCCAGGGGGAGTCGCAGGATGAACGTCCGCTGTCCATCGTGCCAGACCGTCTTTCGCGTGGATCCCGCGAAGATCCCCGTCACCGGCGTGCGCGCCCGTTGCACCGTCTGCGCGACCGCGATTCCGGTGGAGCGAAACGGCGCGGGGACGGGAGCCCACCGGGCACCACGGATGTCACCGGCCCCGCTCCCCACGGCACCCACGCCTGTGGCGACGCCGACGCCCGCCGCCACCGCGCGCACGGCCCCCCCTGCACCCGCGGCACCGCCGCCGACACCGGCACCCGCGCCGCCACCTCCGAAACCGGCACCCGCGCCGCCACCTCCGAAACCCGAGCCCGAACCTGCTCCGGCCGCCGCCCCACCGGCCCCGAAGCCTCCGGCACCCGAGCCCCCGAAGGCGCCGCCCGTCGCGCCACCGGCAGCGCCCCCCGCGCCCCCGGCGCGCCCGCAGGCCCCCGAGCGCCGGCCGGCGCCGCGCGTGACCCAGCCGTTCTTCCAGCCACGCCAGGCGCCCGCCCGCCCGGCCGCGCCGCCGGTTCAGCCTCCGAAGGCCCCGCCCGCCGCGGCGCCCCGTCCTCCGGCGGCGGCTCCACCGGCACCCGCAACGCCCACCACACCGGCGGAGACGCGCCCGAGCGCCCCGGTCTTCAAGCCCACACCGGGACAGCCCGTCATGCGGCCACCGGCGCCGCCACCCACGCCACCTGCGCCTCCCGAGCGCCGGCCGGCTGTCCCGGAGGCCCCGAGCGCCCCTGCGGCGCAGCCCGCGGCGGGTGCCGCCCCCAAGCGGCCCATCAACCCCTTCCTGGCCCAGGATCCACGCCAGAAGGCCCGCCGTCTCGCGCGGGCCCTCGTCTCCGACATGATTGTCTACCAGCCCGAGAAGCGGCAGCAGGCGCTCGCGGCGGGGACGCTCAAGGAGGCGTTCGCGGAGGAGATCGAGAAGAGCTGGGAGGAATACCTCGAGCAGGTCGGCCCGGACATGGCGAACTCCACCGAGTTCTGGACCGAAGCGCTCAACGACATCTTGGCCGGGGGACAAAAGCTGTTCTAGGCTGGATTCAACCCTCGATCCTGTCTATATTTGGGCAACCAACGAGCCGTCCTCCCGACGTCAGGGGGCGACGGCTCGACGTGTACGAATCCCCAAGGCGGAGCACGCCCGTGACGCAGGTGCAAGACGCAACCGAACATCTCGAGGATCTCGATCGCCGGCTCACCGAACTCCGGGGTTACCTTTGACCTGGACGCCAAGCAGACCCGCCTGAACGCCCTCGAAGCGCAGATGGCCGCCCCGGGATTCTGGGACCGGCCGGACCAGGCGCGCACCGTCGTGGATGAGATGCGCGCGCTCAAACGCTGGACCGATCCGTATACCGACCTGCGCCGGCGGGCCACCGAGGCGATCGAGCTCGCCCAGCTCGCCGAGGACGACTCCGATGCCGAGTTCGCCGAGAGCCTGCGCGAGGAAGTGCGCGCCCTCGCCGCGGGGGTCGAGGCGCTCGAGCTCAGGAACATGCTCCAGGGCCCCGACGATGCGCGCTCCGCGCTCGTCACCATTCACCCGGGGGCAGGCGGCACCGAGTCGCAGGACTGGGCCGAGATGCTCATGCGCATGTACACGCGCTGGGCCGAGCGACACGGGTACCGCGTGGAAATCCTCGACCTCCTCCAGGGCGAGGAAGCGGGCATCAAGTCCGTGACGCTCGAGATCACCGGCGAGTACGCCTACGGGTACCTCAAGGCGGAGAAGGGCGTGCATCGCCTCGTGCGGATCTCGCCGTTCGACGCGCAGGCGCGACGGCATACGTCGTTCGCGTCCGTGTTCGTGTATCCCGTAGTCGACGACACCATCCAGGTCGACCTCCGCGAGGAAGACATCGAGATGGAGGTCTTCCGCGCCTCCGGCGCCGGCGGGCAACACGTGAACAAGACGTCCTCGGCGGTGCGTCTCCGACACCTGCCGTCGGGCCTCGTCGTCTCCTGCCAGCAGGAGCGGAGCCAGCACAAGAACAAGGCGACCGCCATGAAGATGCTGCGCGCGGCGCTCTATCAGCGCGCGGTCGAGGAGCGCGAGAAGAAGCGCGCCGAGGTCGAGGCCACGAAGACCGACAACAGCTGGGGGAACCAGATTCGGTCGTACGTGTTCCAGCCGTACACGATGGTCAATGACCATCGCACCGAGCTGAAAGTCGGCGACGTCCAGGCAGTCATGGACGGCGACCTCGACGAATTCATCGAGACCTATCTCAAGAAGTTCGGGGGCAAGGCGGCGTGAGCGGCGAGACGGAATCGTACGTCGAGGCCGCGCGGCGGGAGAAGCTGACGCTGCTGCGCGAGCGGGGCATCACGCCGTTCGCGTACGCATACGCGCGGTCGCACACCACCGCCGAGGCGCTCGCCGCCTTCGATGAATCCGAGGTCCCGGTTCGCGTGGCGGGCCGGATCGTGGCCCTCCGGGGGCACGGCAAGACGACCTTCGCGCATCTCGAAGACGCCGCGGGGCGGCTGCAGCTCTACTTCCGCCAGGACGCGCTCGGCGAGGACGGCTACGCCGTGGTGAAGCTCCTGGACCTGGGCGACGTGATCGGGGTCGCGGGCGTGCTTTTTCGCACGCGCACCGGCGAGATCACCGTGCGCGCGACCGAGCTCAGCATGCTGGCCAAGGCCCTCCGCCCGCTCCCGCTCGGCAAAGCCGACGCCGAGGGCGAGCAGCACGGGATTCTCACCGACGCCGAGACGCGCTATCGCGAGCGGTACGCCGACCTCGCGGTGCACCCGGAGGTCCGCGAGATCTTCCGGGTCCGTGCCCAGACGGTGTCGTACCTGCGCGGGTTCCTCGACGGGCGGCACTTCACCGAGGTCGAGACCCCGGTGCTGCAACCGCTCTACGGCGGCGCGATGGCGCGCCCGTTCGTCACGCACCATCACGCGCTCGACCGCCGCTTCTACCTCCGGATCGCCACCGAGCTCTACCTCAAGCGGTGCATCGTGGGTGGGATGGAGCGCGTCTACGAGCTCGGCAAGGATTTCCGAAACGAGGGGATCGACCGGACGCACAATCCCGAGTTCACGATGCTCGAGTTCTACCAGGCCTACGCGGACTACCTGGAGATCCTCGCGCTGACCGAAGAGCTGCTCGCCGGCGTGGTGCGCCACGTTTGCGGGACTCCGGTGATCGAGCGCTTCGGGCGCCGGCTCGACTTCACGCCGCCCTTTCGCCGCGCCACCTACGAAGAGCTCGTGCGGGAGCACACCGGGCTCGATACTCGATCGGCCTCCGACGACGAGCTTCGCGCGCTCCTCGCGCAGCAAGACGTGTCGGACGTCGCGTCCCTGCCGCGCACCAAGCTCGTGGACGAGATCTTCAAGGTGGCGGTCGAGCCGACGCTGCAGGATCCCACCTTCGTGCTCGACTTCCCGATCGAGCTCTCGCCGCTCGCCAAACCGAAGCGCGGCGACCCGGCGCTCGCCGAGCGCTTCGAGCTCTTCGTGCTCGGTCGCGAGCTGGCCAACGCGTTCAGCGAGCTCAACGATCCGGACGACCAGCGGGCGCGGTTCGCCGCGCAGGCGGCCGCGCGCGCCGCCGGCGACCATGAGGCCCAGCAGACCGACGAGGACTACGTGCGGGCGCTCGAGTACGGCATGCCGCCGACGGGGGGGATCGGCATCGGCATCGATCGTCTCGTGATGGTGCTCGCCGAGCAGGCGTCCATTCGCGACGTCATCCTCTTTCCCATGCTCCGGACCGAGGAGTGAGCCGGGTCGAGTGGGTGATCGCCGGCCGCTATCTCCGCAGCCGCCGCTCGTCCCGCCTCGTCTCGCTGATCACCGGCATCGCGATCGGCGGCGTCACCGTCGGCGTGATGGCGCTCATCCTCACGCTCGGCGTCATGAACGGGCTCCAGAAGGACCTCCGCGACAAGATCCTGGTGGCGAGCCCCCATCTGCGACTGCTCACGTACGGTGAAGGGCTCCGACTCGACGCGTGGCGCGTGATGCTCGACAGCGTGCGCGCCTTTCCGACGGTCGAGGCGGCCGAGCCGTTCGTGCTCACCCAGGGGCTCATCTCGGCGGGCCACGACTACACCGAGGGCGTGTACGTGCTGGGGATCGAGCCCGACACCGGCTCGCGCGCGGTGACCTCGCTCGCGCAGCACTTCGTGCGCGGCGACCTGCGGTTCAAGACGAACCGCGACGACGTGGACGGCGGCGTGGTCCTCGGGCGGCGTCTGGCGGACCGGCTCTCGGCGTACCCCGGCGCGAAGATCTCGATGGTCTCCCTGCCGGGAAGCAAGTTCAATCGCGCGCTCGGGGCGTTCGTGCCCAAGTTCTGGTCCTTCGAGGTGACGGGACTCTTCGACACCGGGATGTACGAGTACGACAACAGCTACGTGGTGATGTCGCGCGCGCTCGCGCAACGGTTCGCCGGGCTCGACACGGCGGTGACCGGCCTCGAGATCCGCATTCAGCACCCCGACGAGGCCAAGCAGGTCGCCAGCGCGATGGAAGACACCTTCGGCTACCCGTATCGCGTGCTGGATTGGCAGACGCAGAACCACTCGCTCTTCGCGGCGCTCCGGCTCGAAAAGCTCGTCATGGGGCTGGTCCTGCTGCTGATCGTCCTCGTCGCCGCATTCAACATCGTGAGCACGCTGACCATGGTCGTCGCGGACAAGACGCGGGAGATCGGGATTCTGCGGGCGATGGGGCTCTCGGGACGCTCCATCCGGCGGATCTTCGTGCTCCAGGGCACGGTCATCGGCCTCGTGGGGACCACGCTCGGGACGGTGCTCGGCCTGGTCGTCGGCCAGATCGTGAACAAGACCGGGCTCATCCCCCTTGACCCCTCGGTATACTTCATTGACCGGCTCCCGGTGCGCGTGAATCCGCTCGATCTCGTGACGGTGATCGTGGCGAGCCTCGCGATCGCGATGCTCGCGACGATTTATCCGGCGCGGCAGGCGTCCCGGCTCGAGCCGGTGGAAGCGATCCGGCACGAATGACCGCTGTGCTCGAAGCGCGGGGCGTCCGCAAGGTGTACCGGGGCGGCGACGAAAATCTCGTCGACGTGCTCGAGGGCGTGGATCTCGACGTGGCGCGCGGCGAGATGGTCGCGATCGTCGGGGCGAGCGGGGCCGGGAAGAGCACGTTGCTGCACCTCCTCGGTGCCCTCGACCGGCCGACGGCCGGCGACATCGCGCTCGACGGTGTCCCCTACGCCTCCCTCTCCGCGCCCCGGCTCGACGTGCTGCGCAATCGCGAGATCGGGTTCGTCTTTCAGTTTCACCATCTCCTGCGGGAGTTCAACGCCGTGGAGAACGTCATGATGCCTCTCCAGATCGCCGGATGGACCGCGGCAGCGGCCGAGCAACGGGCGCGGGAGGTGCTGGCGGCGGTGGGACTCGAGCAACGGCTCTCGCACCGGCCGGGCCAACTGTCGGGCGGGGAACAGCAGCGGTGCGCCGTGGCCCGGGCGCTGGTGCACGATCCCAAGGTCGTGCTCGCGGACGAGCCGAGCGGCAACCTCGATCACGCGCACAGCGCCCGGCTGCACGACCTGCTCGCGGGGCTCGCGCGGCGCTTCGAGACGGCACTCGTGGTCGTGACGCACAACCGGAATCTGGCCGAGCGCGCGGATCGCGTCCTCCTGCTCGAGGGAGGCACGCTCCAGGCCGCGACGGCGGCGAAGGCGATGTCGTGATGCAGTGCGACCAGTGCGGCGAACGGCCGGCGGCGATCCACCTGACGCAGATCGAGAACAACAAGGTGATCACCGTGCATCTCTGCGAGGTCTGCGCGGCCGAGAAGGGCGTGCAGAGCGAGGCCAGCGTCGCCAAGTACCCGCTCGGGGACTTCCTCGCCTCGATGGGCCAGGGCGCGGCCCAGGCGCTGCCGGGCGAGGTCGAGAGCGGCACGTGCAGCTTCTGCGGCGGAACGCTCGAGGACTTCCGCGAGACCGGCCGCCTGGGCTGCCCGCACTGCTACGAGACGTTCGAGCCACACCTGCGAGGCCTGCTCCGGCGCATTCACGGCGCGAGCCGCCACGTGGGGGAAGTCTATCTCTCGCCCGGCGGCGACGGCGTGGCGCCGCCGGAACCTGCCCAGCTGCTGCATGACCTGCGCGATCAGCTGCGGCTGGCCGTGGATGCGGAGAACTTCGAGCTCGCCGCCGAGCTGCGGGACCGCATTCGGGGGCTCGAATGAGCTTCGATCTCGATCTCCTTCCCGATGGCGGCGTGAGCTGGCTCGACGCGAGCGGCCCCTCGGCGCACATCGTCCTCTCGACGCGGATCCGCCTGGCCCGGAACCTCCAGGGCATGCGGTTCACGATCCGGGCGGACGACGAGGCGCTGGAGAGCATCCGGGAGCGGGTGCTCGACGCGGGCCGCGCGGCCCACCAGATGGCGGACGCGGTCACCTTTCGCCTCGACGAGCTCGAACGGCTCGACCGGCAGCTCCTGCACGAGCGGCACCTGGTCTCGAAGGAGCTGGCGGGCCTCGAACGGGAGGGACGGGTCCGGCGGGGGGCGACGCTCTTCACGAACGGCGAGCTCGGGGTGATGATCAACGAGGAGGATCACCTCCGGCTCCAGACCCTCAAGTCGGGCTTCGCGCTCCCCCCCGCCTATGGCGATATCGAACGATTCGACACGGACTTGGGAGCCCGCCTGCCGTTCGCGTTCCACCCCGAATTCGGTTATCTTACGTCGTGTCCGACGAACGCGGGAACGGGGCTCCGTGCGTCGGTCTTGATTCACCTCCCGGGCCTCGTGCTCACCAAAGAGATTACCAAGGTGTTGCAGGGGCTCGCGCAGATCGGGCTCACGTTTCGTGGCCTGTATGGCGAGGGGAGCGAGGTGGTGGGGAACTTCTTCCAGCTGTCGAACCAGACGACGCTGGGGAAGCGGGAGGATGAGCTCCTGGACCACTTGGGAAAGATCGTGGGCCAGGTGATCGAGTACGAGGAGCGGGCACGCCAGAAGCTCGAGCATGACGCGGCGACGGTGATCGCCGACAAGGTCTGGCGGGCCTACGGGTTGTTGCGCTACGCGCGCAGCCTATCGTTCGAGGAGACGATGAATTTGCTGAGTGGGGTGCGCCTCGGTGTGGGGCTGAACCTGATTCCCGACCTGGGGGTATACACGCTCAATAAGCTGTTGATCTTCACACAGCCGGCCCATCTCGCCCGCCGCGAGGGACGGTTTCTCACAGATCCCGATCTTCCGGTGCTCCGGGCGGCCTTCGTCCGGCACGTGTTGGAGACCGATGCACAACGCCCACCCCGGGCCGGGGAAGCCCCGACGCCGTAAGGTGCGGGACTCCTAGCGCGAGTGACAATGCCATGAACGGGTACAACTTCACCGATCGAGTCCGGAAAGTGCTGCAGATGGCACGCGAGGAAGCCGCGCGCCTGCATCACGAGTACGTCGGCACGGAACACATTCTGCTCGGCCTGATCCGCGAAGGCGAGGGGGTGGCGGCCGCGGTACTCACCAACCTGAACGTCGATCTCGACGAGATCCAGCAGAAGATCGAGGAGACGGTCAAGAAGGGGAAAGCGCCCGCCGCCGCCGGCCCGCCGGACCTCCCGTACACGTCGCGGGCCAAGAAGGTGCTCGAGCTCGCCATGGCCGAGGCCCGCGAGCTCAACCACTCGTACGTCGGCACCGAACACCTCCTGTTGGGGCTGCTCCGCGAGGAGAAGGGGATCGCCGCCCAGGTGCTCACCGACGCGGGCGTGAATCTCGAGCAGGCACGCGCCGAGACGCTCCGGCTCCTCGGCAGCGACGTGCCGCAGGGCCCCAAGGCCACCGCCGGCACAGCGCCGAGCACCCCGCGCGCGGAGAAAAAATCCAAGACGCCGGCGCTCGACCACTTCTGCCGCGATCTCACGCAGCTCGCGGGCGAGGGCCAGCTGGATCCGACCATCGGCCGCCAGACGGAGATCGAGCGCGTCATCGAGGTGCTCTCCCGCCGGAAGAAGAACAACCCGGTGTTGATCGGCGAGGCGGGCGTCGGCAAGACCGCCATCGTCGAGGGGCTCGCCCAGCTCATCGCCTCGGGCAACGCGCCCGAATCGCTCCGCAATCACCGCGTGCTCGCGCTCGACATGGCGGCGGTCATCGCCGGCACGAAGTACCGCGGGCAGTTCGAGGAGCGCCTCAAGGCGGTGATGAACGAGATCGCGCAGAACAAGAACATCGTGCTGTTCATCGACGAACTGCACACGCTCGTCGGCGCGGGCGCCGCGGAGGGCGCGATCGACGCGTCCAACATGCTGAAGCCCGCGTTGGCGCGGGGTGAGCTGCAGTGCGTCGGCGCGTCCACACTCAACGAGTACCGCAAGTACATCGAGAAGGACGGCGCGCTCGAGCGCCGGTTCCAAACGGTCATCGTGGATCCGCCGACCATCGACGAGACGGTCGAGATCCTCAAGGGCCTGCGCCAGCGCTATGAGGACCACCACCGCGTGGTGATCCCCGACGAGACGCTCGACGCGTCCGCCAAGCTCTCCGAGCGCTACATCACCGACCGCTTCCTGCCCGACAAGGCCATCGACGTGATCGACGAGGCGGCGGCGCGCGCGCGGCTGGCGGCCCAGGTGCCGCCCGCGGACGTGGCGGATCTCAAGGAGAAGCTCGAGACCATCAACCGCGAGAAAGAAGAAGCGGTCCGCGACCAGAACTTCGAGCGCGCGGCGTCGCTGCGTGACGCCGAGCGCGAGCTGCAGGGCGAGATTCGCGCCCAGCAGGAGGCGTGGGAGAAGGAGCGCGAGACGCACCGCCCCTCGATCTCCGAGGAAGACATCGCGTTCATCGTCTCCCGCTGGACGGGGATCCCCGTGACCCGGTTGCAGGAGGCGGAGACCAAGCGCCTCCTGCGGATGGAAGACGAGCTCCACCGCTCGGTGGTCGGCCAGGACCAGGCCATCGACGCGATCGCCCGGGCCATCCGCCGCTCGCGGGCGGGCCTCAAGGATCCGCGCCGGCCCATCGGGAGCTTCATCTTCTGCGGCCCCACGGGCGTCGGGAAGACCGAGCTCGCGCGGGCGCTCGCGCGGTTCCTCTTCGCCGACGAACAGGCGCTGATCCGCGTCGACATGTCCGAGTACATGGAGAAGTTCAGCGTGAGCCGGCTGATCGGGGCACCGCCCGGATACGTCGGGTACGAAGACTCGGGCACGCTGACCAAGTCCATTCGCCGGAAGCCGTATTCCGTCGTCCTGCTCGACGAGATCGAGAAGGCGCACCCCGACGTGTTCAACATCCTGCTGCAGGTGCTCGACGAGGGCCACCTCACCGACAACTACGGCCGGGTGATCGATTTCAAGAACACCGTCGTGATCATGACGTCCAACGTCGGCGCGCGCGACATCACCAAGGGCAAGACGCTCGGCTTCGCGGAATCCGACACGAAGGCGACGTTCGAGAAGATGGCGGAGAAGGTGCGGGATGAGATCGAGAAGGTCTTCAATCCCGAATTTCTGAACCGGCTCGACGACGTGATCGTCTTCCATCCGCTGCTGCGCGAGCATATCGCGCAGATCGTGGCGATTCTCTTCGACCAGGTGCGCGAGCGGGTCGCGACCGAGGGCCTCTCGCTCTCGCGGACGGATGCGGCCACCGAGTTCCTCGTCGATCACGGCTACGACGAGCACTTTGGCGCGCGGCCGCTCCGGCGCGCCATCCAGCGCTACGTCGAGGATCCGCTCTCCGAGAAGATCTTGACGGGCGACATCACCGCGGGCGACGAGATCGAAGTCGACGTGAGTCCCGAAGGGGACAAGCTGGTCTTCCGCGCGTTGTCCGGCACGAAGGCGTAGTTGCGCGGCATCACCCTCCTCGCGGCAGCTCTCCTGGCGGCCCTCCCCGCGTCGGCACTGGCGCAGGGCGGGACGCAGGGCAGCACCGTCATCGACAGCATCGCCGTCGTCGGCGCCCACCGCGTCTCACCCGAGCAGATCATCAACTCGGCCGGGATCCCCACGGGGAAGCCCGTGTCGTACCTGGACGTCCAACGGGCGATCACCGCGCTCTTCGGCACGGGCCAGTTCAGCGACGTGCGCGTGACGCAGGGGACGGTGCACGGCAAGGTCGTGCTCCGCATTCTCGTCACGGAGCAGCCGCTGCTCACCGCCTGGTCGCTGACCGGCGTGCAGAAGGTCGCCGAGCACACCGTCCGCGGGAAAGTGAAGTTGCGGGACGGGCGGCCGTACGATCCCGCGGCCGCCGCACAGTCGGTCGCGGCCATCGACTCCCTGTACCATCAAGACGGCTATTACATCGCCGCGGCCAAGCTCGACACCGTCGTGCAGCCCGACAGCTCGATCCACGCGATCATCAACGTCACCGAGGGGCATCGCGTCGCGATCAGCGAAATGATCATCAAGGGGAACAAGGCCTTCACGGACAAGCAGATCGTCTCGCACATGAAGACCGGCCCCGAGGGGTTCTGGTGGTTTCAGCGCGGCGAGTACGATGAAGGGCAGCTGCAACGCGACATCGAGGAGCGGCTGCCCGACTTCTATGCGGCCAACGGCTACATCGACTTCCGGGTGGTCAGCGACACCCTCATCGTCCCGCCGGGCTCGCCCAAGGCCATCCTCGAGCTGACGGTGGACGAGGGCCCCCGCTACGTGGTGGGCAACTTCGACATCCTGGGCAATCGCCGGTTCTCGACGCAGGATCTCGACAACTACTACCCGTTCGGCAGCGAGCAGACCGGATTCCTCGGCCTCGGCGGCAACAAGACGGGCCCGCCGATCTTCTCCCAGAGCAAGTGGGACGATGCCACCCAGGCCGTGCAGACACTCTACGCGAACAACGGGTATCTGTATGCCAGCGTCGAGCCCCAGATGACGCGTCGGGTCGACTCGACCGGCGAGCACACCGTGGATCTCGCATGGCAGATCGCCGAAGGACAGCCCGCCACGATCAATCGCGTCGAGATCCGTGGGAACACCATCACCCATGAGGGCGTCATCCGGCGCGCGACCATCCCGCTCGTGCCGGGGGACGTGTTCCGCCAGAACGCGCTCATCGCCGCCTACCGCAGCGTGTCGAACCTCGGGTTCTTCCAGCAGCCGCTCGACATCCCGAAGATCGAACGTGCCAACGACCAGGGCGACGTCAACGTCATCTTCAACGTCCAGGAACGCCACACGGGCAGCGTGAACTTCGGCGCCTCCGTGGGGCAAGGCACGGGTGTCGGCGGGTTCGTCGGCCTCGACGAGCCGAACGTCTTCGGGCGGGGCAAGAAGGTCTCCCTGCAGTGGCAGTTCGGCCAGAACATCAGCCAGTTCAACGTCAGCTACACCGACCCGGCCATCCGGGGCGGCCTGATGTCCGGGTCGATCAGCCTGCAGAGCAGCACGCTGCGCTACACGATCGCCGACCTCGGGCAGATCCGCACGCGCGGCGGCACGGTCCAGCTCGGCTTCCCGATCTTCGGACTGATGCACACGCGGCTGCTCACGTCGTACACGCTGAACCAGAACAATTACGATTCGCCGACGATTTCGAGTCGATACTACTGTAAGGACTGCATTCTCTCGAGCTTCGCGGTCTCGGTGGTGCACGACACGCGCTACAACCTCCCGTTCCCGACCGGCGGCTCGCTGCACAGCATCGAGCTCTCGCAGAACGGCGGCGTCCTGGGCGGCACCGGCAACTTCCAGCGGCTCGAGGTGGAGGGCCGGTGGTACGCCCCGCTGGCCAACTTCGGCGGCGCCGGGCCCGGCGGCGAAGGCGGGATGACGCTCGTGCTCGCGCTCAAGGCGCGGTCCGGCTTCGTGTGGGGCGACCCCGGGCCGAACTTCCAGCAGCTCTTCGCCATGGGTGGCACGCAGTACGGCATTCCGCTGCGTGGCTACGACGAGTTCTCGATCACGCCGAACGGCTTCGACCCGACGGCCACCACCACCTCGGCGAGCACCGTGAACGCGTTCGGCCGCTCCTACTTCGCCTCGACGGCCGAGGTCGGCTTGCGCCTGAGCCAGGCGCTGTACCTGAGTACGTTCTTTGACGCCGGAAACGTCTGGGCGACCCCCAGCCAGTACGATCCCACGCGCCTCTTTCGCGGAGCGGGCATCGGGATTAGCGTGGTGTCGCCGCTCGGACCGCTCGGCATCGACTACGCGTACGGGTTCGACCGGACGGACATCCATGGGAACCCGGCGCCTGGGTGGAAACTCCACTTCAAGATCGGCAATTTCTTCTAACCCTGGGTAGGTATGCACACATGAGACACGTTCGCCAGTTCTCTCTCTTCCTCTCGGCGGCCGCGGCGCTGGCGATCAGCGTGCCGGCGACCCTCTCGGCCCAGCAGCCCAAGGCGGCCGCCCCGGCGCCGCAGGGACCGGCTCCACGATTCGCCTACGTGAACACCCAGGCGATCCTGCAGCAGATGCCCGGCTATGCCCAGGCCGAATCCACGATGACCGCCGAGGTCGCGAGCTATCGCGACAAGGTGGCGAAGCTTCAGAGCCAGCTCGACTCGGCGCGCTCGGCCTACGACCAGCAGCAAATTGCGCTCTCGCCCTCGGCCCGGACGGCGAAGCAGCAGGAGCTGCAGCAGATGCAGCAGAAGCTCCAGTCGCAGTACAGCGATCTCCAGAACCAGCTGTCGAGCCGCCAGCAGGAGTTGGTCGCGCCCTTCGACAACCGGCTGAAGCAGATCCTCGAAGGGCTGCGCGCGGAGAAGAATCTGCTGATGATCTTCGACGTTGCGGCACAGGGGAACAACATCGTCGCGGCCGATCAGTCGCTCGATCTGACGGATACCGTGATTCAACGGGTGAAGGCCTCCGCGAAGTAACCCCGTGCCATCGGCGGCCGTCTTCACCACAGGCGAGCTCGCCGCGCTACTGGGCGGGGAGTTGATCGGCTCCCCGGACATACGGATCGCCGGGGTCGGCCCTCTCGATGAGGCCGGCCCCGGCGATCTGTCATTTCTTGCCTCAGCAAGCTATCTCCCGTATTTTCAAGCATCTACGGCCGCCGCGGCCGTCGTGAGCCGTCCGCTGGCCAACGCACCAGGGGGGCCGGCGACGCGGATCATCGTCCCCGATGCACGCGCGGCGGTCGCGCGGATCCTGGACCTGCTGGTACCACCCGTCCCGTGGGGGATCGCCCCCACCGCCCGCATCGGGCACGGCGTGCGGTGGGAGGGCCGGATCGCCATTGAAGCCGGAGCCGTGATCGGTGATGGGGTGCGGCTGGGGCGTGACTGCCGGATCGGCGAACACGCCGTGCTCGAGCACGGCACCACGCTCGGCGACCGCGTGGTGATCAAGGCCGGGGCGCGGCTCGGCACGCGCGGCTTCGGCTTCGTGGGCCGGGACGACGGGCCGGATTGGAGCCCCGTCGCGCATGCCGGCGGCTGCCGTATCGGGGACGACGTGGAAATCGGCGCCAACTCGACCGTCGACCGCGGCTCGGTCGGCACGACCGCCATCGGACCGGGAACGAAGATCGACAATCTCGTGCACATCGGTCACAACGTCCGGATCGGCGCGCGCTGCCGCGTGATGGCGCAGGTCGGCATCGCGGGCTCCACGGTCCTCGGCGACGACGTGATCGTCGCGGGGCAGGCGGGCCTGGCCGACCATCTGCGCGTCGGCAGCGGCGCCCGGATCGCGGCGCAGAGCGGCGTGATCGGCGACGTCCCGGCGGGCGCGACCGTTTCCGGCTATCCCGCGCGCGACCACCGGGCCGTGCTCCGCCAGACGGCGGCGCTCCAGCGGCTCGCTCCCCTCGTTACCCACCTCGAAAAGCTCATTCCGCCCCATGGCCACAGCGCGTAGACGGACCCTCAAAGCGCCCGCGGACGTTTCGGGCACGGGACTCCACACGGGCAGCGCGAGCGTGGCGCGCCTCCTTCCCGCGGCGTCCGGCGCCGGCATCGTCTTTCGGCGCGTGGACCTGGCGGAACCCGTGACCCTGCCCGCCACCCTCGATCACGTGGGCGCCGTCGAACGGCGTACGGCCCTCGGTGACGAGGCCACCGGCATTCAGCTCGTCGAGCATGTGCTCGCCGCGATCGCGGCGCATCAGCTCGACGACGTGACGATCGAGGTGGACGGCCCGGAACCCCCGATCGGCGACGGTTCGCTCGCGCCGTACGTCGACGCGATCGCCAAGGCCGGCACGGTCGAGCACGACGGCGAGCCCGTGACGATCACGGTCGGCGCGCCGCTCACGGTCTCCGAGGGCGACGCGCGCTACGTGGTGGCGCCGGCGGACGCGGCGAGCCTCACGGTCACCATCGAGTGGGAGCACCCGCTGATCGGGCGGCAGTCGGGGCGCTTCGATCTCACGACTGATGCGATCACGCGCGAGCTGGCGCGTGCCCGCACGTTCGGCTTCGTGGCCGAGCACGACTCCCTCCGCGCCGCCGGCTTGGGCTTGGGCGCCACGAAGGACAACGTCATCGCCCTCACCGACAAGGGCCTCGCGCACGGGAAGCTCCGCTGGCCCGACGAATTCGTGCGCCACAAGGCGGTGGACCTCCTGGGCGACTTGACCCTGCTCGGCGGACGCTTGGGCGTCGACGTGATCGCGTTCCGGCCGAGCCACGCGGGCAATCTCGCGCTCGCCCGCGCCATCCGGCGTGTGGGCGGCGTCCATGCGGCGCCCGTGATGGGCATCGACGAGATTCTCGGGATCATCCCGCACCGTTACCCGATGCTCCTCGTGGATCGCATCCTCGAAATTCACGGGCGCGAGCGGATCGTCGGCATCAAGAACGTCACGGCGAACGAGCCTTTCTTCCAGGGGCATTTTCCGGGACATCCCATCATGCCGGGCGTCCTGATCATCGAGGCGATGGCGCAGGTGGGCGGGATGCTGCTCATGGGCACCGTGGACGACCCCGAGAGCAAGGTCGTCTACTTCATGGCCATCGACGGCGTGAAGTTCCGGCGTCCGGTGGTCCCGGGCGATCAGATCCGGTTCGAGCTCGAGATGCTGCAGCTGCGCGGGCGCAACTGCCGCATGCGCGGCGTCGGGTACGTGGACGGCCGTCCCGTGGCCGAGGCCGAGATGATGGCGCGCATCGTCGACAAATGACCTCACGCCTGCATCCCACGGCGGTCATCGATCCGCGCGCGGAGATCGGTCCCGACGTCGTCGTCGGACCGTACGCCGTGATCGGACCGCGCGTGGAGATCGGCGAGAGCTCGGAGATCGGGCCGCACGTCGTGCTCGAGCGCGACGTGACGCTCGGCCGGCGGTGCTTCGTCGGCACGGGCTCGGTCCTGGGCGGCGCGCCGCAGGATCTCAAGTATCGCGGCGAGCCGTCATCGGTGGTGATCGGCGACGAGGTCCGCATCCGCGAATACACCACCGTCAACCGCGGCACGGTCGCCCGCGGCGTGACCTCCATCGACACCGGCGCCTACCTCATGTCCTACGTCCACATCGCGCACGACTGCGCGATCGGCGCACACGCGGTCATCGCCAACGCGGTCCAGCTCGCCGGACACGTCACGATCGGCGAGCACGCCACGCTCGGCGGACAGACCCCGGTGCACCAGTTCGTGCGGATCGGTGCGCACGCGTTCGTGGGCGGGGGCTCGCGGCTGCCGCAGGACGTGCCGCCGTACACGCGGGTGGCCGGCGCGCCGCTCAAGCTCTACGGCATCAACGTCGTGGGCCTCAAGCGCGCGGGGTTCGCGGGCGAGACGGTGCGCGCGCTCCAACACGCCTTCCGGCTGCTGTTCAATTCGCGTCTCACGACGACCCAGGCGATCGCCCGGCTCCGCGCCGAGCCCGGCATCCCGGAAGTCGAAACGCTCGTCGCGTTCGTGGCCGGCACCGAGCGCGGGATCCTGGTGGGATGAGCCCGCGCATCTTCGTCTCCGCCGGTGAGCCGTCGGGCGATCTCCACGCCGGCGCGCTCGTGACCGCGCTCCGCCGCCAGGCGGGACCGAGCGCGATCGACGCGATGGGCGGCGCTCGTCTCGCCGAGGCCGGCGCCACGATCCGCTACCCGATCGCGGAGCAGGCGACCATGGGGGCCTGGGAGGTGCTCGAGCACGTGCCGGCGCACGTGCGGCTGCTCCGCGCGTTGCGCCGGCGGCTGGAAGGCGGCGCGTACGATCTCGTGGTGCTCGTGGATTATCCGGGGTTCAACCTCCGGCTCGCGGGCGCCGCGCGCGAGGCGGGCGTTCCGGTGCTGTACTACATCGCCCCGCAGCTCTGGGCATGGGGGAGCTGGCGGGCGGGGGCGCTCCGGCGGACGGTGGACCGGCTCGCGGTGATTTTGCCGTTCGAGGAGTCGTACTTCCGCGGTCGCGGCGTCGCCGCGGAATTCGTCGGGCATCCGCTGGTGGAGCGGGCGCGCCCCTCCCGCGCCGAGGCACGGGCCCGGCTCGGCATCGCGGACGACGAACCCGTGCTCGCGGTCGTGCCGGGGAGTCGGCCGCAGGAGATCGAACGCCACTGGCCGCTCTTTCGCGACGCGGCCCTGCGTGCCCGACGCGCGCGCCGCGATCTGCGCATCGTGGTGAGCGGCCGGCGCGGCGAGCGCTACGCGGGGAGCCGCGGCCTCACGGTGCTGCGCGACGAGAGCGCCATCGCCCTCGCGGCGGCCGATGCGGCGCTGGTCAAGTCGGGAACGTCCACGCTCGAAGCCGCGCTCGCGGACACGCCGATGGCGGTGGCGTACCGCGCGCACCCCGCCACGATGGCGCTCGCCCGCCGTCTGGTGCGCGTGCCGGCCATCTCGCTGGTGAACCTGGTGGCGGGTGACCGTGTGGCGCCCGAGTTCGTGCAACGCCACGTGACGGTCGAGGTGCTCGCGCACACGGCCCTGGAGCTGCTCGACGACGGACCCGCGGCCCGGCGACAGCGCGCCGCGTTCGCGCGCGTGCGCGAGCGGCTCGGGAGTCCGGGTGCCGCCGAGCGGGTGGCGCGCCTCGCGCTGGAGCTGGTGGCGTGAGAGCGCTCGGTGC
>DATFMZ010000013.1:0-10420 GCA_035266665.1 Gemmatimonadales bacterium | reverse complement strand
TGAGCTCCCAGATGTCCTGGTTCAGCCGGTTGCCCTGCGAGTACTTCTCCGACCCGGAGCTCAGCGAGTAGGTGCCCGTGCCGGTCGCGCTCGAAAACCCGCCCACCGTGACGAGGGGCGAGAGGACGTTCGGGTCACGGGCGTCGCGGATCCGGTTCAAGCTGAACAGCAGCTCGTTCGACGCGCCGCTCGCGAAGTTGGTGAAGAACTGTATCCCCGGATTGTTCGTCCGGTTCTTGAACGAGTAACCCGCATTGCTCAGGTTCCACGTCGGATTGTTCGTCGAGGACGACCGGCTGAAGATGTTGTCGTCCGCCTGATTATAGAGGTATCGCAGCACCAGCCGGCTGTTGCTGCCCACCGAGATGTCGACGCGGGCGAACAGATTGTCCAGCGGGTTCGGATTGTTCACGAGCCCGCCGTTGCCCGTCGGAAGCCCGTAGCTCTGGAGCGCGTTGTTGAACGCAGTGATGTCGCTCTGCTTCGCGACCAGGGGCACGCCCGCGTTGGCCGACTGGCCGATGTACGGGCCGAACGCCGGCTGGCTCTTCTTGCGGAACTCGGCGTCGATGAAGAAGAACGCCTTGTTCTTGACCAGCGGGCCGCCGACCGACGCGCCGAACTGATGGTTGTAGAAGTCGCTCAGGCTCAGCGGCTCGCCCGCCAGGCTCTGATTGCGATAGTAGTAGAAGGCGGTGGCGTGGAAGTTGTTCGTGCCGCTCTTGGTCACCGCATTGATGAGCGCGCCGGTGAAGTTGCCCTTCCGCACGTCGTACGGCGCGAGGAGGATCTGATACTCCCGCACGGCGTCGAGGCCGATCGCGCGGCCGTTGGCCTGCCCGCCGGTGAGCCCGGTGCTGCCGAGGCCGAAGCGGTCGTTCACCGTCGAGCCGTCGATCTGAATGGTGTTGAACCGGTTGTTCTGACCGGCGACTGACACGCCGCCGGCATCGGCCTGCGCGGCCTGGGGTGTGAGCGCCACGAAGTCGGTGAACTGGCGATCGAGCGTCGGCAGACGCCGCAGCAACGTATCGGAGACCATGGTCTCCGCGCCCTTGTGGTTGGGGCTGAAGAGGGAATCCTCCTGTGCCGCCGTCACGTGAATCGTCTCGAGCGTCACCGCCGCGCGATTCATGGTGAACGGCATGTCCAGCGCCTGCCCCAGGGTCAGCGTGAAGCCGACCTTCCGCACCGGCTCAAAGCCGATGGCCTTGATCTCGAGGCTGTAGGGGCCGCCCACCGGCACGTTCTCCAGATCGTAGCGACCGTCGGAGCGCGTGTGCACCGTGATGGCCTGTCCGGTACTGGTGTTGGTGAGTACGACGGTCGCGCCGACGACCGCGACACCGGACTTGTCGGTGACGCGCCCGCGCACGGCGGCGGTCGTGACACCCTGGGCCATGGCCGGCGCGGCATAGCATAGCGCCGCCGCGGCCAGCGCCAGGGCGCCCGCTGCACGAACGAACTTCCGCATCATTGCTCTCCTCAGGTGGTCCTCAGAATTCGGGGGGTACAAGGGCGCCCAAAAACTGACACCCGGTCCCGGGGCCGTCAAGTCACGAAATGGTCACATCCCCGACGGCCTTTCGGCGGCGCTCCCAGAGGAGAAAGATCGGGATTCCCACGAGGATGACCAGCACGTCTGCGCCGAAGGTGAGCGGCTCGGTGAGCATGTAATTCCCGAGCAGGTAGACCGACGCCAAGAGGAAAAGCAGGGGGACGACGGGATACCCCCACGTTTTGTAGGGGCGCTCCATCTCCGGTCGGCGGCGGCGCAGCACGAACACCGCGGCCACCCCCAACGCGTAGAACGGCCAGATACCGATGATGAACTGGTCGGCGAGCTGGGCGAAGGTCCGGATCGAGACGAAAACCACGCCGAGCACCATGGCGAGCACGATGCTCGCCCACGGGGTGCCGAAGCGCGGGTGGACGTCCGCCAGCTTGCGGAAGAACAGCTTGTCCTCCGCCATCGCGAAGAAGACGCGCGGGCCCGTCATGATGGAGCCGTTCAGGGTGCCGAACGTGCTGATCATGATCGCGAGCGAGACGAAGACCACGCCGCCGCGGCCGAGGATGGACTGGGCGACGTCGGCGGCGATGAGCGGCGACCCCGGCATCTCGGCGAGCGGCACGATGTGCATGTAGACCGCGATCGCGGCGAGATAGAGGACCACGACGGTAGCCGTCCCGATGAAGAGCGCCTTCGGCAGGGTGCGCTGCGGGTCCTTGACCTCGCCGCTCACGAAGGCCACGTCCGCCCAGCCGTCGTACGCCCAGAGGATCGCGACCATCGCGACGCCGAATCCGGCGGCGGTGGAGAACGTCTCTCCCGCCGCAGATGCCGCGGCGACGTGGAAGTTCGGATCCGGCGTGAGGGCGAAGCCGAGCCCCACGAGCACGATGAGTGCGCCGACCTTGAAGACCGTGCTCGCGTTCTGGATGATCGCGCCGAGCTGAATGCCACGGTAATTGACCACGGCTACGGCGACGATGAATCCGGCGGCGATCACCTGCGCGACGCCGAGGGAGAGCACCCCGACGGGCAGCGCGGGGTCGAGGCCGATGAGGCGGCAGAAGTATTCCGCGGAGGTGATCGCGATCGCGCCGTACGACGCCGGCCGGATCACCACCAGCTCGGCCCAGCCGAAGAGGAACGCGGGAAGGCGCCCGAAGCCCTCGCGGATGAAGACGTACATGCCGCCCGTGCGCGGGAAGAGCGCGGCGAGCTCGGCATAGGTCAGGGCGCCGGCGAGCGCGAGCACGCCACCCAACACCCACCCGGTTCCGAAGAGCCAGGGGATCGAGACGCGACCCGCCACCACCGCGGGCGTGCGGAAGATCCCGCTGCCGATCGTGGAGCCGACGAGCACCGCCCATGCGCTGAGCAATCCGAGCTTGCGCGGAAGACGTTCTCCCCAGCGGTCGGCGGTGATCTCGGGCATCCGCCAAGCTACGGCGCACCGGCGTAGCGGACAACCCGCCGGCTTGCCGCCGCTCGGCGCTCCTGGCGAGCTTTCCGGGCATGCGCACCCTACGACATCTCTCGACGGCGACGGCGGCCGCGGCCTATGCTCTCGTCGCCCTCTCCCCACTGGTCCGGATCACCAACTCCGGACTCGGCTGCGGCGAGCACTGGCCGCTCTGCAACGGCCATGTCATTCCACCGCTCGACAACCCCCAGGTCATGATCGAGTGGGGCCACCGGCTCGCCGCACTCACGGTGAGCGTGCTCGTGGTGGCGCTGGCCCTGCTCGCCTGGCGGAGGCGGCGTGAGCCGGGCGTGGCGGGCCCCGGCGGTGTGCTGCGGCCGGCTCTGCTCGCCGTGGTCCTGCTCGTAGTGCAGGTGCTCCTCGGGGCCGTGACCGTCTGGCTCACGCTGCCCGCCCCGGTGGTCGTGATCCACCTGGGCAATGCGATGGCGCTGCTGGCGACGGTGTGTGTGGCGGCCTTGCGGGCCCAGCGGCTGCTGCATCCCCTCTCGGCGCCTGCAGCCTCCCAGCGGGCACTCCGCGGGGCGTTGCTGGTCGCCGCCCTCACGGCGGCGGCACTCCTCCTGGGGGCCCTGACGGCCAATCTGGGCGCCGGGGCGGCGTGTCTGGGCTTCCCGCTCTGCAACGGCCGGCTGTGGCCCCTTCCCTCGACGAGCGGCCTGGCCGAGGTGCAGTGGGCGCACCGCCTGGTGGCCTATACGGACTTCCTGGCGCTCATCTGGCTCGTGATCGTGTCCCGCATGGGGCGGGAGCCCCAACGCTTCCAGCGGGCCGCTGGCGGCGCGCTGGGACTCCTCGTCGTACATATCGGGATCGCCGCCACCATGATCCTCACCTTCCTGCCCACGGCGCTCCGGGCCACACACGCGGCACTCGGAGCACTGATCTGGGTGGCGATGGTCTATCTGGTGTGGACCGCGGCGACCGGAGGGAAGGCGCCTGCTTGACGCATCGGCCCGTGCCGGGACGACGGGAACGGCCATAAGGAGCAAATGCAACGGGGGCCGGGCAACTGCCCGGCCCCCGTCGTGGTACGTGGTGCTCGCGTAGCGCTCAGATCACGGGGAAGTGATCGTGATCCGGACCGTCACTTCACCGGTCGGGCCGAGATCGTACGCGTCGAAGAACAGCAACCAGGTTGCTGCGGCCGGAACGGTCACGCTCGACTGCTCCGGATTGTTCGACGTGGCGCCATCGAAGTTCCCGACATACGCCGAGCAATCGGCGTTGCACCAGAGGATGTCGACGTCGTCGACGGCGCTACCCACGGGCTGCCATTGGGCTGTGACCGTGAGCGGCAGATCGGCCGCCGGCGCGAACTTCGAGAAGTCGTCGGTGCCCGCGTCGGCGCCGAGCGAGATATAGAACGACATCGGGAAGGGACCGGCCGTCCGGTCCGGCGCGGTGCCTGCACCGTTGTCCGTGTACTTCGCCGTGACGTTGAGCGACTTCTTCTGCGCGACCTGATCGGGGCCGATCCGTGTGATCACGACATCTTGGGCCCCGACCGCGGACACGTTCGGCACGACGATGGCAATCGAGTCAGCCGACTGCCCCAGGATCCACGCGTTGTTGCCATCCACGGTGACCATCTCGTCGCCGTCGAAGGGCAGGGCCGCGGCCGGCGTGATGACCAACGTGTCACCGAACGCCGCGCTCGCCGACGAGAATGCTCCGGCGAACGTACCCGGCACGACTGTCACCGGGGCGAGGCCGGGGCTCTTTCCGCCCGGGGGGGTCACGGTGATCACGGCATTCCCCGGCGCCTTGGTCGTGATCATGCCGACCGAGTCCACATCCACGATGGATGCATCGCTCGTCGACCAAGTGAACGAGTCCGGGGGCACGGCGATGGAGTCGCCGTTGACGTCGAGGCCGATCGGGTAGAGCTGCAACGTATTGCCGGAGGCCACGGTGTCCGCCAGGCCGCCGACCTTGGCGCTGTGCGGAACGGTCCGCACGTTGATCGTCGCCGAGAGGCTGCCGCTGGTGATCGTAATCGAACCGGCCCCAAACGACTCCGCCTTGGCCCAGAAGCTGGTCTCGGGCACGGGATACGGGTCGATCGTCGACAGGCTCACGACCCCGGGATCGTTGGAGCTCGCATCGGGGAGCGTCGTGAGGGGCGTGCCCTGCGCGTCGACGACCTGTGCATCTACGCGCACCGAGTCACCGACATCCAGCACGAGATAGCTGGACGTGACCTTGATGGCCACGGGTACGGCCTGAATGGGGTCTTGCGGGTTGGACTTGCACCCGGCCGCGAGCGCGACGGCAAGACTCAGGCCCACGAACCCGAAGAGATGTTGCTTCATACGATCCTCACTCCCTCAAGATCGGGTGAACAGTCCTCAGAAACTCAGCACGTCTTGAACCGCTTGCTGGCCGAGCAGATCTCGCCAGTTGGGGCGGCTGACTTCATGCGTGTCGTTCGTGTAGATCAACTCGTAGTGGCCGAAGCCCGTGTCGTCATAGAAGACGTACTTCCGGAGCTTCCCGCGCGTGTACTTCCACACCTCGTAGGGCTGCGTGCCCGCGGCGAGCGGACGACTGAGTACTTCGTCCGGCGACCCGTTCTTCAGGAAGATGCGGCCGCGGTCGGTGCGCCAGCCGGGCACCCGTCCCGCCCCACCCTCGCCGAAGCGGCGATTCGTCTCGGCGACGGCCTGATAATAGGCGGCCTCCGCCTTGGCGCCGCGCTTGGCCCAAAATGCGCGGAGGTAGTTGATCTTTCCCTGCCGGGACAGGCCGTTCCAGACGCCCTGCTCGTTGGACGTCTGCAGGTAGACGAGCGGTGCGTAAAGCGAGTCGAGCTGCGCGTCGGTCGCGCTGGCGAATTGATCCGCCGCCGCCCCGCGACGTCCCGCGGTGGCCTGCACCGCCGAGTCGGTGGCGAAGCCCGCCATCGTAAACGGTGCCGACCGTGTCACCGTGGAATCGCCCACCGTGACCGCGAGCTGGAGGTGATAATCCCCCGGCGGCAAGCCGGTGAGATCCATCCCGCTGGCGAGGATTCCGCCGCCGGCGGGCACCACGGTCGTGTCGGGTGCGCTCGCGATGATCTCGTGATCGCCCGCCCCGACGATGTGTGCCACTGCCGTGACGGCCCCACCGGCTGCGGGATACGCCTCGACATAGTAGTACAGCTTGGCGAGGTGCGGCGTCAGCACGGGATGGGTGGTCGCCGTGATGAACAGCGCCCCCTTTCGAATCTCCCCGGGGTGCGGCACCGTGTCGTCGGGACTCGCACGCCGCAGGTCACTCGTGAGCAGGAGATCGGAGACCTCCGGACGCTCGGTGAACGCGGACACGGTCGTCGACGAGGAGGTTTCCGAGCCCGACGCGGAGTCCCGCACCGAGACGTCGATGCGGTATGCGCCGGTCTTGGCGATGAACTTGAAGGGCTCGATCGACGACCCGCCGGGCATTGAGAGCACGCCGGCGGAGACCGATTCCGACCACCCGTCGTTATAGAGCTCGTTGCCGGAGTTGTCGAGCACCTTGACGTCCACATGGTAGGCGGCGTCACCGCCCGACAAGGGCGACAGAATCGAGAACGGGACGCGACAGAATCCGTCGATCAACGTCGTCTGGCCGCCCCGGAAGAAGCGGACAGCCGTCAACTCCACCCCGTCAGGCTGGTGCTGAAGGGCGGGCCGCCACGCGAGCGTGACGAGAGCGAGGGCCACTGGGGCCACGAAGCGAGTTGCGCGCACGTTCGAGCGTTCAGACGGAGGCGGGCGCCGGGAGCCCCCGGCGTCCGCGCCCCATCGCATTACCAGTGCAGCGTCGCGCTGAAGAAGTTCGTGCCGCCGAGTACGCCGAGGCTCCGGTAGGCGTAATCGATCCCGATGCCGAACTGGCCGCGATCGTAGTCGAGTCCGCCGCCGAACGCGAGGCCGTCCTGATTCCTCTGGCTCGTGAGCGTGGTGTTGAACCCCGCCGCGTTGGTGATGGTCAGCGAGTTGTCCGACTGATACGAGTAGCTGCCGCGGGCCATCGCGGTGAACCCGCTGTTCCCGATGTTCGTCAGCGCCCACTCGAGGCCGCCGTTGAAGCCGGGCTTCGAGTTGTTCGGCTGATTGAACTCACTCAACAGGGTGACGCGGCTCGACGCCGACTGCATGAGGTCGAGCGCGACCCCGACGCGGAACATCACCGGAAGACTCCAGTCCTTCGTCTTGAGGTCGGCCGGCGCCGCTTCCTGCGGGATGTTCTGCTGATCGAGCGGCGGCTGCCGGATCACGGCCACGTCGAGGCCCGTGCCGGTGTGCCGCAGCGTGCTGCCGAGATTCGAGATCACGAACGAGGCCCGGATGCTGCGGGCCCCGATCTGGGCGTGGAAGTTCGTGCCGAAGTCGACCGCGAACGCCGTCGCGCTGGTCAGCGCCAGATTGTCGCTGATCATCTTTGCGGTGATGCCCGCGGAGAACCGGTCGGAGAAGTTCTGGGCGTACGTCAGGCCCCCAAAGAACTCGGAGACGCTGTACGTCGACCCGTCACCTTCCGGGTTGGCCAGCGTGTAGACGGGCTGCCCCGAGAAGCCGAAGGTCCCGGCCTGAATCCCGATCGCGCGCTCGCCCCCAGACATGGGGAAGGCGAGTCCGGCCCAGTTGTACCGCGTGTTCGCGACGTACGTGTACGTGGACACGGAGACCCCCGGGCGATCCATCAAGGCCACACCCGCCGGGTTCCAGTACAGCGCCGTCACGTCGTTGGCGAGCGCCGCGAACGACCCGCCGAGCGCTGCCGCCCGGGCACCGGCGCCGAGCGACAGGAATTCCGCCGACGTCGTGCCGTACGCGGTATTGTCGGTCGTGGTCCCGGTTTGGGCGACCGCGGGCACTGCCACGAGCGTGCCGAGTGCCGTCACCACACCGATCGTACGACTAAGCAGTCCTTTCATATCCTTGCCTCCGGTCGGGGGGGTAGGGGCGCTGCCCCTACCCCCCGCACTGGTGTCGTCACTGGGCGTAGTTGATCACCGTGAAGCGGCCCACCTTCTCCTGGCCGGACGGCGTTTCCACGTGATAGAAGTAGACACCGGATGCGACGAACTGGTTGTTCCGGTTCCGCAGGTTCCAGGTCTCTTCGCCGCCACCGGTCTGATCGTTGTGATACAGCACCTGCACGAGCACGCCGCTCACCGAGTAAATCCGGATGATCGCCTCGCTCGGCAGATGGACGAACTTGAGCACCTTCGTGGTTGCCGTGGCCTCGAGCGCGTTCGTGGCGTAGTACGGATCGGGCACGGTGTGCACGCTGTCCAGGTTCACCTTCGCAGTCGGATCCACCGAGAACTGCTGGGTGACGCTGATCTTGTACTGCAGCCCCGGCACGTTCGGCGTCACCGCCGGCGGCGGGGTGAAGTGATAGTTACTGCAGTCGGTCATGGTCGTCTGGAGCCCCGGCGTGCAGTCAGCCGTCATCGGACCGGAAATCGCCCGCAGGTGCCACTGGGTGCCGGCCGACGGCAGCGACGACATCTCCATGAAGAACGCCTCCTGGTTGATCTCCAGGATGATGCCCGTGGCGTCCTGCACACCGTCGTTATTGAAGTCGAGCGGCTCGAGCTGTGCCGTCGGACTGTAGTTCATGCACGGCGTGCCCCACAGATCGCAGGTCGGGCTCGTGGCATAGAGGTGCTCGTAACCCGGAACGTTGACGTTCGGCGTCCCCTCGCCATCCCAGAGGGTGGGATTGGTGCCGTCGAAGTCGGCCTGCGTGTAGCCCGCGGCGAGCAGACTGTCTTCGTTCACGAAGCCCCAGCCGGCGCCACCGTGGATGTTGAACGGCAGGTCCACGTGGTGCGTGGTGTCGCGCACCGTGATGCCGCCGTTCCCATCCCAGGTAACGATGAAGTCCGCCGGATACCACGCGACGCCTGAATACGTGTAGTAGCGGAACAGTACCGGAATGTTGTTGTCCCGATACACCATCGGGTTCCAGATCCGCCCGACGTTCGTCAGCGTGCCGGAATTGTGCGTGGTGTCCGGCAGGGCGTTGATGGTCGGATCGGGCGGCGCGCTGCCACCGGCGTCGAACCAGCGCGAGTGCGCCAGGTACCGCGACGCATCGTACGCCGGACTGCCCGCCCCGTAGCGGCCGTTGGTCACGGCGACGCCGTTGGAGTTGTTGATGTACGAGGCGACCTTCCCGGTGAACTCCACCGGCATCCGCACGTCCTGCTTGAAGGCGATGCCGAACAGCTTGGCGCGCGCCGAGTCGTAGGGTACCAGCGGCGCGGAGATCGAGAAGTCATTCGTCGCGTCTGACGAGAACGACGCCTCGGGCAGCTCGACCGACTTTTGAATCGTGGTGCCACCGCCGCTCAGCGTGGTGTACAAGGTCGGGCCCGGGCCGACACCGCCCACGTAGCCGGGGCCGACGGAGTCGAGCTGGATCTTGATGTCGCCGTTCGGCAGCACTTCGTTGACCACCGCGAGGAATCCGAAGCTACCGGAGGTCGCGGGGGGAACGTTGCCGCTGAACGTGCCGTTGTCGGCGTCGATGCTCGGCCAGTCGGCCGAGGTGTTGAGCGCCACGCCGTCGTCACCCGTCACCAGCTTCTGGAGCGTCGTCTGGGTGACGTCGGGGCCGGCCGCGCGCGGCGTGACCGACTTCGTCACACGAGCGGACTCGTAGGAACTCGCGCCCGCTTTCGGCGAGTTGATGTCGAAAGCCGTGACGGCGTAGTAGTAGGTGAACGAGTTCCGCACCGACTTGTCGACGTACGCGAACGGCACGCCGTTGTCGGTGAGCGGCGGGAAGCCCAGGCTCGTGACCGCGGTGTCGGCCTTCAGGACGAAGACCGAGCTGTCGGCCAGCAGGGTCCGGCCGGTTCCCGGCAGGATCTGCACGAACGGGCTGATGATGTCGTGCGACTGCGGATTCGCCGCGAAGTCGCTGGTCGGACAGCCGCTGGTGACGCCAAGTTCCGGCGCGCAGTGCCCGCCGTAGTCGAACGCGGCCGTGTAATCGAGGAAGGTCGTATTGGAGTAGTCGAACTGGGCGACCAGCTGCAGGTCGCCGGTGGTCCGACCGCGGTAGATCCGATAGCCCTCGACGTCATGATCCCGATAGTTCGGATCGTACAGCGGCGAGGTCGGATCGGACGCCACCGTGTAGTACGGATCGCCCGTCGCCTCGGACGCGGACGGACTCCAGACGATCGTCACCTGGCTGTTGCCCGGAACCAAGAAGAAGTTCGGGGCTTCGGGCGCGAACGGCAGGAGGAATTTGTTGTCGAACACGGCCTGCGCCAGGATCGCCTGACCGAGCAGCGAGCCCGGGACGACCTTCACTTCGTTCTGTTCGATGACGCCGTCGCCGTTCGCATCCGTCGCCGACTGCCAGCCGGCGATCGAGTCGATCACACGCGCCGGCGAAGCGCCGGACGCGATCTGCGCGCCCGTGGGCGGGAAGCC
>DATFMZ010000012.1:0-9958 GCA_035266665.1 Gemmatimonadales bacterium | reverse complement strand
GGGCGGCTCTGTTTCTGAAACTCCTGCGGGACGTAGGGGCTGACCGTGGGCCCGATGACGTTGGGGGGCAACGTGCTCTGGAGCGCCGCGAGCCGCTCGGAGAGATCGAGCCGCGCGAACTGCATGTCGGTGTTCTGGGTGAACTCGACCTGGATGTTCGCGATCCCGGCGCCGTTCTGCTGGGACGATGTCGAGGTCACCTTGTGCACGCCGCGCACCTGCTGCACCGCGGCCTCGACGGGTGAGGTGAGGAACGCCTCGGTCACCTCAGGCGATGCACCGGGCCAGTAGGCCTGGATGTTGAGCTGCGGGAGATTCGTGTTCGGGAGGAGCTCGATCGGGATGTTGCGCCATGCGGCGACGCCGAGCAACGCCACGGCGAGGTACGCCATGGTGATCGCCACGGGCCGGCGGATGGAGAGGCGGATCATGCGTCGAGGCCTATCGCGCGGGGTGTGGCCGGCAGGCAGAGTGGCAGGGTGGCAGGGTGGCAGGGGATGGACGTCCGCCCTCGCTGCTCTGCCACTCTGCCTCTCTGCCACACTGCCATCTTCACCTCACGCCCCCTCTTTCCCGCCAACTTCCGGCTTCCGGATCCCGTACTCCATCACGTGCTCGACGTCGTTCTCGTCCTTCCAGATCCCGAGCACGTAGTCCGCGCCGAACTGGTCGGGCCGAAAGTTGGGCGGGAGCGCGACGGTGCCGAGCAACCATCCATCGGTATTGAAGACCGACCAGTTGTTCGACGAATCGCCGGGAGCGGTATATGCCTGGACCCACACGTCGCCGGCGGCATCCGTCTTGATCGACTTGTACGCGGGAATCGTCTTGGGGAACGTGGTTTTGTCGAGGATACGCTGCTCGAACTTGCGCTGGTTGTCATCGGAGGCGTCCGCGAGCCGCTCTTCCTTGTACTTCGAGACGTCCGCGTCGGTGAGCGGGGTCGGCGTGTGCGCCCGACGTACGATGCGTCGTACGTGCCCCGCGCGGTCCAGCCATTCGAAGGCATAGGTATCGTTCGCGCCGAAGACGACCGAGCTGTCGCGCGCCGTGATGAACGACCCACGCCCGAAGGGGAGGTACGTCATCATGATCATGTTCGTCTCGGCAATCACGAGACTCTCGGTGCCGAGAAAGGTCCCGATCGTGTCAGCCACGGTACCCGTCTCGTCGAGGCGCACGTACGTCGCCGAATCACGATGAATACCGGACTTCGGCGGTCCGCCGGCACCGAACGACTGGATCTGAGCGAGCAGCGATCCGTCGGAGAAGACCGCGATCGGCTGCACGAAGCCCCGTCCGCCGGGCGCGGCGATCGGGAAACTTCGGACGAATTCACCGCCGGGTGTGAAGAGCGACATGCGCTGGAGACTCCAGTCGGCGACTCCGACGGTGTCACCAGGGAAGCGAAAGATGGTGCCCATCTGCTTGAACTCACCAGGCCCGCCGCCCTTGCGCCCGGCGCTCTCGAGAAAATGGCCCGTGGAATCGTAGAATCGGATCTGGTCGGTCCCGCCGTTCGCGACGACGAGCGTGCCGTTCGACAGGCGGACGGCCCCCGCGACTTGGAAGAGTTGGTATTCCGTCGCACCGTCGAGCACGCCGATGGACGTCGTGGGCTTTGGCGTGAGCGTCCACCCGCCCCCCTTCTGCCACACCGGCGCCGTGTTCTCGACGATCGCGACGCCGGCGGAGTCGTGCATGGTGGGTTTCGATGCGGTGCCGGCTTTCCCGCCGCCGCCGCATGCTGCGATGAAGAGCAGGCAGAGTGGCAGGGTGGCAGGGTGGCAGGCGTTGGATGCCCGCCGCCGCTGCTCTGCCACTCTGCCACCGTGCCACCGTGCCATCTTCATCTCACGCTCCTTCCTTGCCCTGTGCTTCCGGCTTCCGAAGCCCGTACTCCATCACGTGCTCCACGTCGTTCTCGTCCTTCCAGAGCCCGAGCACGTAGTCCGCGCCGATGTCGCGCACCTGAAAACCGTGCGGGACCGTCACCGGCCCGAGCATCCATCCCTCTCGGTTGAAGACCGTCCAGACGTTGGACGAATCGCCGGGTGCCGTGTACTCCTGGACCCAGACATTGCCGAGTGCGTCGGTTCTGAGGGCATTGTAGGCGGGCATCGTCGTCGCGTACGGCATCGCCGCCAGCATGCGCTCCTCGAGCCGACGCCAGTTGGCATCAGTCGCCTCCGCGATCTGCTCGTCCTTGTAGGCGGAGATGTCGGCGTTTGTGACGGGCACCGTCTCGTGCGTTCGGCGGACGATGCGCTCCAAGCGTCCGGTAGGATCGAGCTGCTCGAAGGCGTAGGTATCGTTCGCCCCGAAGACGACGGACGAATCGCAGGCCGCCATGTACGACTCCCGTCCGAAGGCGAGCGAGGTCACGCTCATCATGTTCTTGTCGGCCATGACGTAGCGCTCGCTGCCGATGAACGTCCCGACGGTATCCACGAGCGTGCCCACGCTGTCCGCGACGTAGAACGTGACCGAGTCTCGGCTCGCGCCCGTCGATACCTTCCCGGACATGAACACGACGTTCTTCTGGACCAGGAACCGTCCATCGCCGAGCGTCCCGACGGGCGAGAGAAAGCCCGAATTTCCCGGGACCGTGAGCAGGAAGCTCCGCACGAGCTCACCCGTCGGGCTGAACAGCGAAACCCGCCGCAGATTCCAGTCGAAGGCGGCAATCGTATCGGCGGGGAGACGAAACAGGCCGCCGAGCTGCTTGAACTCGCCCGGCCCCCCACCCTCACGCCCCACACTCCTCAGGAACTTCCCGCTCGCGTCGTAGAACCTGATCTGCTTCGTGCCACCGTTCGCGACGACGATCGTCCCGTCCGAGAGCCGCACGGTCCCCGACACCTGGAACAGCTGGTACTCGGCCGCACCGTCGAGCACGCCGATCGACGCGGTCGGCTTGGGCGTGAGCGTCCAACCCGCACCATCGCGCCAGACCGGCGCGGTGTTCTCGACGATCGTGACGCCCGCGGAGTCGCGCATGGTGGGCTTCGACGCGGTAGCCGTCTTCCCGCCACCGCCGCAGGCCGCGAAGACGAGCAGGCAGAGTGGCAGGGTGGCAGCGTGGCAGAGCGACCGTGTCATGGCTCCCTCGTCGTGTCCGGCGCCGCGGTCCCCCCGGCCCCTCCTACTTCCCCTGCCACCCTGCCACGCTGCCACTCTGCCACACCAACTCCGAAGAACCTCTTCACCTTGATCATCCCTTCTTCCACGAGATCGTACGCAATGGGCACCACCACCAGCGTGAGCAGGGTGGCGCTCGAGATGCCGCCGATGACCGCGACGGCGAGTGGCGCGCGGAGGTCGGCGCCGCGGCCGATACCCAACGCCATCGGCAGCAACCCGAACACGGTCGTTACCGTCGTCATGATGATCGGCCGGAGCCGATCGCGTCCCGCCTGGAGAATCGCGTCGTGGATCGCCATCCCCTTGGCGCGGAGCTGATTGATGAAGTCCACTTTCACGATCGCGTCGTTCACCACGATCCCGACCAGAATCACGAAGCCGATCAGGCTCATGGTGTTGATCCCGTCACCCGTGACCCAGAGCAGCACGATCGCGCCGAACGCCGAGAGCGGGACGCTCAGGAGAATGGTGAACGGGTGGACGAACGACTCGAACTGCGCCGCGAGGATCATGTAGACCAGGAGCATCGCGAGCGCGAAGGCGAAGCCGAGCGCGCGGTACCCCGCCTGGCGCTCCTCGTTCTCGCCGCCTACGTCCACGCGGAGGCCGTTGGGCGGTGGGGACTTGGCGATGATCGCGCGGATGTCGCCGAGCGCGTTATCGAGGCTCCCCGAGGCGACGTCGGCATAGACCGTGACCGTCCGCGCCTGATCCACGCGGCGGATCTCGGACGGCCCCACGTCCTCGTACGTGTGCACCAGCTCCGTGAGCGGCACACCGTCCACGCGCAGATCCTGGAGGCTCGACAGCGACGTGCGCGCGCTGTCGGGGAGCCGCACGATCACCGGCACCTTCCGATCGAAGTCCACGAACTCGGTCGCCTGGTCACCGCGCATGTAGCGGTCGACGGCGTTCGCGATGTCCACCGCGGGAATGCCGTACGACGCCGCCTGCTCGCGGTCGATCTCGACCCGCACCTCGGGATTCCCGCTCTCGGTGGCGAGCCGGACGTTGTCGAGCGGCTGCTCCTTGCCCAGCTGATCCTCGAGCGCGTGCGCGTAGTCGTACGACGCGTCCAAGTTCTCGCCGCGCACGCGGATCGCGATGTCGGCGGTGTTCTCGCCCAAGAGCCGGCCGAGGGCGGTGGCGCGGCTCGCGTCGATGGTGAGCTCGCCCACGGGGAAGCTCGCGAACGCGGGACGGAGCCGGCCGAGCGTCGCGGCGGTCTTGGCGCCGGGCTTGAGCCGTACCTCGAGCACGGCGGTGTTCAAGCCCGACTGCTCGTCCTCGACGCCGGCCACCGCCTCCTGACGGCCGATCCGCGAGAAGACCGCGTCCACCCCGGGATCGTCGTGGAAGATCTTCTCGAGCCGCGCAGACTCGGACGCGGTGACGTCGAGTGGCGTGCCGCGCGGCAGGGTGAGGCGTGCTTCGAACGAGCCCTGATCCACCTGCGGGAGCACGGAGCGCTTGAGCGTGAAGCCGAGGGCCACGGCGCCGATGAAGAGCACGAAGGAGATCGCCATCACGCGCCCACGATGCCTGAGCGCGGCCTCGAGCACGCCGTGATACCAGTCGGCGAAGCGCTCGAACCAACGGTCGAAGGCATCGAGCGGCCGGCGCACGAACTTGGGCGGGCGGATCACGCGGTCGCCCGTCCAGCGTGCGGCCATCGCGGGCAGGAGTGTCAGCGCCACGAGGAGGCTCGCGAGCAGCGCGAACGTCACCGCGAGCGAGAGCGAGCGGAAGAGCTGGCCCGCGACCCCCTGGACGTAGATGATCGGCCCGAAGACGCTGATCGTGGTGAGCGTCGAGGCGGCGATCGCGTTCTGCACTTCCTGTGCACCGAACACCGCGGCGAGCGTAGGCGGCGTCCCCAGCTCACGATGTCGGAAGACGTTCTCCAGGACGACGATCGAGTTGTCCACCAGCATGCCGACGCCGAGGGCCAGGCCGCCCAAGCTCATCACGTTGAGCGAGACGCCGGTGAGCTGGAGCAGCGGGAAGGCGGCGATGACCGAGATCGGGATCGCGAGCGAGATCGCGACCGGGAAGCGCACGTCCTTGAGGAAGAGGAAGAGCACCAGAAAGGCGAGGATGCCACCGAAGACCAGCGATTGGACGACGTTCGAGATCGCGTCGGTGATGAACCCCGCCTGGCTCATCGCGACGTCGATGTGAACGTCGGGATATTCCTGCCGGAGCTCGGTGAGCACGTCCTGCACGCGGTGCGTCACCCGGACGGTGTTGGCGCCGCTCTCCTTGAAGAGGAGGAGCCCAACGGCCTCCGCGCCGTTGTAGCGGGTGATGGAGGTGCGATCGCGGAACCCGTCCGTCACCGTCGCCACGTCGGCGACGGTCACCATGCCGGTACCGCCTGAGCCGCTGGAGTCTGCGCTGCCGCCACTGCCGCCGCTCTTCGGCACCACCACCTGTCCGATCTGATCGATGGACTGGAACTCGCCGAGGGTGCGGAGTGAGTACTGATAGCGGCCTTTGCGGATGGTGCCGCCGGGCGCGCTCTGATTCGCGTTGTTGAGCGCGGTCGCCACGTCGTTGATGGTGAGCCCGTAGCTCTCGAGCTTGTGCGGATCCACGTCCACGTGGATCTCGCGCTCGAGGCCACCCACCACGGCGGCCTGCGCCACGCCGTCGATCTGCTCGAGCCGTCGCTTGAAGACTTCGTCGGCCAGGTTCTTCATCGCCCAGAGGTCGGTTCGGCCCGAGACAGAGAGCGCCATGATCGGGTCGGAGCTGGGATCCGTCCGGAGAATCACCGGCCGGTCGACGCGCTGGGGGAGAGTGCTCCGGATGTTGTCGAGCTTCTCGCGCACGTTGAGCGCCGCGAAATCCATCTCGGTGCCCCACGCGAACCGGAGCGTGACGAGCGAAATCCCCTGCCGCGAGACGCTCTCCACCTTTTCGACGCCGGGCACCGCGCTCACCGCCCGCTCGATCGGCGTGGTGACGAGGCGCTCCACCTCGGCGGGGGCGACGTCGGTGTAGCTCGTGTAGATCACGAGCTTCGGGTAGGCGACGTCGGGCAGGAGATCGATCGGAAGGCGCGTGTAGGAGATGAGCCCCAAGAAGCAGATGCCGAGGAAGAGCATCGCGACCGCGACGGGCCGCTCGATCGAGATCTTCGGGAGCGACTTGCTCACGGGCCGACCTTGCCGCCGACCTTCTGCTCGAGCGCGGCGAGCGAGGTGGCGAACGTCGCACGCGCGCGGAGCGCCGTCCGCTCTGCGTTCGCCTCCTGATTCACGATCTGCTCGAGCTCCGTGAAGTTGACCGACCCGGCCAGATACTTCTGGCGCGAGAGGTTCAGGCGTCGCCGCGCGAGATCCGCGCTCCGGTCGGCGAGCTGCGACTGCTGGTAGGCGTTCTCGAGATCGATGAACGCGCTCCGGACCTCGGTCTGGACCGTCAGCCGCTGCTGGCGTAACGCCTCATCCGCGTTGGCGCTCTGCGCGTTGGCCTGCGCGACCTGCTGGGACGTCTGGAACTGATTGAAGATCGGAAGGCTCACGTACAACCCGAACGAGAAGCCGTGGTTCTGCGGATTGAACTCCGTGAGCGCCTTGTAGCTGTTCAGGGTCATCGAGCGGGTATACGACGCATTCGCCTGAATGGTGGGCCACCATTTGCCGTGCTGCACCGCCGCGCTCGCGTGCGCCGCACGGGCCGCCGCGATGCTCTGCGCGAGCGTGGGATTGTCGTTGAGCGCGCGGGCGAAGAGCCCCGTGGTATCGCTGGTGCCGGGATCGAAGGCCGCCGGGAAGTCACCCGTCACCGCGATCGGCAGGGTGTCGGAGAGCCCGATCGCTTGGCGCAGCGTGAGCAGAGACTTCTCCGCCGCGCCCCGCTGCTGGGCGACGTTCGCCTCCTGCTGCGCGACGGCCACCTGCGCACCCAGCACGTCGCTCTGATCGGCGCTCGCGTTCTCGAAGCGCTTCTGTGTCGCCGCCAGCTGGTCGCGCGTCGACTTGAGCAGCTGCTCCTCGACGGCGATGAGCCGCTCGTTGAGCAACGCCATGTAGAAGTCCGTCTTCACGTCCGCCGCGAGCTGCGCCCCCTGCACGTCCACCCCCGCCACGTCCGCGTCGCGCTGGGCCGAGGCCACGTGCGCGTTGTTCAGGTTTTGGAACCCATTGAACAGCGTCAGATTGAGTCCAATCGACTGATTCACCGAACTGCTCTGATACGTCGCCGGCGTGTCGAGTTGGACGGGGCGCCCGTAGAAATCCTGCCCGGTCACGCTGGTGAACGCATTGCCGCCCAGGTTCATGCTGGCGGTGACGCTCGGCAGAAACGCCGCCCATCCGGACCGGACGGCCGCGCCCGCCGCGTGTGCGGTGTTCTCTTTCTGGCGATACGCCGGGTTGTTGGCCTGCGCGAGCGTGAGCGCTCTGCTCAGGGTGAGATGGAGCGTATCCTGCTGAGCGACGGCCGATCCCGCCGAGCCCACCACGAGCCCGAGGGCGAGTGCGACGACACGTGCGCTCATTGCGGCCGCCCTCCCGCCGCCTGGACGTTCTGCACCAGGCGCACGTGCGCATCGTGGATCAGGGTGTAGTGCCCGTCGGTCAGCACCATCTCACCGGGCTCCACCATCTCGTTCGGATCCTGGCGCGGGAGAATCTCGACCACCGAGTCGTTGCCCAGACCCGGGAAGACGTAGCGCCACTCGGCGAGCCCCTGATCGCTGCTCCCTTTGTCGCCCTTGAAGACGAAGAGCATCGTGCGGTTGTCGCGCTCGAGGATGGCCGAGCGGGGGACGAGGATCCGGTTGTCGAAACGCTGGGCTTCGAGCGAGACGCGGGCGTACATCCCGGGGAGGATCTTCCCGTCGGGATTCGGGATCGTGACGGTGACGCGCGCCGTGCGTGTCTGCTGGTTCACCACGGGATTGATGGTGGAGATGTGACCGGTGAACTCCTGGCCGGGGTATGCGGCGAAGGTGACCGTCGCCTTGCGGCCCGGCGCGAGATACCCCACCTCGCTTTCCAATACCTGCACGTCCACCTTGATGGGGTTCAAGTCCACCACCGTGACCAGCTCGTCACCGGTGCGGACCGTCTGGCCCTCGACGACCTTGAGATCCGCCACCCGGCCGGAGAACGGCGCCGTGATCTTGGTTTGATCGAGGGTGAGCTGCGCCTGCTTGACCGCGACTTCCTGGGCATCCACCCCGGTCTTGGCGCGCGCGATGCGCTCACGCTGGGCGCGAATCGCGGTGTCGGCGATCGAGTCGTCGAACAGCGTCTGGTCGCGGAAGTTGGCCTCGGCCTGCGCGAGGCCGGCCCGCTTGCTCGCCAGATCGAGCGCGTACTGCGCCGAATCCACGTGGATCAGCAGCTGACCGGGTCCGACCCGGGCGTCCTCGTGCGTCAGCACCTTGTCGATCCGACCGTTCACCTGTGAGAGGATCTTGGTCTGTCGCTCGGCGGCGGCCTGCCCGGCGGCGGTCACCGAGATGACGAGCGGCCCGCGGACGACTTTCGCGGCCTGGACCGGGATCGCGACGCCGGTGCCGAAGTTCGCGGTCGCGGCTTCCGGCGTGGGACCGGCGGCGCGCGTGTCGCTCGCCGAGGCGTTACCCCCGCTCTTCTTGCCGGCGAGGCGGAAATAGATCCCCCCTCCCAGAAGGCCGAGCACGACGACGACGGTGGCGATGATGGCGAGACGGCGAGAGAGGCTCATAGGCGGGGTCCGTCAGAGATGAGGGTCGTTCTGCTCGCGCGGCACGAACACGTCAGCCACCGGTTCGATGCGCGAGAGACGGATAGCGTTGCAGCGAGGCGAGCGGTCATGCTGATGTCAGAGTGCCTCCGCCTGTATCGCTCACAGTACGTCACTTCGCGAGATGCCGGAGCTCCGCCCGAATCACGCGCAGGGTGATAGCTCCGGCGGAGTCCTGTTGCGCCTCCCACAGCAGACCGTCGCTGGTGAAGCCCTGGAGGATGCCGTCGTACGCGCGCGACGCGAGCACGGCGCCGCTCGTGGGATCGATGACGTCGATGTGTGAATCGAACAGCGTACGCCACGTAGAGAGTGGCGGAACGGATGCCTGCGCCGCGTGGCCCGCGCGGACGAGCGGCTTCCAGTTGCGATCCGCCGAGGCGCCGATCACCCAAAGGCGGCCCCCGGCGTCGCGCCAGATGCCACCGATCCGCGCGTGCGGCGGTGTGCTGGTCGGATCCTCCGGGATCGTCGGATTGAAGCTCCACGGCTCGTACCACATCGCCGGCGGTGCGAGCGAATCGATGAGCGTGCCGGTGGAGTCGATGTGCAGGAGCTCGTACCGGTACGCCTCCCGTGCGGCCCAGAACCCGCCGCTCCCGTCCCGCGTCATCACGAAGCCGCGATCGGCGCCGGCCTGGCTCTTCACGGCAACGTCAAGTGGATGCGCGTTGTCCAACGCCGGCGAGAACAGCACGAAGAGCGGCGTATCCGGTCCCTGGCCGTTCAGCACGACGGATCCGTCGCGCAGCACGACGGCTTCGCCGGCCGAGACGCCGGATGGTGGAGCACCGCTGCGCACGTATTGAAACGAAGGAGAGAGCAGGGTGAGACGGTGATCGAGCACGAGCACCGAGTCGGCCCGCGCGAGCGTCACAAGCCGGATGCCCTGAAATTCACCGGGGCCGCGCCCGGGACGTCCCACGGTCCCGATGAACTTCCCATCCCGCGCATATCGCGCGATCTGCGCCCCGTTCCCGACGGGAGCCACCAGATATTCGCCGTGCGGCCCCACGGCCACCGTGGCGAATGCACCGACGCGCACCGAATCCGTGGCCGCGCCGAGCGTCGC
>DATFMZ010000011.1:0-5416 GCA_035266665.1 Gemmatimonadales bacterium | reverse complement strand
GCGACCTCTGGACCGATCTCGCGCAACGCGCCGCCGGCCCCCCGGCCTCCGTGGCCGACAACACCGCCGGCCTCCTCGAGTACCAGCACGCCGACGGAACCTGGCGGCTCGCCGCGTCGGCGGTGCTCGCCGCCGCGCCGTGGACCATCGTGGTCGAGTTCCCGCGCGGCCCCGTGCTCGCCGGCGCACGCGCCGTCGCCGTGGAGATCGCCGCCATCACGCTGGGACTCGTGCTGCTCGGCTGGCTCGCGGCGTGGTTCGTGAGCCGTCCGCTGACGCAGCCGCTCCACCAGCTCGCCGACGCCGCCGAGGCGATCGCCGGCGGGGACTACGGTCAACGTGTTGAGGTGCCCCGCGACGATGAGACGGGCACCGTCGCCACCGCCTTCAACCGCATGGCGGCGACGGTTCAGCAGGCACACGAGCGCCTCGAGACGCAAGTGAACGAGCGGACCGCCGACCTCACGCAGACCGTTCGCGAGCTGGAAGCATTCAGCTATTCCGTCTCGCACGATCTTCGCGCCCCGCTGCGCAGCATCGACGGCTTCTCGCTCGCGCTCCTCGAAGACTACGACGCGCAGCTGAATGACACCGGCCGCGACTATCTCCGGCGCGTACGTCGCGCCACGCAGCGCATGGCGGAGCTGATCGACGACCTGCTCGCGCTCTCCCGCATCACACGCACCGAACTCCAGCACGCGCCGGTGGATCTGAGCGCGCTCGCGGAAGAGATCGTCGCCGAGCTGCGGAAGGCCGAGCCGGAACGCCGCGTGGAAGCGGTGATCGCCCCCGACCTCACGGTGCACGGCGATCGCCGGCTCCTGCGGCAGGCGCTCCAGAATCTCCTCGCCAACGCCTTCAAGTTCACCGCGAAGGAACCGGACCCGACGGTCCGGCTCGACGTTACATCCGACGGCGCCGAGCGAGTCTTCTTCGTGCGGGACAACGGCGTCGGCTTCGACATGCAGTATGCCGGCAAGCTGTTCGGCCCGTTCCAACGCCTGCACACTCTGGAGGAGTTCGAGGGTACGGGCATCGGCCTCGCGATCGTGCAACGGGTGATTCACCGGCACGGGGGGCGGATCTGGGCGACCGGTCATCCGGGCCGGGGGGCGACGATTGCGTTCACGGTGCCCGACGGCACGCACAACGGGAGCACGTCCGCATGAGCGAAGGCGTCATTCTGCTGGTCGAAGACAACCCCGACGATCGCGAGCTGACGTTGCGCGCCTTCCGGCGCCAGAAGATCGCGAACAACATCGAATCGGTGCGTGACGGCGCCGAGGCGCTCGAGTACCTGTTCGGCAACGGGGCGGATGGAGCTCCGTCCGCGCATCCGCGCCCCCAGGTCGTCCTGCTCGATCTCAAGCTCCCGAAGGTGGACGGACTCGAGGTGCTGCGCCGCATCCGCGCCGACGAGCGCACGCGGTACCTGCCGGTGGTCATTCTGACGTCGTCGAACGAGGAGCGCGACCTCGTGGAGGGATACCGGCTCGGCGCCAACAGCTACGTGCGCAAGCCGGTGGACTTCTCGGAGTTCCTCGAGGCCGCGCGGCAGCTCGGGCTCTACTGGCTGCTGCTGAACGAGACGGCGCCGGACGCGCGTTCTCCATGACCACGCCCCTTCGTCTGCTGATCGTCGAGGACTCGGAGGACGACGCGCTGCTGCTCGTCCGCGAGCTGCGGCGCGCAGGCTTTGCCCTCGAGCATCGTCGGGTGGATACGGCCGAGGCGATGGCGGCGGCGCTCGACGACGCGACGTGGGATCTCGTGATCGGCGATTACTCGATGCCGCACTTCAGCGGAACGGATGCGCTCGCCTTGGTGCGCGCGCGGGCCGGCGACACGCCGTTCATCTTCGTGTCCGGAACGATCGGGGAAGACAAGGCCGTCGAGGCGATGCGCGCCGGCGCGAACGACTACGTCCTCAAAGACAATCTCCGGCGCCTCGTCCCCGCGATCGAACGCGAGCTCCGGGACGCCGCCGCTCGGCGCGAGCGCCGCCGCGCGGAAGAGGCCCTCCGAGCCAGCGAGGCGCGGTTCCGCCGCCTCGTGGACTCGAATCTGATCGGGATCGTCTTTTGGCACCGCTCGGGGCTGATCACCGACGCGAACGACGCCTTTCTCCGGATGCTCGGCTACTCGCGGGACGATCTCGAGGCGGGACGGCTCAACTACCGGACGCTCACGCCGCCCGAGCACCAGCCCGCGACGGCGCGCGCGGTCGACGACGTAACCGTCGGGGGCGTCGCCGGCCCCTTCGAGAAGGAGTACCTGCACGCCGACGGGCATCGCGTCCCGGTGCTCGTCGGCCCGGCGGCGTTCGAGGACGATCCCGAACGCGGCATCACGTTCGTGCTCGACCTGACCGAGTCGCGGCGCGCGCAGCAGGCCCTGATGGACGAGGCGGAGATGCGTCGGAGCATCCTCGAGGCGACCCCGCTGGCGGTAATCGTGCTGGACGTGCAGGGGCGTGTCGTCCTCTGGAACCGCGCGGCCGAGCAGACGTTCGGCTGGACCGCGGACGAGGTCCTCGGCCGCCCCAACCCGGTGCTCCCCCCGGGGGGCCGGAGCGAAGCGGACGCGATCGTGCGGGAGACCCTGGCCGGGCAGCTGGTCGTTGGCCAGGACGTGCGGCGCCAACGGGCCGATGGACGGTGGGTGGACGTGCGCGTATCCACCGCGCCGATCCGTGACGCAACCGGTACGCCGCGCGGCGTCGTGGGAATCCTCGAAGACATCACCGACGCGCTTCGCATGGAGGAGCAGCTGCGCCAGGCCCAGCGGATGGAAGCGGTCGGCCGGCTGGCGGGCGGCGTGGCGCACGACTTCAACAACATCCTCACCGTCATCATGGGCGAGGTCCAACTGGCGCTCCTGGACCAGGGAAACGTGGAGGTCTCGAGCCTCGAAGAGATCGGCAAAGCCGCCGAGCGGGCCTCGGTGCTGACGCGGCAGCTCCTCGCCTTTTCGCGCCAGCAGATCATCGAGCCCAAAGTGATCGACGTCGATCACCTGCTCGACGGACTCGGGTCGATGATGCACCGGTTGATCGGCGAGGACGTCGATCTGCGCCTCGAGCTCGCCGCCGATCCGGCCACCGTCCTCGCCGACGCCGGCCAGGTGGAGCAGGTCGTGTTGAACCTGATCGTGAACGCGCGCGACGCGATGCCCGACGGTGGACGTCTCACGATCCAGACTGGGACGGTGCAGCTCGACGCCCCGACGGCCGGCGCGTTCGTAGAGATCGCCGTACGCGATACGGGCACCGGTATGAGCGACGCGGTCAAGGAACATCTCTTCGAGGCGCTGTTCACGACCAAGGGGAGCGGACAGGGAACCGGGCTCGGCCTCGCCACTTCACACGATATCGTGACCCACTTCGACGGGCACATCACGGTCGAGAGCGAGGTGGGGACCGGCACGACCATGCGCGTACTGCTCCCGGTCACGTCGGGTCGCACCGACGAGGAGCATGGGCCACGCGGCGAGATTCCACGCGGTACGGAGACCATTCTCTTCGTAGAAGATGACGACGCGGTGCGTCACGCCGCGGTGCGGATTCTCACCATGTTGGGCTACGCCGTGCTCGAGGCGCCCAACGCGGAGCGGGCCCTCCAGGCCCTGGCGCGCCGCGACCGGCCCGTCGATCTGCTCCTGACGGATCTCGTGCTTCCCGGCATGAACGGGCGGGAGCTCGCGGATCACGCCGGCGCCGCGAACCCGTCGCTGAAGATCCTCTTTGCCTCGGGATACACCGATGACGTGGTGATGCGGCACCGGGTCCTGGCACACGGCGCCGCGTGGGTGCAGAAACCGTTCACCGTTGCAGAACTGGCGCGCAAGGTCCGTGACGTGCTCGACGGAGCGGCGCGCGACTCTGGGCCGGCGCCCCGGCCGCCGACAGACGGCTAGGAACTCCCCCGCGCACGTTTCCGCCCGGCGGCCTCTACGCCGCCTGCACCTCCCCACCTTCCTTATACATCGCCCCCGCGATCAGCGCCGCGAGCACCAGCTCGACCAATCCATACGTCCATCCGATCGCCACGAGGTGCAACGAGTAGAGCCCCATCAGGTGGTAGCTGAGACCCGGAATGAGCACCGCGCCGACCCAGACCGCGAACCCCGCCGCCACCGCCGTGCGCGGGCCCGCCCCGAACCGTGGCCGGATCGCGGCGTACGTCCACGCCAACAGCAGCCCCAACAGGAAGCCCAGCACGAGATAGCCCACGATCACAGCCCCGCTCGGCTCGGCGGGTAACCCCAACTCGCCCATCATGTGCCGCGAGACATCGGCGAGCACATACATGTTCATCACGTACTCGACGACGTTGATGAGTAGCCCCGCCACCAACCCGCCCAGAATCACCAGCCCCATGTTGATCTTGCGCATCGTCCCCTCCCCCTACACTGCGAGTCGAACCATCCGCGCGAGCGCCGAGCGCGGCCTTCAGGCCGCGAACGAGCCGCTCGCCACTCCCGATCGGTCTGCCCCTCTGCCCCTCTGCCACTCTGCCACTCTGCCACTCTACTCAAATCCCAAAATCCACCCCCAGCTTCGCCACCGACACCTGAATCGGCACGTCGAGGTTGTCCGCCGTACGGTCGATCCGCTGAAAGCCGTACTCGGCGCGGACCCGGAACCGCCCGTTGGCCGTCCCCACCGCCACGCCGAAGCCGAGCTCGACGGCGAGTCCCGCCGTCCCCCCGCCGCTGAACTTGGGGTTCACGAGATACGCCCCCCGCATCCAGATGCTGCCGAGCTTGGTGAGCGGTGCCTCCGAGAGCACGCCGATGCTCCCCGCGCTCACGTCCTGTGTGGCGAGCGCGGGATCGATCTTCCGGCGCTCGCCGCCGATCTCGATCGCGACCAGCGGGACCACGCGATAGCTCGCCCGCACACGCCCCTCGAGCATGGTGAACTTGGAGAGCTCGCCGGGGACGGAATCCACCCTGGACGTGTAGCCCGAGAGATCGAGTCCGAACCGGCGCCACCGCACGCTCACCAATCCGCCTACGCCCTGTCCGTTCGCTCGGCGCGCGGCATGCGTCTCGGCGTACGAGAGGCCGACCGCGTCGATGCCGATCCGGAGCACCTGGGCCTGCGCGGCGGGCACCGCCGCCAGGGCGAGCGCGAGCGCGAGCAGCGCGGAACGCGTCACGATCCGCCTCTGGCGCCGGCGCCACTGTCGGACGCCGGCACGATGGTGAGCTGCACCTGCCGCCGGCGCTCCGCGTTCTGCTCCGCGATCCGCTTGTTCTGCTCGGCGAGCTGCTGCCGCAGCAACGCGTTGTAGCGGATGTTCGCCTCGACCGGTTGGGGATCGGGTTTGCGGATGCTCAGGACGAGGCCCGTCACCAGCGCGAGCGCGCTCACCGCACCCACTTCGCTGCGCTTGCCACCGCCGAGCGTCGT
>DATFMZ010000010.1:0-2520 GCA_035266665.1 Gemmatimonadales bacterium | reverse complement strand
AGTGCCGAGAGCCAGTACCAGCAGATCGTGCATTTGGTCGAGGAGGCGCGCCGCGACCGCCCGCCGATCCAGCGTATCGCCGATCGGTACGCCGTGTGGTTCACGCCGCTCGCGATCGGCATGTGTGTCATCGCCTACCTTCTGACCCACAATCCCACGAACGTGCTCGCTGTGCTCGTCGTGGCGACGCCCTGTCCGCTGATCCTCGCGACGCCCGTCGCCGTGATCGCGGGGATCAGCCGCGCCGCCCAGCAGGGCATCATCGTGAAGGCCGGCTCGGCGATCGAGGAGATCGGCCGGGTCCAGGCCGTCGTGTTCGACAAGACGGGGACGCTCACGATCGGGCATCCGACCGTCGCCCACGTTCACGCGGCTGGAGTGAGTGAGGAGGACCTCCTCCGGTATGCCGCGTCGGTCGAGCAGCTCTCCTCGCACCACCTCGGCGCCGCGGTCGTCGCCGCCGCCCACGAGCGCGGGCTCCACGTTCCGACGCCGACGGCCTTTCACGAAGAGGCGGGGTCCGGCGTGGCGGCGAACGTTGCGGGGCACAACGTGATCGTGGGCTCGGCGGCGTTCCTCACCGCGCACGGGGTCGTGACCGACGGCGACGCGCACGCCACGACGATCGCCTACGTCGCGGTGGACGGTGCCTTCGCCGGCGCCATCGAGTTCGCCGATCGCATTCGCGACGACGCACCCGCGCTCGTGGCCGCGCTGCCGGCGCTCGGCGTTGCCCACGTCGCGATGCTCACCGGGGATCGTGCGCCCAACGCCCTGGCCATCGGACGCGAGGTGGGCATCGCGGACGTGCGGGCGGAGCTCTTGCCGACGGACAAGGTGCTCGCCGTGCGCGACCTCAAGCGCGCCTTCGGTTCGGTGCTCATGGTCGGCGACGGCATCAACGACGCGCCCGCGCTCGCCACGGCCACGGTCGGCGTCGCGATGGGCGCGCATGCGCCCGCGGCCTCGGCGGCCGCGGCCGACGTCGTCCTGCTCGTGGACGACGTGAGCCGGGTCCACGACGCGATGCTGATCGGCCGGCACATGCGCCGGGTCGCGGTGCAGGGCATCGCGATCGGTCTCAGCGTGAGCTTTGGGTTGATGGTCGTCGCGAGCTTCGGCTACATCCTGCCGGCGGTGGGCGCGCTCCTGCAGGAGGCGCTCGATACGGTGGTGATCCTCAACGCGCTGCGCGCGCGCTCGGCGTCGGCCGTGCGGCCGTTGCCGGCGCTCGCGCCGCAGGCGGCGGGTTAGGCCTGCCGAATCTCCACCCGCTCCCCATCCTGCGCGGAATGCACCGACCAGCCCAGGGTGCGGTGAATCGTGTCGGCGAGATGGGCGGCGGCGCCCGCTTCGCCGTGCACGAGAACCGTTTCCGTGGGCGGTTGCTCGAAGCCGTGTAACCACCGAAGGATCTCCTCCCGGTCGGCATGTGCCGAGAGACCGTCCAAGGTCTCGATGCGGGCCCGCACCGGCACGTCCTGCCCGAACATCCGGACCGTCTTCGCCCCTTCTTGGAGCGAGCGGCCACGTGTGCCCGCCGCCTGAAATCCCACCAGCAGGACGGTCGTCCGCCGCTCGGGAAGCCGGCGCGCGAGGTGGTGCAGCACGCGACCGCCCGTCGCCATCCCGCTCGCGGAGACGATGACGATCGGACCGCTCAGCGCGTTGATCGCCTTCGATTCCTCAGGGGTGTGGGCGAGGGTGAGCTGTGAGGGGGTGAGCGGGTGGTCGCCGGCGGCGAGCGCGCGCCGCATCTGCTTGTCGTGCTCGTCCGCGTGCCGGCGATAGAGATCGGTCACGTCGATCGCCATCGGACTGTCGAGATAGACCGGAAGCCGGGGGATCGCCTGGTGGTCCTCGAGCCGCTTCAAGTGCCAGAGGATCTCCTGCGTGCGCCCGACGGCGAAGGCGGGAATGATGAGCACCCCGCCGCGCTCCGCCGTTTCGCGGACGACGCGCGCGAGCTCCGCTTCCGGATCCGCGGCGTGGATGCGGTCCCCATACGTGGACTCGAGCAGCAGGACGTCGGCCTGCGAGATGAACTCCGGGTCCGGAAGCACGGGCTGATTCCAGCGCCCCAGGTCCCCGGAGAACGCCAAGGTCGCCGCCGTCTTTCCATCGAACGTCGCGGTGACCGTCGCCGATCCCAGGATGTGTCCCGCGTAGCGATAGGTGATCTCGAGGCCGGGCGCCGCCTCGAACGGGCGGTGATAGAGTCTGGGGGTGAGCCGCTCGAGTGCCGCCTCCGCGTCGGCCACCGTATACAGCGGGAGCGCCGGGCGGTGCTTCGAGTATCCTCTGCGGTTTGCGCGCGCGGCCGCTTCCTCCTGGAGGTGCGCCGAGTCGGGGAGGAGAATGCGCGCGAGGTCGGCGGTGCCGGCGGTGCAGTAGATGGGCCCCTTGAACCCGTGCTTCACGAGGGCCGGGAGATAGCCCGTGTGATCGAGGTGTGCGTGGCTCAGCACCACGGCGTCCAGCCGGTGCACGTCGAGCGGTGGCGCCGCCCAGTTCCGGAGC
>DATFMZ010000009.1:0-2408 GCA_035266665.1 Gemmatimonadales bacterium | reverse complement strand
TGAGCTGGACCCGGAACGTCCGGCACCCGTCCAAGATCGTCTCCATCGGTGAGACCATCGAGGCGGTGGTGCTCAAGGTCGACGAGCAGGAAGAGAAGATCTCGCTCGGCATGAAGCAGACCGAGCAGGATCCCTGGATGGTGCTGCCCCAGAAGTACCCGATCGGCACCCGGATCCAGGGTAAGGTCCGGAACCTCACCAGCTTCGGCGCCTTCGTCGAGATCGAGCCCGGCATCGACGGCCTGATCCACATCTCCGACATGTCGTGGACCAAGCGCGTCCAGCATCCCTCGGAGATCGTGAAGAAGGGCGACACCGTCGAGGTGCTGATCCTCAACATCGACGCCGACAACAAGCGGATCTCCCTCGGCCTCAAGCAGGCGCAGGAAGATCCGTGGCTGCAGATCGGTGAGGACTATCCGGTCGGCACGGAGATGGAGGGTCGGATCGTCCGCGTCATGGACAACACGGTGGTCGTGGACATCGGGAACAACATCGAGGGGATCATTCCGGCGAGCCAGTTCCCGACGCCCGACAACAAGCGGCTCGAGGACGTCGCGCTCGAGGGGTGGACGGTCGACGTGAAGGTGATGGAAGTCGATCCCATTCACCACCGCATCGTGCTGGCCGCCACCGGCGAGCCGCAGAAGCCGCCGGTCGAGATGCTCCCCGAGCCGACCGAAGGGGAAGCCGAGGCCGCCGCGGAAGCGAACGCCGACGAGACCACCGACAGCACCGACACCGACGAGGCGGCCGAGGCCGAAGCCCCGGCCGAAGGCGACCAGCCCCCGTCGGACGAGTGAACCACCCGATGCACGCACGCCGCCGGCGGCCCCTCCTCGAGGAGTCGCCGGCGGTTTTGCGTCGCACGGCCGCGCTTGCGGGAGACCGCCGATGACGATCGAACAGAAGCTCGATGGCCTGAACCGCCTGCGGGACGAATCGGAGCTGGGCGGCGGCGCGGACCGCATCGAGCAGCAACACGCCAAGGGCAAGCTCACCGCGCGTGAGCGGATCGACCTGCTCGTGGACCCGGGCTCCTTCGTGGAGCTCGACCGGTTCGTGACGCACCGGGCCACCGCCTTCGGGCTCGACGCGCAGAAGCCGCTCGGCGACGGCGTGGTGACCGGGTATGCGCGAATCGACGGACGCCAGGTCTATCTCTTCGCGCAGGACTTCACCGTCTTCGGCGGCTCGCTCGCCGAGGCGCATGCGGAGAAGATCTGCAAGGTGATGGATCTCGCCGTGCGGAACGGCGCGCCGCTCATCGGGCTCAACGATTCGGGCGGCGCGCGCATTCAGGAGGGCGTCGTCTCGCTCGGCGGCTACGCCGACATCTTCCTCCGGAACACGCTCGCCTCGGGCGTGATCCCGCAGATCAGTGCGATCCTCGGCCCGTGCGCCGGGGGAGCGGTTTACAGTCCCGCGATCACCGATTTCGTCTACATGGTGCGCGGGATCTCGTACATGTTCGTGACGGGCCCGAACGTGGTGAAGACGGTGACGCATGAAGACGTGACGTCCGAAGAGCTCGGCGGCGCGGACGTGCACGCGTCCACCTCGGGCGTCGCGCACTTCGTCACCGATTCCGAGATGGAGTGCCTGGCCGGGATCCGCCGGCTCCTGAGCTTTCTGCCATCGAACAACCTCGACAGCCCGCCGGTGCGCGACACCGACGACCGCGCCGACCGGCGGGACGAAGATCTGCTCACCGCGGTGCCCGACAACCCGAACAAGCCGTACGACATGCACGGGATTCTCGGGCGTGTCGTGGACGACGGCGAGCTGCTCGAGGTGCACGCGCAGTACGCCGAGAATTTGATCGTCGGATTCGCGCGGCTGGGGGGCCACCCGGTGGGGATCATCGCCAACCAGCCGGCGGTGCTCGCGGGCGTGCTGGACATCAACGCCTCCGCCAAGGGAGCCCGGTTCATCCGCTTCTGCGACGCGTTCAACATCCCGCTCGTCACCTTCGAGGACGTCCCCGGCTTTCTCCCGGGCGTGGATCAGGAGCACGGCGGGATCATCAAGGAGGGCGCGAAGCTCCTCTACGCGTATGCGGAGGCGACGGTGCCCAAGCTCACCGTCATCACGCGCAAGGCGTACGGCGGCGCGTACGACGTCATGAGCTCGAAGCACATCCGGGCCGACTTCAACTTCGCGTGGCCGACGGCGGAGGTGGCGGTGATGGGGCCCGAGGGCGCCGTCAACATCATCTACCGCGACCGGCCGGAGGAAGACCGCCCGGAGCTGATCGCCGACTACAAGGAGCGCTTCGCGAACCCGTACACGGCGGCGGAGCGCGGCTACGTCGACGACGTGATCGAGCCGCGGCGGACGCGCCCGGTGCTGGTCGACGCGCTCGAGACAGCGCTGACGAAGGCGGAGCCGCGGCCCCGTAGGAAGCA
>DATFMZ010000008.1:0-8363 GCA_035266665.1 Gemmatimonadales bacterium | reverse complement strand
CGCGGGCGATCCGCTGAGCCTGAGTGACTTCCACCCGAGTCAGTTCGACGCCTCGGTCGGCGGGCCCCTGGTCCGGAACAAGGCGTTCTTCTTCGTGGATGAGGAATTCCGCAAGGCGAGCGCGCCGGCCGCCGGTCCCTACATCGGTCAGTCGGCCAATGCCGGCGTCCCGCTCGTCGCGACGCAGGGCGACATCGACGCCTTCAACGCGGCACTCCAGAGCTACGGCCTGCCGACCGGCACGGGCGCACTGGTCAACAACCCGAACCCGCTGGCCAATCTGTTCTTCCGCCTCGACTTCTCCGTGGGGAGCAACAGCCGGCTGGTCCTGCGGTACCTCTACAATTCCGCGGACGACAACATCTTCAGCCGGTCGTCCTCGTCCACCTTCCCGACCTGGTCGTTGAGCAACAACGGCTACTCGTTCAAGAACCGGACGAGCAACCCCGGGATTCAGTTCTTCACCAACTTCTCGAACGGCGCCTCGAACGAGCTGCTCGTCAGCCTGAACCGGATTCGGGACGCACGTGACCCGAACGTGCTCTCGCCGCTCATCACGGTCGGCGGGTTCGCGAACGCCGCCGGCACCGGCACGTATTCGCTGCGCTCCGGCTCGGAACAGTACTCGCAGGGCAACCGGCTCAATCAGGACATCTGGGAGCTCACCGACAACTTCACGATCCCGAAGGGCACGCACCAAATCACCATCGGGACGCGGAACGAGCTCTACAAGGTCTACAATCTGTTCGCCCAGAGCTCCTACGGCGTCTGGTCGTTCGACAACCTGGCCGACTTCCAGAACGGCGTCGCATCGCGGTATCAGGCGTCCGGGGACCTCGGCACGACCGGCATCGCCGCGACGTTCACCGAGGCGACGATCGGGTTGTACGCCCAGGACAACTGGCAGGCGACGCCCAACTTCAACCTGACCTACGGCCTGCGGGTGGACGTCCCGATCTTCTTCGATCAGCCGACGTATGCCCCCAGTGTGCTGGCGCAGGTGTCGCAGCTGAGCTCGGGGCTGAATCCGAATCTGCACATCCCCTCCGGCCAGCTCCTCTGGGGTCCGCGGGCCGGGTTCAACTGGGACGTGAACGGCGATCAGGTCAATCAGATTCGCGGCGGCGCCGGCCTCTTCACCGGCACGCCGGCGTTCGTCTGGATGTCCAACGCGTTCAGCAACAACGGCACGAAGCTCGGGCAGGTGACCTGCGGCTTCGGCAATACGCCCACGTTCAACGCCGCGAACGCCAACTACCAGAATCCCCCGCTCGCCTGCGCCGACGGCACCGGCCTCGGCACGACCACGGTCGGCGAGGTCGACGTCATCGGGAAGAACACGAAGTACCCGCAGGTCCTGCGTGCCAACCTGGCGTACGATCGCCGCCTGCCGGAGAACCTGGTGTTCTCCGTCGAAGGGATCTACACGCGCGGTATCAACGACTACTTCATCACGAACGACAATCTCCCGGCCCCCGTCGGAACCAACGCGCACGGTCGGGTCATGTACGGCACCTTGAACACGAGCGGGTACAACGTCACGAATTACAAGAACTACACCCTCTTCGGACCGTCCTACAACGGCGGCGTGTTCGATCTGCAGAACACCAGCAACAACTACTCGTGGAGCCTCACGGGTCAGCTGCAGAAGGCGTTCTCGAACTCGTGGGCGGCTTCGGTCGCGTACACGTACTCGCAGGCGTACGACGTTCAGAGCTTCACGTCGAGCCGGGCGATCTCCAACTGGCTCTACGGACGTCCGTATTCGGTCGCGCAGACCGACCAGAACGCGACCAAGTCGATCTTCAATCGTCCGAACCGGGTGGTCGTCTCCGCATCGTACACGTTCCCCTGGAAGAAGTACGAGACGGACATCTCGTTCAGCTACATCGGGCAGTCCGGTCAGCCGTACACGTATCTTGCGGGCGGCGCGTCGGGCCGTGGCGACCTCAACGCCGACGGGACGAACGCCAACGACCCCATCTACATCCCGACCGACGCGACCAACACGTCGGAGATGCAGTTCCAGGACATCACCGGCGGGCCGACGGCCGCCCAACAGGCCGCGGCGTTCAATCAGTTCATCGGCGGCGAGTCCTGCCTCGCGAACCAGCGCGGCAAGATCATGGAGCGGAACAGCTGCCAGAATCCGTGGCAGAACTTCCTCAACATGAGCGTCCGCCAGACCCTGCCGCACATCGGGCAGAACAAGCTGGCGCTCGAGGTGAGCATCTTCAACGTCCTGAACCTGCTCGACAGTAAGTGGGGCGTGGTGAAGACGGCGGGCGGTGGTATCTTCGGGACCGAGACGTTGCTCGACGTGGTCGCGGCCACGCCGGCCGGGCAGCCGATCTACCAGTTCGACACGTCGAACCTGCAGAATCGGTTCAGCTCGACATCGTTCCCGGGGAACTCGTACGTGGTCCAGTTGGGGCTTCGGTACTCGTACTGAGCCGAAGTCTGTCGTAGTCGGACCGAGACGAACAGGGGCGGTCGGGATTTCCCGGCCGCCTTTGTTCGTCTTTGTCCGTCTCTGTGCGACCTTCCTACGTCCGCGCCCGCTTCATCAGCCACGCCCCCGCGCCGAGGAAGATCACGTTGGGGAGCCACGCGGCGACCACCGGGGGCAGGGCGCCTCCGGCGCCGATCGCGCGGGAGAGCTGAATCATCGTGAGGAAGATGACCGTGGTGCCGAGACTGAGTGCCACGCCGACCGCGCCGCTGCCCCTCGGTGAGGTGAGCGCGAGCGGGGCGCCGAAGAGGGCGATCACGATACAGGTGAAGGGAATCGAGAGCTTGAGCTGGCGATCCACGCGCAGCTTGGGCACCTCGCTCCCCGAACGCTCGAGGTCGTCGATGTAGCGGCCGAGCTCGCCGTAGCGCATCTCCTCCGGCTTCTTCGGCTCGGCCAGCAGCTCGGCGGGTTTCTCGACGAGGGTCCGCTGGTACATCGAATCGAACTGAATCGTCTGCTCGTCGGTGAGTCCGCTGATCACGCGCATGCGTCCGTTGAGGATCGTCCAGCGCGCATGCGCGGTGTCATACGTGACCCGGGGGCTCTGGACCGCGAGCGTGGGATACGCCGGACCGGTTCCCGCGCGCTCCAGCACGACGCGGCGCATCTCCCGCGCGGAGATCTGGAGCGAGCCGATCACGTACACCCACCCGTGGTCCGCCCGATACACGAAGTTGTAGCGCGTGCTCTGCGAGCGGATCTGCACGTCGCCGAGCAGCTCGGCCTGGCGCCGCGATCCGGCGGGTGCCACCTCCCCGAGGAGGAATCCGAAGAGCATCGTCACCACCGCGGCGAGCATCACCGGCGCGATGATCCGATAGAAGCTCCGCCCGGACGCCTTGGCGGCGGTGAGCTCGGAGTGGCGGTTCATCGCGCTCACGCTGAAGACGGTGGCGAAGAGCACGGTGGCCGGGAGCACCTGGAAGATCTGGCTCGGGAGACTGTACAGGTAGCCGAGCGCGATGGCCGACGGTTTGATCCCCCGGCTCAGGTAATCGCCCAGCTTGTCGGTGAGCTGCAGCGCGATCGTGATCAGCGGAAACCCCAGCGCCGTGAGCACCAGAATTTTGAGCCACTCCCGCAGCAGATAGCGGTCGAGGATCCAGCGCCGCATCAGCGCGCTCCCCGACCGTGGTCGCGCCGCGCGCGCCGCCGCTGCCAGACCGGGAGCACACCCTCGGAGCGTGTGCGCGCGAGCAGGATCAGCCCGACGATCGCGAAGATGACATTTGGGGCCCACATGATCGTCGGGGGAACGATCAGGCGGTTGGCGAGCGATTCCCCCGCGATGAGGCCGACGTAGTAGACCCCGAAGATCGCGAGGCTCACGCCGATCACGAGCCCGATCCCCCCACGGCGGAACCGAACGGCCGTCGGCACCCCCACGATGACGAAGACGAGACAGGCCACGGCGATGGCGTACTTCTTGTGGATCTCGACCAGGTAATCGGCGGCACTGCGCCGGGCCTCGTTGATCCGGCCCTGGAGCGCCACCCCTTCGGCGGTCCAGACGGCGGGTGCGCCGGCGCGGGCGAGCGCCGAGCGCGGTGGTGCGTTGAACCGGCGGGCGATCGCCGCAGGTGCCGGGTTCCGGCCCGGCGTGCGCGCCACCGGCGCGGAATCGGCCCGGCGCGCGGCTGCGGCCTTGCGCGCCCGGATCACCGCGCGCATCGCGCGCAGCGCCGAATCCGCGTGGGTCGTGTCTTGGCCCTGCTGGATCTCCTGGGCGGCGAGCGGCGTCGGAAGCGCGGCGCTGGACAAGGCCCGCATCGCCCGACAATAGAGGCTCGGCGCCGGGGCGGGCGGGGCCGCCGGCTCGGGAATCGTCGCGAGGCCCACGAGCGTGCGCAGCGCGTTCAGCTGGACGGTGGCGAGGGAGAGTCGTGCCGCGGCTTCCTGCTGGGTTGCGGTGTGGACGATCTTCTCCATCGCGCACACCCCCATCTCGCGATCGCTGCGATAGGTGTCATGGAGCGTCCGCTTGAGTTCGTTGCCGACGCCCGCGATGCGCACCACGTCCATCCGGAACGCGATCTGCTGGAACATCCTCGGGTCCGCGCGGTCAAAATCATGGATCACGCCGTCGAACAGGGTGAGCTGCGCGTCCTCCTGATTCGTGGTCAGGGCGATGCGGCCGCTGTCGGCGTAGATGATGCGCTGCCGATCCTGGTCGCTCAAGTCGTAGATTGAGACGTCCCGGAGTTGGTACGTTGCGGGATCGATGTGAGTCGTGCGCAGGAAGAGGCGGTTGGGCTGTACCTCGTTGACGACCTGTTCCTTGAGTGAAAAGGTCGGCTTCTTCCGCGCGATATCGCTGTACAGCGTTCGGAGCTTGTGGTTTGATTGCGGCAGGACGTGATCGTTGAAGAGAAACGCGATGACCGTGACCACGGCACCGGCGGCGAGCAGGGTTCGCAGGATGCGCCAGAGCGAGATCCCCCCCGCCCGCATGGCCGTGATCTCATTGTCCCCGGCGAGCCGGCTGACCGCGTAGAGCACGGCCACCAGAACCGCCATCGGAAGGGTGAGCGCCACGATGAAGGGCACGGAGAGGGCGAAGACCTCGACGATCACGTGCCAGGGGAGGCCTTTGCCCAGGAGGTCCCCGATGCGCTTCGCAACCTCGTTGAGGAGCATGATGCTCGTCAACGCGGCGAGCGCGAACGCAAATGGCGCCGCGTGCAGCTTCAGCAGATATCGGCTGAGGATCGACATGCGTTCGCGTAACCGTCCGACTTGTAACGAGTTGAGCCTGCAGCTATATTGGCCGTCCGCATCCACCGGGCCCGCATCACCGCCACGTTGAGAGTTTCCCTCGTCCCCGCAGCGGCCCTCGCCGCCCTGGTCCTGTCGGCGGGAGCGCTCGCCGCACAGGAACCCGCCCAGCACCCGGCGGGGCTCCCGGGGCCCGTCTTGCGTCTCCCATATGATACCCTGCGCGCGCCCGTAGACCCCGCCTTGCTGCCGGGGGGGCGGTTGGGCCTCCGGGTGCCCGCGTGGCTGGTGGCCGACCGCTGGGCCCGGGACGTCGAGCGGAAGCTCACGCTGGAAGCCCGGGCACGGCGCCATGCATGGATGCTGGCGTCGCAGCAGGGTCCCGCGACGGCGCTCGCGCTCGACACCCTCGCGACCCCCGAGGCACTCGTCGGAGGGATCCGCAGTCCGGCCGCCGCCAAGCCGACCGTGCCGGGATTCGCCGCCGTCGCGCAGTATGCCAATCTAGGACTTCAGCTCCGCGCGCGCCTCGAGATGAAGCTCGACCGGCTGAAGAACGAGCGCTGCACCTCCGCGGATCTCCTGAACCCGATCAGCGGGTGCCAGGGCGGCTTTCCCACGCCCTCGATCGATCAGCAGTTCGGCATCCGCGCGGGCGGTGTGCTCGGCGACCGCGTGCACGTGAACGTCGACTACGACACCCAGCGCGAGTTCACCGCGAACAACAATATCAACGTTTACTATCAGGGGCTCGAGGACGAGATCCTGCAGCGGGTGGACGTCGGCAACGTGACGTTCAACGCGCCTCCCTCCCGTTTCATCACCGCGGCCGTGCCGAGCAACTCGTTCGGCGTCCAGGCGCAGGCCCAGCTCGGTCCGTTCGAGTTTCGCTCGATCGTGGCACAGCAGAAGGGCTCTCGACTCGTCACCCGCACCTACACGGTGGGCACCCAGACGACGCAGCCGATCGCGCGTGAGGTGCGCGACCTCGATTACGAGGAAGGCCGTTTCTTCTTCGTGGTCGATCCGCGGACCCTGCCGGGCTATCCGGCCCTGGACATGCTGAACCTCGATCCCGCCACGCTTCCGGCGTCGGAGCGGCCGGTACAGATCCGGCTCTACCGGCTCCGCGCACAGACGCAGGGACAGACGAACCCGAACATCGGCGGCATCACCGCGGTGGCGGTGCGCAAGGATAGCCCGCAGCAGGTCGGGCCGCTCCCCTGGCAGCTGCTCGTCGAGGGCCGCGATTACTACGTCGATCCGAGCGGCATGTGGTTCGCGCTGAGCACGCAGGTCGGCGATCAGGACTTCCTGGCCGTCTCGTACGTGACCGCCGCCGGCGATACGGTCGGCACCTTTCCGGCCGTGGACCGTGCGCGCTCGGATACGCTGGAGCTGATCTACACGCCCAAGAGCGGTCCGAACGTCCCGACCTTCTACTACGAGATGCGGAACGTGTACCGCGTCGGCAGCAGCGACGTCGACCGCAATTCGATCGGCCTGGACATCCGGGTCAACGGATCGTCGAGCCCGCTCGATGGGCGTGGGACGTACCTCGGCAGACTCGGGCTCGCCCTGCAGAACGACGCCACCACGCTCGACGTGTACAACCGGGTCTTCCCGCGCACGCGCGATCCGAACGGCGGTGCGCCCATCAAGGACCTGTTCGTCGTCTTCCCGAACCTGCGGCCCTTCGCCGATTCGGCGAACCTGCAGCCGGCCGAGCAGAACGACTCGCTCTACCAGACGCCGGAGTACCTCCTCTCGACGCAGGGCCCGCCGCCCACGTTCCGCCTCGGGTTCAACTACCAGGAGGTCGGCGCCGGGGACCGCTCCACGCTCAATCTCGGCGCCATCCAGATCCGCGACGGCAGCGAGAAGATCTTCATCGGCAACACGCAGTTGGTGCGGGGGCAGGACTACACGATCAATTACGACGTGGGCGTGGTCACGTTCACCAATCCCGACTCCCTGTTCCACGGCGCGACACAGGTCCAGGCGCAGTTCGAGCAGAACCAGGTCTTCGATCAGGCGCCGCGGAATCTGTTGGGCTTCGCGACGACGTACAACCTCGGCACCATCGGCGCGATCAACGCGATCGGGTTGTGGCAGCATGAGAGTAGTGCGCAGACACGCCCGGCCCTGGGCTTCGAGCCGCAGGCCAACTTCATCGGCGGCCTCAGCACGCAGCTGCAGTTCGAGCCGGACGGCATCACCCGGGCCCTGAACGCCCTGCCGTTCATCCACACCACGGTGCCCTCCCGCCTCACCGTGAACGGCGAGGTCGCCGTCTCCCGACCGAACCCGAATCCCACGGGGCAGGCGTATCTCGAGAACTTCGAGGGGCAGGCCTACACCTCGATCTCACTGCTCCAGAATCGGTTCCAGCTCGGCTCGGCGCCGAGCTCGGGCCTGGGGCTGCCGGCCACGGATCTGTCGTCGAGCGGGGGGTTCGCCCCCATCGATGCCGTGCCGCTCATCTGGCAGAACACCGTGCAGCTCGCCAACAACGACGCGCTGCAGTTCACGCCCAACGAGATCGATTCGACGATCGTCCTGACGGGTGCCGCCCAGACCTATGAGACCGTGTTGTGGCTCTCGCTCAAACCGGACACCATCGGGGGGGCGCCCGATCCCGTGACGGGCGTCCCCCGCTGGTACCGCCCGCACACACCGGGCCCGCGCTGGCGCAGCATCACCCAGCCGCTCGGGAGCGCGGGCGTCGGCCTCGATCTCTCACGCGTCGAATACCTCGAGTTTTGGGTGCTGGAGGACGCCCAGCGCACGGCGAAGAACGAGAACGCCGACCTGGTTTTCGACTTCGGCACCGTGTTCGAGGACGCCGTCGCCTTCGGGCCGGATTCCTTCAAGGTCGCGAACGGCGACACGACGTTCTCGGGCTTCCAGTTCATCGGACGGGGCGTGCTCAACACGGAGCGCGACACGCTGACCGGGGTGTTCAACGCCGCGGTCAACGACCACGGCATCCTCGGCGATCTCCTGCCGAGCATCACGGACGCGACCACGGGCCAGGTCATCGACAACTTCCCGACCTGCCAGCTGGTCCCCACCACGGGTCTGCCGCTCTTCCCCCTCGGCGACCTCGCGACGGACTGTACGCGCGGCAACG
>DATFMZ010000007.1:0-4738 GCA_035266665.1 Gemmatimonadales bacterium | reverse complement strand
GAGCTCACCGACGAGCGCGGCGTCGTCTGCGCGCGCTGCGAGGGTATCGTCGCGGTTTCTGGGGGCGACAAGGGAAAGGGCGGCGAGGACACGCCGCTCGCGCTCTAGGCGCGCTTCACGGCGTCGATCACCTCGCGCACCTTCGCGGTCAGCTCCGCCGCCGTCCACGGCTTCGCCAGGAAAGGAACGCCGGCCGGGAGACTCCGCCCCGGTCCGTCGCGCTGCGCGTAGCCGCTCATCATGAGGAACGGCACCTCGTATCCCAGCTGGCGCGCCTGGCGGTAGAGCGCGGGACCACCCACCGTGGGCATCACGACGTCGCTGAGCACCAGCGACAGCGTCACGTGCTCGGCGCGGAGCAGCGCGAGCGCCTCCGAACCGTCCTCCGCCTCCACGACATCGTAGCCCGCCACCACCAGCGTCCGCTTCGCCGCCCGGCGCACGACCGCCTCGTCCTCGACCAGCAGAATCTTCCCCGATCCTCGTGTGAGATGCGTGGCCTGCGCCGGCGTCTTCCAGTCCCTCTGTGGCAGCTCCTCGGTCGCGGGGAAGTAGAGCGTCGCGCTGGTCCCACCACCCGGCGAGCTCTCGACCGACACGTATCCGTCGTGCTGTTTCATGAGACCGTACACCATCGCGAGGCCAAGCCCCGAACCGACGCCTACCGGCTTGGTGGTGAAGAACGGCTCGAACACCCGCCGGCGCGTCACCTCATCCATGCCCTTCCCGGTGTCGCGCACCGCGATGCAGGCGTACCGTCCCGCATGACCCCACCCGTGTTCGGCGGCGTGCGTCGCATCGAAGCGCTGCTCAGACACCGTGACCGTGACGGTGCCGCCGTCGGGCATGGCGTCGCGGGCGTTGGTCGCGAGGTTGATGATCATCTGCTCCACGGCCCCGGCGTCCACCAGCGCGGCGGGCGTCGTCCGGTCCACCCGTGTCTCCACCCGTACGTCTTCCGGCAGGATCCGGCTGAGCACCGGGACGACGTCGGCGATGATCGCCGGGAGTGATTCGCTGCGCAGCGCCAGCTGCTGGCGCCTGCTGAAGGCGAGCAGTTTCCGGATCATCTGCGCACCGTGGCGCGCGGCGACGCGGAGATCCCGCATGTCGGCCTCGAGTGTCTCGGCGTCGGGGGGCAGCGATTCCGCGACCAGATCCGCGTTGGCGAGCACCGCCGTGAGCACGTTGTTGAGGTCGTGCGCGATGCCGCCCGTGAGCTGTCCCACCGCTTCCATCTTCTGCGACTGCCGCAGCTGATCCTCCAGCACCCGCTGCTGCGTGACATCTTCGACGATCGATTCGATTCCCGTGACGGGGCCGGCCGGATCACGCAGGACCTTCGTGGTGACCCGCACCCGTATCGGTGTGCCGTCCCGCCGTGTCCAGTCGAGCTCGATTCCCTGAAGCCCGCCCTGCACCAGCGTGTCGCTGATGATGCGTCCCCGGCGATCCGGCGGGATGCCGACGTACGTCGCCAGGTGTACGCCCCGGAGATCGTCGGGGCCGTCCGCCCCGACCAGTTCCGCCAACGCCGCGTTCGCGTCTTTGACGAGGCCGTCGACCGTCGTGTGGGCGATCCCGTACGGCGCGTTCTCGAAGAGCGCGCGGTGGCGGGCTTCGGACGCCCGGAGTGCGCGCTCGGAATCCTCGACGCGCCGGATGGTGAATCCCGAAACCCACACGCCGAGCACGAGCAGCAACGCCGCCGCGCCGAGGATCGTGATGATCAGGACCCGCTTGGTCCAGCGTGCCCCGGCGCCGAGGGTGTCGGAAAAATCGTACTCGAGGGGACGGAGACTCCGGTCATCCCGGTCGATGGCGGCGAGGAGCGCGGCGACGCGCATCGTATCGCCCGCGTGCACGGCGTCGACCAGCGAATCGCCGTGGGCGGCAAGCACCGCGATCCCCGAGTCGGCGCGCGTCCAGATCGCGATCGCGCTGTCCACGTAGCGGAAGTGGCGGAACCGTCGGAAGAGGGTCGCCATGCCGGCCACGTCCGCGGGATCGTTCCCGCCCCGGATGAACCCGGCACGCACGATGGAGTCGTTGGGAGCCCGTGAATCGAGCTCCTCGCGGGCATGGCGGTCTCCCAGCGGCACCTCGAGGGCCTCGAGGTAGCGGGCGAGCGCAGCGGGATCGCGGAGCTTCGCGTACTCGAAGAGCTGGTACGTGGCCTCCTGCTCCGCCTTCGACCAGCGGCTTTCTCCCGCCACGTACGCGCGCATCGCGGACATCGTGTCGAGCCCCAGCACCGCCACGAGAACCAGACTGGAGATGGCGACGAAGAGAATCACCGCGACGAGGGTGCCGCGGCTGTAGAGGATGAGGCGCGCGCGTGAGGCGGCCGGCGGTGGATCGTCCATACCCAGCGAATTCTGGAACGCGGGCCATCGGTCCGCAACTGAGACCGGCGGGGCGCCTTGACGCCCCCGCCTTCGGCCGATCACCTTGCCGTCTCACCGTCCACCACCCATATCGACCCAACCAGGTATGCGCGAGCCGCCGACCCCACCCATCACCCACCGCGACGCCACCGCGGACCTTCACCACGGGGTCCGGATTCCCGACCCGTACCGCTGGCTGGAGGACCCCGATACGCCCGACGCGCGGGCGTGGATCGATGCGGAGAACCGCGTCACGGAAGCGTTTCTTGCGGGGATTCCCGAGCGGCAACCGCTCCGCGAACGGCTCACCGCGATCTGGAATTACGCGAAGCAGAGCGTCCCGTTCCGGGAGGCCGGACGCTACTTCTTCTTCCGGAACGAGGGACTCCAGCCGCAGGCGGTGCTCTACGCCCGGCCCGCGCTGGATGCCCCTGCCGAGTTCGTGCTCGACCCGAACACGCTCTCGCCCGACGGTACGACCGCGCTCTCGACCATCGCCGTCTCGCGCGACGGCATGCACCTGGCGTATGGGATCTCGGAGAGCGGATCGGATTGGCAGGAGATCCGCGTCCGCTCCCTCGCCACCGGTGACGACCGCGCGGATCGGGTGCGCTGGATCAAGTTCTCGGGCGCGGCGTGGACTCACGACAGCCGCGGGTTCTTCTACAGCCGGTACCCGGAGCCCACGGCGGGGACGTCGCTCCGGGAAGCAAATCGGAACCAGGAGCTCTACTACCACGTCCTCGGCGAGCCGCAGGAACGCGACCGTCTGATCTATCGCCGGCGCGACCAACCGGAATGGGGGTACGATCCATCGGTTACCGACGACGGCCGGTATCTCATCCTCCACGTCTGGCACGGCACCGATCGGCGGAACCGGCTGTACTATGCCGATCTCGGCGATCCGACAAAGCCGCTCGGTGACGTGAGGATCGTCCCGCTGCTGGACGCGTTCGACGCGGCATATCACTTCGTCGGAAACGACGGGCCCGTCTTCTACGTGCAGACCGATCGCGACGCCTCCCGTGGGCGGCTGGTCGCGATCGATACGCGCGCGCCCGATACGTGGCGCGAGATCATCCCGGAAGCCGACGACGTCCTGGTCGGCGCCCGACACGTGGCGGGCGCGTTCGCCGTGCTCCGCATGCGCGACGCGTGCTCCGTGCTCCGGATCCACGAGATTGACGGCTCACCACGCGCCGACGTCCCGCTCCCCGCGCTCGGCGCGATCGACGGTCTGTCGGGCAAAGCCGAAGATCGCGAGTTGTTCTTCGATTTCACGTCGTACCTCCATCCCACCACCGTCATGCGGTACGACTTCGCCACCGGCGAGACGAGCGTCGTGTGGGCGCCGGAACTTCCCGTCGATCTCTCGCGGTACGAGACGCGGCAGGTCTTCGTCAGGAGCAAGGACGGGACGCGGGTCCCGATGTTCCTCACGCATCGGCGGGATCTGCCGCGGAACGGCGACAACCCGGTCTACCTGTACGGTTATGGCGGATTCAGCATCAGTCTCACGCCCGCCTTCTCGCCGAGCGTCGTATGTTGGCTCGAGCGGGGCGGGGTCTTCGCGGTGGCGAACCTTCGGGGCGGGGGCGAGTACGGCGAGGCGTGGCATGCGGCGGGCATGCTCCGGCACAAACAGAACGTGTTCGACGACTTCATCGCGGCGGCGGAGTACCTGATCGCGGAGCGGTACACCGCTCCCAAGCACCTCGCGATCGGGGGCGGTTCGAACGGCGGGCTGTTGGTGGGTGCGGCGGTGACGCAGCGACCGGAGTTGTTCGGAGCCGCGGTGCCGGCCGTCGGCGTCTTCGACATGCTGCGTTACCACAAGTTCACTATCGGCTGGGCGTGGGCGCCCGAGTACGGCACGGCGGACGACGCCGAGATGTTCAAGTATCTGATGCGCTATTCCCCGCTCCACAACGTGCGTGATGGCGTCTCGTATCCGGCAATGCTCCTGATTACGGCGGATCATGATGACCGGGTCGTTCCCGCGCACTCCTTCAAGTTTGCGGCCGCACTCCAGGCGGCGAACGCGGGGCCGAATCCCATTCTCATCCGGATCGAGACCAAAGCGGGACATGGCGCGGGAAAACCGACGGACAAGGTGATCGCCGAGCAGGCGGACAAATGGGCATTCTTGGTGGAGGTGTTGGGCATGCGGGATGGAGGTGACTAGAGTCGTGCGCGGACCGGTGTCTCTGGTACGAGGCGTGCAGGCGCTCGCGATCGCGGCCATGCTCATGGCCCCGGTGCGTGTTAGCGCCCAGGCGGGCCCACGCCGAGCTCGTCCGCGTCGCCCTCGCTCCGTCGACACCTACGATCCCAACCGTCCATCGCCCGCG
>DATFMZ010000006.1:0-7985 GCA_035266665.1 Gemmatimonadales bacterium | reverse complement strand
GTCATTCACCACCGTGACCGGGAGCGTGTCATTCCCGGCGAGTCGGTGCTCGTGGTCTCTCCCGAAGCTGCAGCGGCGCAGGCCGAGAGTGCGTGGGTAATCGCGGGGAATGACACGCTCCCGGTCACGGTGGTGAATGACTCGACGGTCGCCACGGCGCCGCTCGACACGGCGTACGCCGCAGAGGTGGACCTCGTGCTCCAGACGCCGGGTGGGCTGCTCGACCTCGGGACCGTGCATCAGTACGGCTTTGTCGGCGCCAAGACGCTCGACGGCTTCGTCGGCGAGCCGATCGAATTCCCGGATGGCTTCACCGTCCCGTCGGTTGCGGTCTTCGATGCCAATGGTCCGGCGATCGTGAACGTCGAAACGGGCGCCGTGCAACGGGCGCCGGGACCTTCGCCCTGGGTCGCATGCTTTGGGGGGCTGGGGAGCTATCAGACAACCGGGATCGGGCCGTCGTACCGATCGGACCGCGGCTGGGTGGCGACGTGCAACGGGTCTTTCCGACTCATCCCGCTCCCGGGGGACTCGATTCCGGTTGCCTTGAATGGCCGCCTGGTCGCGGAGATCGGGCCGAGCGTGTACATGATGCTGTCGAAGTATGACCTGCAGGTTCAGAAGGTCGACTCGACCGGCGCCCTCACCAACACGGCGATCTCAAACGAGGGAATCATCGAGTCGCATCACGTCGCGATTTCGCCGCGCGGGGATCTGGCGATTCCCGATGCGGCACCGGCGCGCGGCCTGACCTCGGCGACGTCCTACGCCATCATCCTGCCGGGGCTGCCGGTGTTTGGACCGGATGGCACGGTCGCCTACATGCTGTACGGGACGACGGAGCACTATGCGCGTCCCGCGTTTTCCCCGACGGGTGACACCATCTTCGTCGCCGCGGTCCCGGATCTCGGCGCGAACGTCTCTGTTCTCACGCTCTTCGCCGCGTCCGACGGCACGGTGCTCGATTCGCTGGTCCTGCCCGCCGAAGTCGAGCGCGTTCTGGCGCCCCCCTCTAGTCGCTATCTCTATGCGATGACGATGAGCGTCATCCCGGGTTCGCCGCTCGTGCGACTGCTGGTGATCGATCGCCAACGTCTGATCCTGGTGAGCGAGCTGATCGCGAGCCCCGATTGCCTCGTGGGAGTGGATCCGACGGTGCTCGTGGCCGCGCCGGGGCATCACGCGGTGTTCGCGGTGATGGGTACCGCCATCCCGTACTACATGTCGAACCAGGTGACGGGGCCGCTCAACGTCTGTCGGTTCGATGTACCGTAGCGCGTCCGCCGTCCTGGCAACGCTCCTCCTCGCCGCCTGCAACTCGGCGCCCACGGCGCCCACGCCGCCCACCGGCCGACTGCTTACTACCGCCGTCTGGCCCGGCGAGTCGGTGCTGGTGGTCTCGCCCGAAGCGGCGGCGACCCCGCCAGAGAGCGTAACGGTCACGGCGGGCAGCGACACGATGGCCTTCACGGTGGCCAACGATTCCACCCTCGCGGTGGCCACGTCGGACACGCTCCCGAGCACTGATCTCGCGCTCACCGTGCACACGCCGGGCGGGTTCGTGGACGTCGGGACGGCGCACGTGTACGGCTACGCGGGCACCGTCGTGTATGACGGATTCTCGGGGAGTGCGCTCGCCTTCCCGAAGGCGAGCGCGGCGCCGAGCGTGCTGGTATTCGATTCGACGGGAGCGTCGGTGCTCAACGTTGAGACCGGCGCACGCCAACATTTCGACATGCCCGATCTGTTCGGGCGATGCCCCTACGCCACCGGGATCGGGCCGAGCTATCGGTCGGACTCGGGGTGGGCGACGGTGTGCGATCGATCGTTGCGCTTCGCGACCACGATTCAAGACTCGATGCCGTTCAGCGCGGCCGGCCTCTACACCGGGCCCGGACCCGGCGTCAGCGCACCATGGATCATGGCGGAGATCGGACCCCGTGCGGTGCTCGACGCGAGCAAGTACGGCGTCGGAACGGGCCTCGTGGGGAGTAACGATTCGACGACGCTCGTCGCGACGTTCGCGGTGAATTATCCGTTGAGCGTCGTCGTGTCGCCCCGGGGCGATCGTGCCTTCGTGACGGCTAGCGCGGTGAGCGGGCCGGACGGGTCACCGGGGCTCCCTGTCCTGACGCCGGACGGGGTGATCGCCTACACGATCCCGTTGGCTGCCGGTACCGAAGCGACCGCGGGTGCGTTCTCACCAACCGGTGACACCCTCTACGTGAGTGGGAACCCCGGCGTGGGTGAGCCCAATCCACCCGTGCGGGCGTACGACGCGAACGATGGTCACTTTCTCGATTCCCTCCCGGTGATCGACGGTTCGATTGCCCTCTATGCGGATCCTCGGACCGACCTGCTGTACGCCGTCGGGGGAGGACACTATCTCGATACGGCTCGGGTCGTGACGGTTGTCGAGCGTCAGAGTGGCCGCACGGTCGCGACCCCGCGCGTGGATGGAAAGTGTTCGGCGGGGGATACGGGCGTGCTGGTGGCGGCACCCGGCCACCACGCCCTCTACTTCGTATCGGCGTGGGCGGATCCGCGCTCGAGCGGCTCCACGATGGGCCCGCTGTTCGCGTGCAAGTTCGATGTGCCGTAACAGCCGCCTGGCGCGCTCCCGTCCCCCCTGGCCACATTTCGAGGTCACCCCAACACCCCTTCCTTCCAGAGGGCGAATCATGCGCACTCTCCCACTCGTCGCACTGGCCGCGCTGACGTTGGCCGCTCCGGCGGCGGCGCAACAGCCGACCCACTCCGGCGTCGATCTCGCCGCGATGGACACCACGTGCAAGGCGTGCCAGGACTTCTATCAGTACGCGAACGGGAACTGGCTGGCCCACAACACGATCCCCGCGGCGTACTCACGCTGGGGCACCTTCAACGAGCTGGCGGACCACAATCAGGAGGTCCTCCACGCCATCCTCGATTCGCTGGCCGCCGCCGACGCGCCCCACGGCACCAACGGGCAGAAGGTCGGCACCTTCTACGCCACCTGCATGGACTCCGCCGCCGCGGATTCGAACGGCGCGGCGCCGCTCGCGGAGGAGTTGTCACGGATCGACAGCATCGGCACCAAGGCCGAGCTGCAGGATGAGGTCGGACGGCTGCAGCGCTACGGCGTGGGGGTCATGTTCCGCTTCGGCGGCCGCGCGGACGACAAGAACAGCGCGCAGACGATCGCGGTGGCGGGGCAGGGCGGGCTCGGTCTTCCCGATCGGGATTACTACACCAAGACGGATTCGAATTCGGTGGACATTCGGAACGCGTACGTCGCGCACATTGCCCGGACGCTCGAGCTGCTGGGCCAGCCGGCGATGAGCGCCCAGCTCGACGCGAAGAACATCATGAGCCTGGAAACGCAGCTCGCCCGGGCCTCGATGACGCGCGTCCAGCAACGGGACCCGAACGCGGTCTACCACAAGATGTCGCTGCAGCGCTTCCAGATGACCACGCCGCATTTCGACTGGACCGCCTACCTCCACGATGGCGGCCTGATCATCGATAGCCTGAACGTGCGGCAGCCCAAGTTCTTCGTCGCGCTCGACGGGTTGGTTTCCGAGGCGCCACTGTCGTGGTGGAAGGCGTACCTGAAGTGGCATCTGGTGTCGAGCGAGGCGCCGTGGCTCGGCGAGAAGTTCGCCAAGGAGGCGTTCTCTTTCCAGCAGCAGCTCACCGGTGCCAAGGAGCAGCTCCCCCGCTGGAAGCGCTGCCTCCAGGCGACCGACCGCGGCCTCGGTGAAGCGCTCGGCCAGGAATACGTGCAGCGCGCGTTCCCGCCGGCGGCCAAGGCGCGGGCGCTCACGATGGTGCACAACCTCGAAGCCGCGCTCAAGGATCGCATCCAGCAGCTCACGTGGATGTCCGACACCACCAAGACGCGCGCGCTCGCCAAGCTCGCGGCCTTCACCGAGAAGATCGGCTACCCCGACAAGTGGCGGGACTACAGCGCGCTCGACATCCGGAACGAACCCTTCGTGCTGAACCAGATGCGCGCCCGGCGCTTCGCCGTCGAGTACAATCTCCACAAGATCGGCAAGCCGGTAGACCGCACCGAGTGGGGGATGACCCCGCCCACGGTGAACGCGTACTACAACCCGACGATGAACGAAATCGTCTTCCCGGCGGGCATTCTCCAGCCACCGTTCTTCGATCCGAACGCCGATGACGCGTCCAATTACGGGGCCATGGGCGCCGTGATCGGCCACGAGATGACGCACGGGTTCGATGACGAAGGCCGTCAGTACGGGCCGAAGGGAAACCTCGAGGACTGGTGGACCGCCGACGATGCGAAGCGCTACAACGTGGCCGCCCAGCGAATCATCGAACAGTACGACGGCTACGTGGCGGTGGACTCGGTCCATCTCAACGGCAAGCTCACCGAGGGCGAGAACATCGCCGATTTCGGCGGGCTCACCGTGGCGTACCACGCGCTGGAGCATGCGCTCGAGGGGAAGCCGCACCAGATCATCGACGGCTTCACGCCGGAGCAGCGCTTCTTCCTGGCGTGGGCCAAGGTGTGGCGTCAGCTCCAGCGGCCGCAGATGGCGCGGATGCTGGTGCGGGTGGATCCGCACTCGCCGGGCAAATGGCGCGTGAACGGCCCACTCTCGGACATGCCCGAGTTCGCCAAGGCATTCCAGTGCCAGGCCGGTGACCCGATGGTGCGGCCGGACAGCCTCAGGCCGACGATCTGGTAGCATTGCGGGGTGGTGGGTGCGGCGGGCATCGATTCGCCGCCGCCCCCGCCATTGTCCCGCGTCGCGCACGCGACGAACTTCCCTCCATGCATTTCCTCGATACGATCCCCCCAGTCCTGCTGGGTGTGGCCATCTTCGGGCTCCGCATCGTGGACGTCTCCATCGGGACCGTCCGCACGCTCGTCATGGTGCAGGGCCAGCGCCGTCTCGCCGTCTTTCTCGCCTTCTTCGAAGTGCTGGTCTGGATCGTCGCCGTCTCGCAGGTCGTCTCCCGTCTCGACAGCATGCCGTGGCTCGCGCCGTTCTATGCGGGCGGCTTCGCGGCCGGGGTCGGCGTCGGGATGACGATCGAGCGCCGCCTCGCGCTCGGCCGTTACGTGGTGCGCATCATCACCCGGTTTCATGGCCTGGAGATCGCGGCGGCGCTGCGGGGGCAGGGGCGGGTGCTCGGCACCTTTCGGGGCGAGACCAACGACGGCCCCGCCAACCTGATCTACGTCTCGGCACGCGCGAACCGGGTTGCCGTGATCATCGAGCTCGCGCGCGAAGCGGATCCGGAGATGCTCTTCCTCGTTGAATCCGCCGCCGGCTGGAGCGAAAACGCCCTGCCGATTCCGCACCCCACCGGCTGGCGCGCGATCTTCAAGAAGAAGTAGGGCGTGCCCGCACCATCGGAATGCGTACGCCGCCGCTCCGTCGCGACTCCTCCGCGAGAAACGCGAGGAGGTGGCTCGCCACCGAGCGATCGAGCGACGAGATCTGATCGGTCTGGATGCCGTGCGCAAAGTAGTCGTGCAGCGCGTGCAGCATCCGAATGTCTCCACCGCCGTGGCTGTCCACCGGCGCTCCGAGGTCGAGGCGCTCCGCCGTGGAGTCGATCCCGGGGCCGAGCCGCGTGACCGTGAGGGCGTTCTCCCGCAGATCTCCGCTGATCGCGCCTCCCTCGCACCAGATCGTGATGCGCCGCGTGTTCTCGGCTGTGTGCGCCTGGAGCGAAAAGTTCGCCGTCGCACCGGACGCGAACCGTATCCAGGTGATCTCCGTATCGCAGACGTCGTTGTCGTTGTGGTAGACGCAGCGCCCATACGGCCCGGTCTCGAGCGCGTGCGCTCGGGCCGCGGGCGTGTCGTCGATCGGCGCGATGACGTTGTACGGCCATTCATGGCGGTCGTTCAGATAGAACCGCGTCGCGCTGTAGAGACACGTCTCCCGATGCGGACACGCGACGCACCGCTCGGTCGCACCGACCGGCGCATGCGCCTCGTTGAAGTAGACGAGGGAGCCCTCGGAGCTCACCCACGTCGCTTCGGCGTCGAGCAGCCAGGCCAGAATGTCGAGGTCGTGCGAGGACTTGGTGAGGATGATCGGCCCGGACGTGTCGGTCCGGCGCCAGTTCCCGCGCACGTAGCTGTGGGCGAAGTGCCACTGCCCGATGCACTCCGTGAGCTTGACGTGAAGGACCCGGCCGAGGGCACCCCCCTGCACGAGCTCGCGCACTTTGGTGAAGAAGGGCGTGTACCGGAGCACGTGTGCCACGACGATGCGGGTCTCCGTCGCGTGCTCGATCTCGAGGAGCGCGAGCGTCTCGGCGATGTTGTGAGCCACGGGCTTCTCGAGCAGCACGTCGTAGCCCGCCCGGGCGACGGCCTTGCAGATACGGTAATGGGCGTGATCCGGCGTGCAGACGAAGACCGTCCGGCAGAAGCGCGGCGCGGCGAGAAACGCGTCGATGTCGGCAAAGGCGTGCGCCGGGGGGAGATCGTGCGCGCGGCGAACCGCGGCGCGCCGCCGATCGTCGGGTTCGACCACGCCCGCCACCGTGAATCCGGTCTTCTCGGTGGCGATCAGCTTGGCGTAGACGTCTGCGCCGCGCTGGCCCGCCCCGATGATCGTGACCGGCGTGGCTACGGGGTGCTCCCAGTGCGGCCCGCAGGTGGGGCGTTGGCGGGATCGATCAGCTCGGCCACCTCCGGCACGCGCAGCCGTCCGCCGTTGGCGACCCGGGAGTCCTCGGCCAGAAAGGCGAGCACGTGGCTCGTGACCGAGCTCTCGAGCGACGTGATCAACTCCCGGTGCTTCCCCTCCGTGAGATGCTCATAGAGCATGAGGAGCAACTGGAGATCCCCGCCGCCGTGGCTGTCCGTGGGTGGCCCGAGCGGCACCTCCTCGATGCGCAGGACGTCCTTCTCCCCCGTGAAGTGGGAGATCGTCAGGCGTTGCTGTCGGAGATCGCCCTCGATTTCAGCCTTCTCAAGCAGCACCGTGATCTTCCGCGTGTTGTCCGCGGTGTGCGCGTGCAGGCCGAACGTCGCGAGCACGCCGTCGGCGAACTCGAGCGCCACCACCTGGTGGTCGCACACGTCGTTGTCGTTGCGATAGACGCACCGGCCGTACGGACCGGTCTCGATGCTCTTGCGCCGATCGGCCATGGAGTCGTGCACGGGGGAGACGACGTGGAACGGCCACTGCGGACTCTCGTTCACGTAGAACCGCGTCGCGCTGTACAGGCACGTGTCCTGGTGCGGGCAGTCCACGCAGCGGTCGGTCGCGCCCTCCGGGGCGTGCGCCGTATTGAAGTAGAGCAGGGATCCATAGGACGACACCCACGTGGGCGGCTTCCCGACGATCCACGCGAGCAGATCGAGATCGTGCGACGACTTGGTCAGGATGATCGGCGCGCTGTCCCCCGCGCGCCGCCAATTGCCGCGCACGTAGCTGTGCGCGAAGTGCCAGTGGCCGACGTGCTCGCGAAGGTCCACGTGGAGGATCGGCCCATAGTCTCCCGATCGGGCGAGGCGGCGCACGGCCTGAAAGAACGGCGCGTAGCGCAACACGTGGGCGACGATGATGCGGTTGTGGCACGCGCGCTCGACCGCGAGGAGGGCGAGCGTATCGGCGAGGCTCGTCGCGATCGGCTTCTCGAGCAGGACGTCGTATCCTTTCTCGGAGACCGCCTTGCAGAGGGTGAAATGCACCGGATCGGGCGTGCAGATGAAGGCGATGTCCCCACACCGTGGCGCGGCCAGGAAGGCGTCCACGTGCGCAAAGGCGCGTTCGGCGGGGATCCCGTAGGCTTGGCAGAAGGCCTCGCGGCGCTCGGCGTCGGGCTCGACGACGGCCGCCAGCTCGAAGCCGGTCTGCATCGTGGCGATCAGATTGGCGAAGACCTTGTTGCCGCGGGCGCCGGCGCCCACGATCACAACGCGCTGTGGTGAGGGCATCATCCTCCCAATGTAAGTGATTGACGTATATCGGGTTGGGATTGGGCGGTCGAGGTACCGAAAA
>DATFMZ010000005.1:0-15989 GCA_035266665.1 Gemmatimonadales bacterium | reverse complement strand
CGCCGCGCCAAACCAAGGCGCGGCTGCAGTAGCGCACGTGGTGCCGAGGGTGGAGCCGCGCGGCTCCACCCTCGGCACCACGTGCGCTACTGCAGCCGCGCCTTGGTTTGGCGCGGCGCCGGTTGGCACTCCGGCCACGTGGTCGGCATCCGGTAGTACCGCCGCCGTCCGTTCCGGGCGGTGGTGTCGGCATTGAACCGCGCCGCGAGCGCCGCGATGTCGATCTTCTCGCGCGACACCGTGGTCGGATCTTCCGCCGCCAGATACGCCAGCATCGCCGTCAGCGTCGCATTCGACTTGAGATCGTCGAACACGATCTTGTCGTACGTGTCGCGCTGGGTGTGCCAGGTGTAGTTGAAGTAGTTCCAGGGCAGCGAGCCCAGCTCCGCCGCCGGCGCGCCGTGACAGGCGAACGACGCGTGATCGCTCCCGCCACCCGCCGGGAATCCGTCGCCCCCAAAGTTGATCTCGTTCCGGAGCTCGGCCGGGACCGACCCGAGCCACTTGGCGAGGTGCACGGCGAGGTCGGGGAATCCGCCGCCACTGATCCGCACGATGCGTCCGGTGCCGTTGTCCTGGTTGAAGAGGACCTGAAGCCCCTGGATCACCTCGGGGTGATCCTCGGAATAGGCACGTGAGCCGACCAGACCTTCCTCTTCCCCCGCCCAGTGCCCTACAATGATCGTCCGCTTGGGATGCGGATCGACGAGCTTCAGGATCCGCATCGCTTCCATCATCGTGACGGTGCCGGTCCCGTTGTCGGTGGCGCCCGAGCCGCCGTCCCATGAATCGAAGTGCGCGGAGAGCACCACGTACTCGTTCGGCTTCTCCGTGCCGGGGATGGTCGCGATCGTATTGAAGACCGGCTGCTCCCCCAGGAGCTGGCCGTCGAGATTCATGCGCACCCGCGGGTGATCGCCATCGGCGGTGAGGCGATACACCAGGCCGTAGTCCTCGCACGAGAGGGCGACCGCCGGAGCCTTGGTGTCATACGTTTCGAAGATCTCGATCGTGCCCCAGCCGTTCTTCGGCCGCGAGGTGAGGATCCCCGCCACGCCCGCCTCCTCCATGCGGACGCCCAGCGACCCCGTGCCGAGCGCGAGACTGTAGCCCGTATGGCGGATCCGTTCGCGCCACTCCTGCGTCAGCGCGCGCTTCAGACTGTCCATCCGCGCGAGCGACTGCGGGGTCGCGTTGGTGTCCCAGTCATCGGTGGGGCGGCAGGTCGGCTGGCCCGGTGCCACGAGCACGAATTTGCCCTTCGCCTGCGGCAGCCACTGCACGAACGCGGTGCTGTCGGTGAAGTCCGGGAGAATGATCGTCTCCGCGGTCACGTCCTTCTTGTTCGTCCCGGGCGAGTAGCCGAGCATCATTCCCTCGAGGGACCGCACGCGCGGGCTCACGAGATCGATGTGCGAGTACCCGCGCCGCCAGCTGCGCCAGGTGCCGTACTGCTCGTTCTTGGCCCCGATCCCCCACGAGCCGTACGTCCGCACGAGCCAGTCTTGGGCGCGCGTGATGTCGGGCGATCCCATGAGCCGGGGCCCGAGCGAATCGAAGAGCGTGTGCGCGAGCGGCTCGGTCATCGAGCTGTCCATCCCGATCGCCCAGATCTGCTTGATCACCGGGTCGGGGCTCGGGAAGGTCTGCGCGGAGAGGGGGAGTCGGGCGAGCGGCAGCACGGCGAACGCGGCCGCCAGGGTAAGGAGTCGTCGCATCATCGTCCCATCCACCAGGTTGAAGTGCACTGCGGCCGGTGGGACGGCCCCCACCGGTCTCCGATCCATACGCCCGAGCCCCGCGACATGCTGGCGGGCTCTTCACAAACGGGCGGCGCTCTTGACGGGGCCATCCCCGCGCCGTATCACGGATCCTCGTGACCGCCAACGATCAGCGTGCCGCCGTCGTCGCGGGTTTCCTCGGCTGGACCCTGGACGCCTTCGACTTCTTCCTCGTCGTCATGACGCTGACGGCGATCGGCCGGGAATTCGGCGAGACCGACGCGGCCATCGCCTTCTCCCTCACGCTCACGCTGGCCTTCCGCCCCGTCGGCGCGTTCATCTTCGGCTTGATCGCCGACCGCTACGGCCGGCGCATCCCGTTGATGGCGAACCTGGTCTTCTACTCCGTGATCGAGGTGCTGACCGGCCTCGCGCCGAGCTTCGGGGTGTTTCTCGTCTTGCGTGCCCTCTTCGGGATCGGGATGGGGGGCGAGTGGGGCGTGGGCGCGTCGCTCGTCATGGAGAAGGTCAGCCCCAAGTGGCGCGGCCTGGTCTCCGGGATCCTGCAGCAGGGCTACGCGGTGGGCTATCTCCTGGCCGCGGTCTGCTATTTCTTCGTCTTCCCGCGGTGGGGATGGCGCCCGCTGTTCTTCATCGGCGGGCTGCCCGCGCTCCTCGCCGTGTACGTGCGCTCGCAAATCAGCGAGTCCGAAGTGTGGGAGCGCACGCGTTCGGCCGATTGGCGCGAGCTCGCGCACGCCATCATCGGGAACTGGAAGCTCTTCCTGTACCTCGTGGTCTTCATGGGGACGATGAACCTCGTCTCCCACGGCACGCAGGACATGTACCCCACGTTCCTCCAGCGCTCCTGGGGGTTCACGCCGGAGAAGCGGGCGGCGCTCACGGCCTTCTCGATGGTGGGGGCGATCATCGGCGGCACGCTTGCCGGCCACATCTCCGACCGGATCGGCCGGCGGCGCACGGTGGTGCTCGCGATGCTCTGCGCGCTGGCGGTGATTCCCGCGTGGGCCTTCGCGCCGTCCCTTCCCGTCCTGGTGGCCGGGGCCTTCGTCATGCAGTTCATGGTGCAGGGCGCCTGGGGCGTGATCCCGGCGCACATCACCGAGCTCTCGCCGGACAACGTGCGGGCATTCATTCCGGGCTTCGCGTATCAGTGCGGGGTACTGCTGGCGAGCTCGATCGCGTACATCGAGGCGATCTTCGCCGACCGCGTGACCTACTCGTGGGCGATGGCGCTCACCGCGGCCACGGTGTTCATCCTCGCCGCGGCGGCGGCATCGTTCGGGCGGGAACGGCGCGGGATCGTGTACGGCGCGGCGACATAGCCCGAACGGTCAGCGTTGGGGCGGCCCACCGTCCGCGAGCTCCTGCTGGAGAAACTGCAGCACCGCCACCTCGTCGCTCCGCAGCGCGGGCGTGCGCCGCGCGCGCCGCCGCATGCGCGTGGGCGCCGGCGCGGCCACGCCGCGGTGATACGCGTCGATCACCGCTGGGTGGACGTAGTACTTGCGGCAGACGGCGCGGGTGTTGCCGAGCCGCGAGGCGACGCGGTCGAGCGCCGCGTTCACGTTCATCCGGGCCTCGCGCTCACTCGCCGCCGGTCCCATCTCCCGTAAGGCGTGTGCCGCGAGCATCGTCCCGCTCCAGGTGCGGAAGTCCTTTGCCGTCACGTCCTGACCGGTGATCTCGCGGAGATAGCCGTTCACGTCCCCCGACCCCACCGTCTGCCGCTTCCCGTCCTCGTCCACATACTTGAAGAGCTGCTGCCCCGGAAGATCCTGCAGCGTCTTGACGATCGTCGCGAGCCGGCGGTCGGTGATCGCGATCGAGTGCTGAATCCCGCTCTTCCCGCGAAACTCGAACGTGAGCCGGCTGCCCCGCACGTGGACGTGCTTGCGCCGGAGCGTGGTGAGGCCGTACGAGCGGTTCTGCTTGGCGTACTCGTCGTTCCCGACGCGGATCAGGGTCTTGTCGAGGAGCCGGACGAGCGTGGCGAGCAGCTTCTCCCGCGGGAGACCGGGACGCCGGAGATCCCGTTCGAGGCGCTCGCGGAGCTTCGGCAGCGCGTCGCTGAAGGCGAGCATTCGGCCGAACTTCGACTCGTCCCGCAGCGCGCGGAATCGGGGATGATAGCGGTACTGCTTCCGGCCCTTGGCATCGCGCGCCGTGGCCTGGATGTGCCCGTCGGGATTGGGACAGATCCACACGTCGGACCAGGCGGGCGGGATGGCGAGCGCGCGCAGCCGCCGCCGCTCCGCGCGATCAGCGATGCGACTCCCGTCGGGCGCATAGTAGGCGAACCCCGTCCCGACCCGTTTCCGGGTGATCCCCGGCTCCGCGTCGGTGACATAGACGAGACCGGCCGCCTCGGCGGCGGCAACGTATGTCTCCTTGAGCTCGATCCCCACGCGAATCCTCCCGTCGGAGCGCGTGGGTCCCATTGTGGGGACGAATCGGGAATCACGCCAGGGGCGTGGATCACAGGCGCAGGGTACACGGTGCAACGTGCACGGCGCATCGGGCTCGCCTGGCGCGCCCCCTTGCACCCTGCACCGTGCGCCTTGCGCCCTGTTTGTTACTGCCCGTTCCCGCCCGTCAGCGCCTGCAGCCGCTTGATCGCCTGCCCCACCAGATCCATTTGCTTGCCGTAGGCCGACCAGTCACCCGCCCGCTGGGCGGTGGTCGCGGCGTCGTAGGCGTCGGAGATCTGCTGAATCAGCTGGAGGGCCTGGGGTGAGAGCGCACCGGCTGGGCCCGAGGGCGCGGCCGCCGCCGCGGCCGCGGCGGCGCGGCGCGGCGCGGGCCCGGCGGACGGGACCGCACCGGACCCGAAGATCTGCCCGATCGCGTCGTCGAGCGTCTCACCCATCACCACCTGGTTCTGGTAGGCGACGATCACGCGCTTGAGCTCCGGGATCTGGCCGCCCGACGCGCGCAGGTAGAGCGCCTGGACGTAGATCAGCGATTCCCCGATAGGGATCACGAGCAGATTGCCGCGGATCACCTCGGACCCGCGCTGATCCCACAGCGAGATCTGCCGCGAGATGTCGGTGTTCTGGTTGATGCGGTTCTCGATCTGACTCGGCCCGAAGACGAGGCTCTGTTTGGGGAAGCGATACACCACGAGTTGGCCGTAGTCCGCCCCGTCGCTCCGCGCCACCATCCACGCCGCGAGGTTGTCCTTGTTGCGCGGCGTGAACGGCGTCATCGAGATGTACTCTTCCTGCGATTCGCCGGGGAGCCGCATGATCATGTGTCGCATGAACGGATCGCGCGCCCCGTTCCGTTCACTCAGGTTCGGGATCTGCCACTGGTCTTCCCGCGAGTAGAAAACGTCCGGCGTCCCCATGTGGTACGTCGTGTAGAGCGACGTCTGGATGCGGAAGAGATCGCTGGGATAGCGGATGTGTGCGCGCAGGCCCTGCGGCATCGAATCGAGCGGCAGGAAGATCCCGGGGAACGCCTTCTCGTAGGTTTGGATCAGCGGATCGTGGGGCGCCGCGACGTAGGCCTTGATCGTGCCGTCGTAGGCGTCGAGCACCACCTTCACGCTGTTGCGCAGGTAGTTCGTGCCGTCCTGGAGGGGTTCCGAGTAGGGGTAGCGGCTGGTGGCGGTGTAGCCGTCGAGGATCCAGACGAGCCGGCCCTCCGGCGTGATCACCAGATACGGATCCGAATCCCAGAGCAGGAAGGGAAGCGCCTTTCGCACGCGCTGGTCGATGTTCCGATAGTAGAGCACGCGGCTCTTCGGCGTGATGAGGCTCGTGAAGAGAATGTCCGACGAGCCGAACCGCATGCTCATCACCAGCCGCCGGAAGAAGGACGACACCGGCACGCCGCCCGCGCCGTGGTACGACGTGAAGGCGCTGGTATCCGCGAGCGGATAGTCGAACTCCGGCTGCCTGGTGTCGACGAACACGTACTCGTTCTCGAGCTCGCCGTAGTAGAGGCCCGGCCGCTTGACGTCCAGCGAGACCGTCGACGTGGGCGGCAGATCCTTGACGAAGAGCACGGGCAGCCCTTCCTCGGACACCTCGTTGGGCGGGCTCAGCGTGAGCCCCATCCCATGCGTGTAGGTCAGATGCTCGTTGATGAAGTTGCGGGTGGGCAGCGACGCGGAATTGAGCTCGCGGGCCGAGAGCAGGACCTGGCGGTACTCCCCGTTGATCCAGTAGCGATCGTCGTCCACCGACCGAAAATCGTAGTAGGTCCGGATCTCCTGGAGCTGGCGGAAGGTCTGGAGCAGCGGGCCGCGATCCCAGAGCCGCACGTTCCGGATGGTGCCGGCATTCGCCTGAATATCGGCAAGGCTCAGCGTGGCGTCGCCGCTCAGGTCGCGCGTCGTGACCGAATCCAGGCCCCAGGCACGCCGCGTCGCCGCGATGTGGTGCGCGATCTGCGGCGTCTCCCGGACGAGCTCGTTGGGCGCCACCACGAGATCCTGAATCCCGGCCGCCATGGCGACGCCGAGCACCGCCACCCCCACGTAGAGCCCCGCGGCGATCAGCGCGTTGCGGGCGAGATGCCCGCCGCGCGCGCCGAGCAGCACGAGCACGGCCCCCACGAGCGCCGCGACCCCGAGCGCCCGGAAGAAGGGCGCGCTCACGTGCAAGTCGGTATAGCTCGCGCCGAACAGCGGTCCGGTGGTGGAATAGAGCAGCGAGGGGACCTTCACGAAGAACGCCGAGACGGCGAGCGAGATGCCGAGCAGCGTCAGCAGCGCCGCGAGATGCCACGCGGCCGAGCGCTCGACCATCACCCGCCGGCCGTGGAGCACGATGTCGCGCCGCAGCACGTAGATGGGCACCGTGGCGAGCAAGGCGAGCACCGTGAGCACGTCCACGAAACCGATCGCGATCGACACGATCGGCAGGGTGAAGACGTAGTAGCCGATGTCGCGTCCGAAGACGGGGTCCACGCGGCCGAAGGGGGTCCGGTGCAGGAACCGAACGACGTCGAGCCAGATGCCGCTCGCCGCGAGCGCGACGATCAACGCGACGAAGACCGCGCCCAGGGTACCTACCCGCCGCAGGACCTGGGACAGATCGACCTGTTGACCGGTGCGGGTGCCGAAGAGCACGGGATGCGGCACGGCGCCGCGCTGCGCGTACCGCAGATTGGCGTACAGGAATCCGAAGGTGACGCCGCCGCCCACCACGGCCAGCACGACCTGGGTCACGACCTCCGTATCGAACACCGTGGAGAAGTGGATGGCCGAGAACCAGTACCAGTCGGCGAGGAAGCGCACCGCCACCTGGACACCGATCAGCAGGAACGCCGCGAGGGCGAGGAGGAGTATCGGGAGGAGCGGGCGCCGCTTCATGTCATCTCTCCCAGCGCGGCCGGTCCGGCGGCGCATCGGGGTTCGGGGGACGCCCAAAGGTGACGTGTCCCGGTGGGGCGTCGCAACCCCTCGCGGCGTACGTGGTTGCGCGCCGCTCCCCCGCCGCGCGGTAAGCCACCCTTCGGCCGCGTTTGCATGTCCCTTCACCGCCGTTTTGCTAGTCCTTCGATGGTGCCCGTGCCATCTCGGCCGGGGCCGGACGACCAGCAACCGGAGGCGCGCATGATCGCCACCGTAGGGCCCGAACCACGGACGCTTCCGCCGCTCGAAGCGCTCCGGACGGTCCCGGGCGTCTCGACCCGACGGCACCGCATCGTGTCGTGCTATGTGCGGCTCGACCCGGAAGACCGGCGACGTCAGCGGTATCTGGGTGAGGTGAAGACGCGGATCAAGCGCCTCGCGGCCGACCCGGAGGTCACGGAGCTGCCGCACGAGGTGCGGGAAGAGGTGCTGCGGGACTTCGACCGCATCGAGACGTTCCTGGCGCGACCGGCGAACCTGCCGTCGGCGCGGGGCGTGGCGATCTTCGCGAGCGAGGGGCTCGAGCAGTTCGATCTCGTGCCGCTGCCGCACCTCAACCGCTCCCGCGTGGTGCTCGACCACACACCGCACGTCCGAGAGCTCGTGGCCGTCGCCGACGCGCTCGATCGCGTGCTGGTCGCGGTCACCGACCGGGCGCACGCACGCTTCTTCCTCGTCAAGATCTTCGAGGTGGAAGAGCTCCCGTGTCTCGTGTCGGCCGCCACGCCCGGCGGGCGCTTCCACAGCGATCGCCAGGACGCACCAGGAGGCGGCGAGCGCGCCTACCACCAGCGCATCCGCACGGAGCGCGAGCGTCACTACGACGGCGTCGCGCGAACGATCGCCGACATGATGCGCGCGCACGCCGTGGACGGCCTCGTACTCGCCGGACGCGACGAGGACATCGCGCGGCTCACGCCGTTCCTGTCGGCCGAGCTCGCGACGCGCGTGTGGCACACCGCCCGCATCAATGCGACCGTCGTCCGGACGGACGAGGTGCTCGACGCCGCCGCCGCCGCGCGCGCGATCCACGACCGCGTCGCGGACCAGGAAGCGATCGACCGGCTGGCGGAAGGCGTCGGCACGGGGTGGGCCACGATCGGCGCGCGCGAGACGTTGCGGGCTCTGGGGCGCGGCCAGGTGCGCTCGCTGCTCGTGGCGGCGGATGCCGAAGGGAGCGGGTATCGCTGCTCCCGCACGGGGCTTCTCGCCACCACGCCCGACGACTGCGAGGGACAGGGGATGGCGGTGCCGGTCGCCGACATCGTGGACGACGCCATCGAGGAGGCATTATGTCAGAGGATCGAGATTCGCACCATATGGGCTCCGGAAGACACGGCGGTGTTGGACGGCATGTCGGCGCTGCTCCGGTTCCGGTAATCCGGGAGGGACGTATGGAAACCGAACGCATCGAGAAGGAAGAGCACCGGGTACCCGGCGAGCGGCTGCTCGCCCGCGTGAAGGAGCTCGTGCATCAGGGCAACATTCGGCGGGTGATCATCCAGAACGACGAGGGGCATACGCTGATCGAGATCCCGCTCACGCTCGGCGTGGTCGGGGCGCTGCTCATCCCGATCTGGGTCGCCGTGGGCGCGATCGCCGCCCTCGCCGCAGATTATCGGATCGTCGTCGAGAAGGTGACGGACCAGCCGAATCGCGCCGGACAGCCGGAGTCCGAGCCCGTCGGCGCGAGTGCCGGGACGACGGGTCCCGACGGCGACCCGATCTGCTGACGGTGCCGGACCGTGCCGAAGCCGAAGCCGAAGGACCGTCCTCCGGGATCGGAATGGGGAGGCAATGAGCCGCCGGCTCCCGGCACGGCGCGGCGGACGCGCGCGCTCTTCATCTGGAGCGCGCTCGCCCTCATCCTCCTGCTCGTCATCGAGAGTACCCGGAGCCGCGTCGACCGGGGCGAGCTGACCTACACCGCGCTGATCACGCAGGTCACGCGTGACAATGTGGCCGGCGTCGAGATCGCGCCCGACCGGCGCGAGGTCACCGGGACGTTGCGCGCGGCGATCACCGTGGACGATCGGTCGGTCACGGCCTTTCACACGTATCTCCCGTTCACCGATCCCGCACCGCTCGTGCAACAGCTCGAGGCGCACAAGGTCCCGATCTCGGCCACCTCGGCGGGGACGTCGTGGGTCACCTTCCTGCTCTCGATGCTCCCGTGGATTCTGCTCGCGGGATTCTGGATCGTGATCGCGCGGCAGATGCGCGCCGGCGGCGAGCGGGCGTTGTCCTTCGGCCGGGCAGGCGTACGCCCGGTAGCCGGCGAACGGCCCGACGTCACCTTCGCCGACGTGGCGGGCGCGGACGAGGCCAAGGCCGAGCTCCAGGAGGTGATCGACTTCCTGCGCGAGCCCGATCGCTTCCAGCGCCTCGGGGGCCACCTGCCCAAAGGCGTGCTCCTCGTCGGCCCGCCGGGCACGGGGAAGACGCTCCTCGCCCGGGCGGTCGCCGGTGAGGCCGGTGTGCCGTTCTACTCGATCTCGGGCTCCGATTTCGTCGAGATGTTCGTCGGTGTGGGCGCGAGCCGCGTGCGGAGTCTCTTCCAGCAGGGCAAGGCCAATGCGCCGTGCATCATCTTCATCGACGAGCTCGACGCCGTCGGGCGGCAGCGTGGGATCGCCGTGACCGGGGGCCACGAGGAGCGTGAGCAGACGCTCAACCAGCTCCTGGTCGAGCTCGACGGGTTCACGCCCACCGAAGGCGTGGTCGTGCTGTCGGCCACCAACCGGCCGGACGTGCTCGACCCCGCCCTGCTGCGGCCGGGGCGGTTCGACCGGCAGATCGTGGTGGATCTCCCCGACGTGCGCGCGCGCGAAAAGATCCTCGCCGTCCACGCCCGCAAGATCCCGCTCGCGGCCGACGTGAAGCTCGACGAGATCGCCCGCGGCACCCCAGGCCTCTCCGGCGCGGATCTCGCGAACCTCGTGAACGAGGCGGCGCTCTTCGCCGCCCGCCGCGGGAAGGAGCACGTGGACCGCGCCGACTTCGAGGATGCGAAGGACAAGGTCATGCTCGGCGTCGAGCGGCGGAGCCTGGTCCTCTCGGAGAACGAGCGGCGCCTCACGGCCTATCACGAGGCGGGCCACGCCCTCGTGAACGTGCTCGTGCCCGGGCTCGATCCCGTGCACAAGGTGACGATCGTGCCGCGCGGGCGTGCGCTGGGGATCACGGCCTCGCTTCCGGAGGAAGACCGGCACAGTCACACGCGCGCCTACATCCTCGGCCGGCTGGCGGTTGCCTACGGCGGCCGGATCGCCGAAGAATTGATCTTCGGACCGGACCAGGTGACCACGGGCGCCGCGCTCGACTTCCAGCAGGCTACCGACCTCGCTCGCCGCATGGTGACGCAGTTCGGCATGAGCGATGCCATCGGGCCGATCGCGATCGCCGAGCGGGAGGAGGCCGTGCTCGGCCCCACGGTCGTCGCGCGCCAACCCGTCTCGGAGCACACCGCCGATCTCGTGGATCGTGAGGTCCGGCGGATCGTCGAGGAGGCGTACGCCCGGGCGCGGGAGCTGCTCACCACACATCTCGACGCCCTGCACGCGCTCGCCGCCGCCCTGCTCGAACACGAGACGCTCGAGCGAGCCGAAGTCGAAGCGATCGTGGCGCAGCATCCGGCGCAACCCGCGCCGTCGGGGAACACACGCCGCGCACTGGTGGAGGTGTAACCATGTTCTTTCGCAATCGTGTCGACGCCGGCCATCGGCTGGCGGAAGCGCTGGAGCGCTACCGTGACAGCGACCCCGTGGTCCTGGGCCTGCCCCGCGGCGGCATCCCCGTCGCCTTCCAGGTGGCGCACGCACTCGACGCGCCGCTGGACGTGCTGGTCGTCCGCAAACTCGGCGCCCCCGATCAGCCCGAGCTCGCCATCGGGGCCGTGGCCCCCGGAACCCGCGTGCTGAACGACGAGGTCATCCGGCTGCTCAACATCTCGCCGGAGTACATCGCCCGGGTCGAAGCGCGCGAGCGCCGCGTGGTGGACGAGCGCATCGCGCGCTACCGCGGCAACACCCCCTCGGTGCCGATCGCCGGACGCACCGTGATCATCGTGGATGACGGCATCGCCACCGGAGCCACCGCACGCGCGGCCATCGCCGCCGTCCGCGCGCTCGGCGCGCGCGAGGTCGTGGTCGCCGCCCCGGTCTGTTCGCCCGAGGCCAAGGCGCTCCTCGAGGAGACCGCCGACCAGGTCGTCTGCCTCGACGCCCCGCCGGACTTCCAGGCGGTGGGCTACTGGTACGAGGACTTCAGGCAAACCACCGACGACGAGGTGCGCGAGTACCTGCTGCGGTCGCACCGCGAGCGCGAGGCGCGGTATCACGCCATGCACGGGCCGCACGACGGGTAGGTCACCGGACGGCCTTGCGGTGCCTCCGCCGGCCCCGCATCGTAAGGGCTCGTATCGCTCGACGCCGTGGCCTCCTGGACCGTTCGCACGGGAGAACCGGTCCGCTACGCGCCGAGTGCAGGCTTTCCGCCCTTCCGACCCTCGAGACCCGCGATCGTGACCCGAATCGGTGTATTCGGCTGGGGCGTCGTCGCGCCCAAAGCGCCGGACATTGACGCCTTTGCCGCGCGGCTCGAGCGCGCCGAGAGCTGGCTCGAACCGTTCAACGGATACGGCCCGGACAGCTTTCTGGTCGGCCGGCCCGCGTTCGACTTCGAGCGCTATCGCGAATGGGTCTCCGCACGCTTTCCGCCGCGGCGGTTCGCGCAGCTCCAGGAGAAGATGGACTTCCCGACGCAGTACGCGATCGGGGCGTTCATTCAGGCGCTCGGGCAGAACCCCGGCATCGAAGACGATCTGGCCTCCCTCGGCACCGCCGCGCACGTCTATGTCGGCGTAGGGATCGGATCGATCGGCACCATCCACGATGCCTCGCTCGCACTCTACCATGCGCAGCGGCGCTGGGACCGGTTCTGGTCCGATCCCTCGCGCAATCCGGCGCTCGCCGCGCATTTGGACGATACGCCCGATCCCGAGGCACCCGCCGACCCCGCGGGCGTGTCACTCGACGAGCGCGATGCAGCGGAGAGTGCCTGGTGGCACTACTGGGCCGCGAAGGCGCCGGGGCTCGGGCAGTATCTCGCGGAGCTCGCCGAAATCGAGGGGATGAACGTCGAAGGCGAGATCGAAGCGGGGAAGATGCGCGTGATGAAGGAGAAGGCGCGCCGCACCGCGAAGCTCGAGGCGAAGTGGGGGACACCCACACCGCCCTGGTCGAGCGTGACCTCGAATCTCATCTGGAACATCCACAACACGCCCGCCGCGCAGATCTCGATGCTCGGACGGATCAAGGGGCTGAGCTTCGCGCCGGTGGGGGCTTGTTCGACGTTCGGCCTCTCGCTCAAGCTCGCGATGGACACGCTGCGCAGGGGTGAGGCGAAGATCGTGGTGGTCGGCGCCACCGATCCGCCGCCGCATCCGCTGAGCGTCGGCGCCTTCTACCAGGGCCGCGTCATCAGTGCGGACGGCAATCCGTCGAAACCCCTCCACGGCCTGCGGGGCACGCACGTGGCCGGCGGCTCGGTCGTCTGGATCGTGGGCGACTACGACTATTGCACGGCGAAGGGGTACCGGGCGCTCGGCCTCGAGCCCGTGTCGGTGGGGTTGAGCTCCGACGCGCACCACATCATCACGCCCACCACCGAAGGGCCGCTCGCCGCGATCGCCGCGGCGCTCGAGGAGGCGCACGCGACGCCCGAGCAAGTCGGAAGCTGGGATCTCCACGCCACGGCGACACCGGGAGACTACCTGGAAGTCGAGACGATGCGGAGCGTGATGCCGGCGTCGGTGCTGGTGACCGCGCGCAAAGGCACCTTCGGACACGGCATGAGCGGCGGCGGCGGCTGGGAGCTCACCGCGCAGTACCTGGGGTACGAGCGCGGGAAGCTCTTCCCCACTCCGCTCGCCGCCGAGCAGCTCCATCCCGAGATCAGGACGCGGCACGAGCTGTTCGTCTTCGACCGCGCGCTGCCCGCGCCCGCGGGATTCGCGGGCAAGCTCTCGATGGGGATCGGTGGGATCAACGCGTGCGTGCTGTCACGGCGGTGGGACCCCGCCGGTGGAGCATGAACCCCGTGCGGGATGCGCCGCTCAGTGCGCGAGCAGTACGCCGATGTGCGACCCGATGTAGTACGGCCAGACGACGATCGCCAGCACGCCGCGCCAGAAGTTGAGGTGGAGGTAGCCGATCGTGAACAGCCACGCGGCGAACCAGAGCATGCCCGCGACGCTGTGCTGTTCGATACGAATCCGTTGCGTATCCGCCATGCGTCCCCTCCGTGAGAGAGTGCTTCGTGCTCGGAGATCGGTGCCAACGTGGTCGCGACGTCATGAGCCCGGGATGAAGCACCGATGAACGGACCGGCGGCCGCCTACGACCCCTCCGCCAACATTCCGCGAAACTGCTGCTCGTAGAGCGTCGCGTACAGTACTCTGGGAATTGGCCCGTTCCCCTCAGAGCGCGCCGTCGGCGCCCACTCAGTGCATGTGCACAACCAACCAGTCGGCCATCGCACCCAGCACGGCGGGGCGCACCGTGCGGGTCTCGAGCGCCTCATAGTGCGTGGGATCGCCGTCGGAATCGGCGAGGAAGAGGTGGTCCGTCGCCGGGAATTTCCGCAGGGTGACGTCCTTGTCGCCCCCGGCGCGGAACGCCGCTGCGAGCGTGTCGGCCTGCTCCGGCGACACCTGCCGGTCGGTTTCTCCTTGCAGAATCAGCACCGGCACCCGCACCTTCCGCGCCGTGACCACCGGGTTGTATGAGAGAAAGTACCGGATCCACGCGTTCGACTTCGCGAGGCTGTCGGTGGCCGCCGCGCTCTTGGCGATCGCCGCACCGCGCTGCGCCGGCGTGAGCCCGGGCGCGCGCTCGACCGCGTTGCGCTGCTGATAGGCGAGGATCCGCCGGCCCGTGTACGCGGGTCCCGCCATCAGCACGATTCCCTTGAGCGACGGATCGGTGGCCGCCACCATCGGGGCGATCATCCCGCCCTCGCTGTGTCCGACCAGCCCCAGTCGGGACCCGTCGATTTCAGGACGCGTGCGCAGATACGCCAGCCCGGCATGGATGTCGTTGGCGTAGTCGGCCGACGTGGCGTCCGAGGGCCCGGGGCTCGAGCCATTGATGCCGCGGTCGTCCAATCGGAGCGTCGCGATGCCGCGCCGCGCCAGAGTGTCGGCCACCTGCCAGAAGGGTCGGTACCCGGCGATGATCGCAATCCGCTCGTCCCGATCCTCGGCCCCCGATCCGGTGATCGTGACCACCGCCGGCACCTTCCCCTGGCGCGCGGTCGGAATCGTGAGCGTCCCCGTCAGCGAAAGTCCGGCGGGCGTGTGCACCGTGACGTCCTCCGCCGTATACGGGGCGCCCGGCGGTGCGCCGTAGTCGATGGGCGCGGAGGCGAGCGAGTGCTCCCCTTCGGCGCGGACGACCCGGACATGCTGCGATGGGATGACCGCGCCGAGCAGCGCCCCGTCCGGCCCCACCGCGGCCCGGATGATCGCGGCCCCCAGGCGGATGACCGCCGAGTCGCCGCCCACGTGCCGGATCAACGCCGGCACCGTCTTCCCACCCGACACCATGAACATGGGGACCGTGTCGACCGTTCCACCCATGGCCCACGCGCGCCGCACCGCCTGTTCCACGAGCGTGAACGACACGTTGATGTAGGGCATGGCGCCGGCCGCCGTACGCAGATGTTCCACCCGCGACACGTTTCCCCCAATCGTTACCGTTACCGAGTCACCGCGGAAGGCGAACTGCGCGGTCTGAAAGGGCACCGTATCGCCCTTGGCCAGCCGGTAGTACGCGTTGGTCATCGCGCCCACGCGGGCGTCGGGCGTGAGGTCGAGTCCGAACCGATAGCGGGCGCCCATGGCTCTGAAGATCATATCGACATCGACGTGGCCCGCCGTGCGGGTGACCACCTCGCTGCTCAGCGTGTCGTGCTTGGCGATCATGAGGTACGTGTATGCCCCCGTGCCCTGCTGCGCGCCGGCCGTCGCCGCGGCCACAAGCGCCAGGCCGGCGATGAGAGGGGATAGGCGATTCACGATTGCTCCTTGTGCCATACGAAGTATGAGTAGACCACCGAGCCGAGCGACGCCGCAATGACCGCAGTCAAGGAGGCGGAGAACCCGGCGTGTCGGGCCAGGAAGGCCGAGACCATCGTCACCAAGCCGGCGGCGGCCAGCAGGTAGCCGCCCACCCGGTGCGTCCTGGTCCAGACCGTCTCGCTGGACAGCGTCCAGGGCGTGCGGATGCCGAACCACCAATTGCTCCGCGCGCGTGGCAGCACGTTGCCGAGCACGAGCAACAGGGCGCCGATAGCGAGGGTGCTCAGCCGTTCCACGTGCGGAATCGGCCAGCCGAGCGCCGCCCCGACGATCGCCACGTGGATCACCGCCATCACGGTCACGATGGCGGCGATCATCAGGTCGTAGGTGCCCTGAAACTTGGCGTAGTTGGCCTGCCGCGGGTCGATGCGCGGCAGGCCGCGCAGGAACCCCCAGATGGCGAGCCCGATCACGGGCATCAGAAAGGCGCCGACCAGGCGGCTGCTGTAGCCGTTGACCTGCCCATCGAGGCCCCAGTGCGTCGGCATCGGGTTGGGCAGCCGCGAGTACACGGCGGCGGAGAAGAGGAACGCACCCGCAATGGGAATCGCGGGAAACCACTTACGCATGTTTTCTCCCGGGACGGACCCAGTCGAGCAGCTGCTCGACGACGTCCTCGAAGACGGTGGTATTCAACTCGTAGACGATCTGCTGGCCGTGGCGTTCGGACAGGATGAGTCCGGCGTCACGGAGGACGCCGAGGTGGCGCGAGATCGTGGGCCAGGCGGTGTCGAACTGCTCG
>DATFMZ010000004.1:0-3608 GCA_035266665.1 Gemmatimonadales bacterium | reverse complement strand
AGACGGGGCCGATGCCCGTGGTCGCGGCCGATTCCGTGCCACCCGCGGCCTACGTCATCGGGAGCGACACGGCCCCGGTCGTGATCGACGACTACTCCGACTTCCAGTGCCCGTTCTGCGCGCACCTCGCCATCCTGACCTTCCCGGACGTCCGCACGCGGTTGGTGAACACGGGCATCGTGCGCTGGCGCTTCCACGACCGGCCGCTCAACATCCACAACAAGACGCTCCGGGCGCACCTCGCCGCCGCGTGCGCGGCGGAGCAGAACAAGTTCTTTCCGATGCACGACCAGATCTACTTCCACCAGGGTGACTGGGTGGAAAGCAATCACACCGACGATCTCTTGCGCGACTATGCCAAGGGGATCGGGCTGAACATGGACGCGTACGACGCGTGCGTGAAGTCCGCGAAGCCGATGGCGCGCATCCAGGCGGAGTCCCGGCGCGCCGACCAGATGGGCATCAACAGCACACCGACGCTCCTCGTCAACGGCCGTCTCTACGATAGCGGGAAGCGTGGGCTTGGCTTCGACGACCTGAAGGCGTACGTCGACAGCGTGGCGGCGGTCGTGCGCGCCGAGCGGGAAGAGGAGCGCACGGCGGCCGCGAAGAAATGACGCACCGGATGGTGAGCGCCTTGGCGGCGCTCGTCGGTCTCTTCGTCTCCCTGTATCTCTGGCTCTGGCATTTGGGGTTGATGGGATCGCTCGCCTGCGGCACCGGCGGGTGTGAGGTCGTGCAGACCAGCCGGTATGCGACGTTCGCCGGTGTACCGGTGGCGCTGCTCGGGGTGATCGGCTACGCCGCCATGCTCGGGGTGAGTCTCGCCGGCCTGCATGGACGATGGGCCGCCTCACGGGCTCCCACCCGGCTCCTCGCCGCACTCGCGGCACTCGGTGTGCTCTTCTCGGGCTATCTCACCTATCTCGAAGCCGAAGTCATCCACGCCTGGTGCCGCTGGTGCGTGAGCTCGGCGTTGATCGTGACGGCGATCTTCGTGACTGCAGTCATCGGGATGCGGGGTCAGGCGCAGGGAGCAGCGAGCAGAGAGCAGGGAGCAGGGGGGTGATCGAACCGGAGTTCGTCGCGCCAAACCCCTTGCTCCTTGCGCCCTGATCCCCTTTACGATTCCTGACTCTCGTACTTCTCCTTCAGCGTCTGCACGACACCAGGGTCCGCGAGCGTGGTCACGTCACCGAGCGCGCGGCCGACGGCGATGTCCTTGAGCAGACGCCGCATGATTTTCCCGCTGCGCGTCTTCGGGAGATCGGCGGTGAAGATCACGTCGTCCGGCTTCGCGATCGCGCCGATCTTCCGGCCCACGTGGTCCCGGATCTCGTCGATCAGACCGGCTGTCCGGTCGACGCCCGCGCGCAGCGTGACGAACGCGGAGAGCGCCTGCCCCTTGAGCTCGTGCGGCTTCCCCACGACGGCGGCCTCGGCGACCGCCGGGTGTGAGACGAGCGCGCTCTCCACTTCCATCGTCCCGATCCGGTGGCCCGCGACGTTGAGCACGTCGTCCACGCGACCCAGAATCCAGAAGTAGCCGTCGTCGTCACGCTTGGCCCCGTCTCCGGGGAAGTAGGTCTTCGGCCACCGGCTCCAGTAGGTGTCCCGATACCGCTTGTCGTCGCCGTAGATCGTCCGCAGCATCCCCGGCCACGGACTCGTGATGGCCAGGAATCCGCCACCCTTCTTGATCTCCGTCCCGTCACCATCGAGCAGGGTCGCTTCGATGCCCGGGAACGGGACGGTGGCGGACCCCGGCTTCGTCTTCGTGACGCCCGGCAACGGGGTGATCATGATCCCGCCGGTTTCGGTCTGCCACCACGTATCCACGATCGGGCACTTGGACGCGCCGATCGTCTTGTGGTACCACATCCAGGCCTCGGGATTGATCGGCTCACCCACCGTGCCGAGGAGACGGAGCGAGGAGAGGTCGTGCCGCTTCGGAAACTCCGCGCCCCACTTCATGAACGCGCGAATCGCGGTCGGCGCGGTGTAGAAGATGGTGACGCCGTAGCGTTCGACGATCTCCCACATCCGGGCATTGTCCGGCCAGTTGGGCGCGCCCTCGTACATCACGCACGTCGCCCCCGCGGCGAGCGGGCCGTAGGTGAGATAGGTATGGCCCGTGACCCAGCCTACGTCGGCCGTGCACCAGAAGACGTCGTCATCCTTGAGATCGAACACGAGGCGCGTGGTCGCCAACGCCTGGGTGAGATAGCCGCCCGTCGTGTGGACGATGCCCTTCGGTTTCCCCGTCGTTCCCGACGTATACAAAATGAAGAGCATGCTCTCCGCGTCCATCACGGCGGGCTTGCAGTGCGCCGAGGCCGTGGCGATCAGCTCGTGGTACCAGTGATCGCGTTCGGGATGCATGTGGACGAGGCCCGCCTCGGTGGTGCGGCTCTCCCGGTGGACCACGACGACGTGGTCGATGGACGGGCAGTCGGCGAGCGCCTCGTCGGCGTTGTTCTTGAGGGGGACCAACTGGCCGCGCCGATGGCCGACGTCGGCCGTGATGAGCACCTTTGCCTCGGCGTCGTTGATGCGGTCGCGGAGTGACTCCGCCGAGAATCCTCCGAACACGACCGAGTGCGGCGCCCCGATCCGCGCGCACGCGAGCATCGCCACGACCGCTTCGGGAATCATCGGCAGGTAGATCGCGACGCGATCCCCCTTCTTCACGCCGAGCTCCTTGAGGACGTTCGCGAAGCGACAGACCTCGCGATACAGCTCCCAGTAGGTGATGGCGCGGCGGTCGCCCGGCTCGCCCTCCCAGAGGAGCGCCACCTTGTTCCGACGCGCCGTCTGGATGTGGCGATCGAGGCAGTTGACGGACGCGTTGAGCTTGCCGCCGACGAACCACTTGGCATGCGGGGGCTTCCAGTCGAGGACCTTCTTCCACGGGCGCATCCATTCGAGGTCTTTCGCGCGAGCCGCCCAGAATTTGAGCCGGTCCTTCTTGGCGTCGCGGTAGATCGCGGCACTCTTGACCAGCGCCCCTTTCTTGAATTCGGGCCGCGGAGGAAACGTGCGCTGCTCATGGAGTAAGGTGTCGAGACGATCGGTCATGACGCCGTCCGTTGGGTGGTGGTGCGGTGGCGGAGTGTTGACGTCGAATTTTTTGGCGTGTATACTGACGCCGCTTTTTGGTCGCGCTCACGACAAGGTCGCAGTGCGGGCCTCGTGAGGCAACGTTCAATGTGTACCCGTTGAAGGAGCACGTCGAGTATGTCTCGCATCCAGGGCCGGGTGAAGTGGTTCAACGACGCCAAGGGCTTCGGCTTCATCGAGCGTGAAGGCGGACCGGACGTCTTCGTCCATTATTCCGCGATTCAGGCCGAAGGGTTCCGATCGCTCAAGGAAAACGACCCGGTGGAGTTCGAGATCCGCGAGGGACCGAAGGGGTTGCAGGCGGCCGACGTTACCAAGCTGTAAACGCGTCGCATCGGGTGGGGTGCGGAGGGGGGGACCGGTGATACCGGCCCCCCCTGCGCGTTTCCGGGGACAAGCCGTTGCAGAACAAACGGTTGCCGGGCGGAGTGCCAGACTCTGCACGGTGATCGCGGTCCTGTCGGAAGATGGTAACCTCTTGCGGGGAA
>DATFMZ010000003.1:0-2660 GCA_035266665.1 Gemmatimonadales bacterium | reverse complement strand
CCGATCCCGAGGGCGAGCGTCAGCACGACGGCGCCCGCGAAGAGGGGACGGTTCTTGAGCCCGCGGAAGGTGTAGCGGAGATCCTGCATGCGACGCTCGAGCCAGGGCATTCCGCGCATGTCGGGCTGCTCCTCGGATGGTATCCGCCGGAGGCGGGGGGAGTCAGGAGTTGGGGCGGCTTCTTCCTTGACGCACGCGGCGTCCAAAAGGTTGCAATCGAACCGGGGGAGGTTACTCGGCGCGGAGCGCCCGCACCGGATCCACGCGGGCTGCGCGGCGGGCGGGGATCCAGCTCGCGAGCAGCGCGGTGACGAGCATGACGATCGCAACGCCGGCGAGCGTCGGGGGATCCACCGGCTTCACGCCGTAGAGGAGCCCGGCGAGGACCCGCGTGGCCACGAGCGAGAGGCCGATACCGACGACGAGTCCTGCGGCGGCGGGCAGCAGCGCGCGTGCCACGACGCCGCGCTCCACGTCTCGGGTGTCCGCGCCGAGTGCGACGCGAATGCCGATTTCGCGGGTCCGTTGCTGCACGCCGTACGCGAGCACGCCGAAGAGGCCGACCGCCGCGAGGGCGAGCGCGAGCAGGGCGAAGCCTGCGAGCAGCAGTGCGTAGAATCGCGAGGCCGCGAGAGCCTCGTGGATGAGTCCGTCGCCGGTGGTGCTGCGCGTGATCGCGATGGAGGGATCGATGGTTCGCACCAGCGACGCGATGCTCGCGGTCGCCGTTGCGGTGCTGCCCGTGGCGCGCCCCACCAGCCAGAGCGGCATCTGGGCCGGCACCATTCCCGCGCGGAACGGCAGGTAGACCTGATAGCGGTTGGTATTTTCGTCGCGCATCGAGGTCGCCGCGACGTCCGACGCGACTCCGACAATCGTGAGCCAGGTTCCGCCTCCGCTCCGCACCCGGCGTCCCACGGCACTGCCGCCCGGCGCGATGGCATGCGCGAAGTCGCGGCTCACGACGGCGGCGTGCTCTTGAGCGCTCGCGAAGGTCCGTCCCTCGATCAGCGAAATGCCGAGTGTCGAGAAGTAGCTGGGAGGTACGAGCGCCATGCCGACCTCCGCGCGCTCCATCTCGGCGGGGAGCGTTCCTCCCTCCACCTGCCAGGTCGGGCCCGTGACCCCGTAGTCCAGCGGCACGGCGGCGCTCACCGCCACCGGCCCGACCCCAGCGAGCCGCGCGCCGCGTGCGGCGACGGCCCCGATGAAGCCCGCGACGCTCACGGAGTCGGGGTAGCCCTCCTTCGGGAGCGCGACCTTCAGGGCGACGAGACCGGCAGGACGGAACCCGGGGTCCACCCGCTCGAGCTGCCCGAGCGTCCGGAGCAACAACCCCGCACCCACGAGCAAGAGCACGGAGAGCGCGGCTTCGGCCGCCACGAGGAGCGTACGGCCGCGGAGCCCGTGGCGTTTGGTGCCCTCGCGGCTCGCCTTGAGCTCCTCCGCCGGGCGCGTGTTCGATGCGCGAAGCGCCGGCAGGAGTCCGAAGAGCAGCGTCGCCACGATCACCGCGCCCGCCGTGAACCAGAGCGCGCGCTGATCGACGCTGATGCCGGTCAGATCGGAGAGCGATGCGGGACGCAGGCGGGTGACCGTGCGGAGTCCCCATATCCCGAGCCCGACGCCCGCCGCACCGCCGACCCCGGCGAGCAGGGCGCTCTCCGTCAGCAGCTGGCGCACCAATCGCGCACGACCCGCACCGAGCGCCGTGCGCACGGCCATCTCCCGAGTCCGCGCCGCCGCCCGGCCCAGGAGCAATGATGCGACGTTGGCGCAGGCGATCAGCAGCACCAGCGCGACCGCGCCGAGGAGGACGAGGAGCGTGGTCCGCAGCGATCCCAGGACGAAGTCCTGCGGGCGGAGGAGCTTGGCCCGCCAACCGTCCATGAACGGTGGCAGGTCGGGCGTGTGGCGCATCACCGAGGTCATCGCCGCCACGACCTGCCCGTCCGACGTTCCCGGCGGCACGCGCGCCACGACCCGCGCTCCGAAGACGTCGAGATGGAGATCGTGGCGGAGCGGGAGCCAGAAGGCGGTGTTGCCCGGCGAATCGAGGTGGTCGGCGAGCGCGGGCGCGACCCCGACGATCGTATACGTCAGGGAGTCCAACGTGAAGGTTCGTCCGATGACGTCGCGCGATGATCCGTACTGCGTCTTCCACGTGCCGTAGCCGAGGAGCGCCACGTTGGCTGCGCCGGCGGTCATGTCCGCCGGCCTGAAGTCGCGGCCCAGCTCGGCGTGCAGACCGAGAAAGCTCAGGTAGGTGGCGCCGATGTAGGTGACCTGCACGTCACGAGGCCCGTCGGGCGTCGAGAGCTTGAGCTGGTCGCCGCTGTACTCCTCGATCTGTTTGATCGGTCCCGGATGTGCCACCCACGCGTCGGCGAGCACGCGTGGTGGGGTCACGCTCATCGGGTTCTTGGGGGACGTCGTCCACAGATAGACGATGTTCGTCGAGTTCTTGAAGGGCAGGGGATGCAGCAGCAGCGCATCCACCGCGCTGAAGACCGCGGTGTTGGCCCCGATCCCGAGCGCCAGCGTGACGACCGCGGCGATCGTGAACCCAGGACGTTTCCTGATCCCGCGGAGCGCATAGCGGAGATCACTCCACGCGTCGGCGAGCAACCCCACGGCTCGTGCGTCCCGGTGCTCCTCCC
>DATFMZ010000002.1:0-3712 GCA_035266665.1 Gemmatimonadales bacterium | reverse complement strand
GCGGCCCACGGGCAGCCCATGGATTTCGTAGTACAGCATGAGACTGTCGGCGGAGGCGTACCGACCGAGCGCACTGAGGGGCACCGTGTCGGCGCCCGCACGCCACCGGAGCGTCGAGTGGGGATCGCCGAGCACGATGTCGCTCACCGTCAGCGAGTCCGTTCCGAACGCTGGCACGTTCACCGAGTCGAGCCGTACGACCGTGCCGGCGCCGCTCGTCCGATCGATCAGGACGACACCCGCGTGGTGCGGGCCCGGCGAGACCGGCACCTCGACGTAGCCGATGAGATCCTGGTCGCCGACGAGCGGACGTGGCGTCGCGAACAGCCGCAGGGTATCGAGCGTCACCGGCGACCCGGCGGCGGGGGTAGCGACCACGCGGACCTCGAGGGGGTAGACGGTGCGACCGTCGAGTGTCTGCGGGGTGAGACGCGTGCCCGGTACGGCGAAGACGATGAGGAGCTCGCCCCCGTCGGTACCGCTGACGACGTAGCCCTGGACGACCGGATCGAGCGTCGCGGGGAACTCGAGCGGGTAGCGGTCGGTGGTCGTGGCGACGCGGACGGCGCGCTGTCCGGCGTCGCGCTCGGTGGCGAGGGCGCTACCGAGTCCGACGCCCGTGGCGGTGGCGAGCCGCCGGTACAGCGGATCGAGCGGCGCGCGTGAGCTGAAGAGATCGCTGGCAACGCGCATCGGATCTTCGCCAGGCCCGAGGCGTACGGCGCGGCGAAACGCCGTCGTATCGCCGGACTGGAGCGCGAGCGCGGCGCGTAACCCGAACACGTCGGCGAGACTGCCGACGAGCTTGTAGTCCTGCACGCCGCCGATCGCGACGAACGTGAGTAAGAGATTGCCGCTTGGCCGACGGTAGAGCCACGTGACGTTCGGGTCGAGCCCCACCGCGTCGTACCGCTCGCGGGCGTCCGGTTCTCCCTCGCGCATGTACACGACGCCGCGATCGTCCACGAGATGCTGTGTGCTGCGGAATTGCTCGACCGCTCCATAGTGCCGATGCGGGCTCGTGAGACGGTAGTGGGCGAGCACGTAGAAATACCGCCGATAGTGTTCGGCGAGCCGCGATCCTGGGCGCCTGAGATCCGCGGCGTCGCGGCGCGCCCAGAACTGATGCAGCCAGGGCGTCAGGGAGCTGTCGGGCAGGCGGTCAAACTGGTCGAGCTCGGTGGAGTCCGCGATCCACGAAAGGTCGGAGCGATAGAGCGCGCGGGCCGAGTCGCTCGTCAGGTGCGAGGCACCGCCATAGTACGCCTGGCGACCACTCGCCCCATCACCCAGGTCGTAGTCGGTGCGGGCCCGCTCGAGCATCCCGATCCCGGAATCGCCCCCGGCGGCGAGATACCGGTCGAAGGCAACCCGTGCGGAGTCCGGACTCCCCGCCTCCCGCTCGACGCGTCCCCGCAGGAGCTGAATCGTGGCATTGGCTCGGCCGGCGGGCGCGATCGACGCCTGGCGGAGCGCGGCGAGCGCAACGGACAGTTGCGGGCGAACGCGCTGGCGCAGCGCCGTCTCGGCCAGATCGACCACCGCCTGCGCGAACGAGGGGTCCACCTGCGTCGCGCGGGCGAACGCCGTCGCCGCCTGCGAGAGGTTGTCGAGGCCGAGCGCCTGCCGAATGTTCTCGACGGCGATACTCCCCGATTCGCCAAGCGCGAGGTCGGACAGCCCCAGGCCGTACCACGCGTACGGCCAATCGGGCTCAAGCTCGGTGGCCCATTCGAATTCGCCGGCTGCGTCGTCGAAGTGCCGCTTGTTGCCCGTCACCTGCCCGATGCGATACGCGAGGAAGCCGAGTCCGATGTGGCGCATCGCGTTGTTGCGATCCGCCTTCGCGGAATCGATGCCGATCCGCTCGCGGGCGAGCAGGACGGTGGAATCGTCAATCGCGTTCAGCGAATCACGCATCGCCACGATCCGCGCCCGATCGGCCGGCGACTGCGCGGCGAGCGCGCCGCCGGCGAGCGAGGATCCAAGCGCTAAAGCCAATACAACCCACGACACCCGCATATCAGATGCTACCCGACCCTGGGAGACGCGTTCACGCACCGTGCTCACGTTTCAAAATGAAGGACCGATCGCGACGTAGCCACGCAGATCGCCGCGCTGCACGCCGAGTCCGTCGGTGAGCGGGACGGCGACGCCGGCGCGAACACGGAGCCGCTGATCGTACGCCACCCCAAGGTCGAAGACCGCTTCGGCGCCGACGTCGCGGTAGGCCGTCGGACGGACGGGATCGCCGGCGTTCCACCCGCCGCCCGTCTCCGCGAACAGACTCGCCGAGATCCGGTCGATGCTCATTGGGAGCTCCCAGATGCCGCGACCGACGAGGAGCAGCGGGATGCGAAGCTCCACCGTGGCACTCACGGCACGCTCGTAGGCCGACCCGGTGCCGGGATACCCGCGGAGCGGGAAGCTCCGCCGGGAGCCGCCGAGCGTGAGACCCGGCACCACGCTGAATGCCTGCGACGTCTCGCCACCGATACCGAAGAGCGGTCCGTTCGGCCCGCCGGAGCGGCCACCGCGGACGTTCGCCGCGAGGACCCAGTGGGAGAAGCCCGGGAGCGGCAAACCGAGGTACAAGCTCGACGAACCGAGCAATTCGTAGGACGAGCCGGCGCCGTTCAACGACTGCCGCGAGCGGGCGATGCCGCTGAGTGCAAATCCGTTCTCCGCGGAAATGGCGAGCGCCGGCTGCTCCACCCGCGCCGCCGAGGCCGACAGGACCCCGCCCACGTACGACCACGGGCCCGGCAATCCCGTCACCGCCGGCGAGGCCTCGTAGGCGTCCTGCCCCACCTCGGTCCCGAGGCGGACCGCCTCGGCCGAACGCCACCGCCGGCCGTACCAGGTGAGGCCGGCCGTGGCGACGCGCTCTCGATGCCCGACGGGCCGAAGCGTGGAATCCGGCAGCCGCACGCGGCCGGCGTAGTCCCACGCCTGCCACGCATCGGCGTCGAGACCGAAGGAGCGCCACCGCCGGTGCGTAACGAAGAGCTCTGCCTCCCAGCGGAACGGGCTGGGCGAGACGGCCGCGTACGCGTAGTACGCCGTGCGACCGATGACGTCGGAGGCGCTCGTGACGGCACCGACGAAGTCGCCCGCGCCGGACTCGGTGTGGCCGGCCGGAAGCCAGTAGCGCGGCACGAGCGCGGGCCAGGGATCGTACCCGCCTACACGCACGGGGACGGCAGGCGCCGGAGTGAACGGCACGACCGAATCGGCGGGCTCGGCACCCACCGACGCGGGATGGTCGAGGCGCGCGAGCGCGTATCCGTCCGCCTGCATCGTCGCATAGAGCAACGTGCCGTCCGGGAGCACATGCGGCTCGCGCGCGCCGGTAGGCTCATCGGTGAGCCGCTCCACGGCACCCGCACCCAAGGTGTACCGGTAGATCTGCGGCATCCCAGTCCGCTCGGAGACGAACAGCAGCGCATGGTTCCCCGCCCACGCGGGGTCGCCGTCGAGCGTCGCGTCGTCCGTGACGGCGATCGCGGCCGTGGGGTCCGCGCGGGGCCACGCCACGATGTCCCAGCGCCCGCCGAGATGCCGCGCGCCGGCGAGCCACCGGCCGTCCGGCGACGCGGCGATGCGCGCCCAGTCATCGGCGGGCGGGGTCGGGAGCGTCTGCAGCGCGCCGGTGCGCCGATCGATGGTCCGCACGTCGTGGGTGCCGTGCGCCACCACGATCACCCCGAGC
>DATFMZ010000001.1:0-15019 GCA_035266665.1 Gemmatimonadales bacterium | reverse complement strand
AGGCTCGCGCCCACCAGTGCGACTATCGTCACTCGCCGTACCTGCCCCATGGTCCCGGACCTCCGTCCTCCTACACTTCAGGATCGCCCCGGTCCGCGCAAGGCCACCCGGCGCGCCCGGAACGGCTGGACACCCGGCGCGCATCACAATACTCTCCACGTCTACTGCCGACGGAGACGCCATGGCTTCGCAGAAGGATCTCGACTTCACCTACACTCTCATCGACAAGATCTTCCGGCTCAGCATCGGCGAGCTGGGAGATTTCAGCGGCGCGAAGTACGATGGCGACACGTCGCTGACGCTCGAGCAGGCCCAGCGGAACAAGCACGAGCTGGTCTGGAAGTATCTCAACGTCAAGGAAGGCGATCGGATCATCGACCTCGGCTGCGGCTGGGGCGCGATGTTGAACTTCTTCCGCGAGCACGGAGTGAAGGGCGTCGGCGTGACGCTCTCCAGGGGTCAGCTCGAGGCCTGCCGGAACCACGGGTTCGAGGTCCATCTCCAGGATGCGCGCGAGGTGACGCCCGCCGACTACGGGACCTTCGACGGCATCGTGAGCCTCGGCGCGTTCGAGCATTTCTGCTCGATCGAGGAATGGAAGGCGGGGAAGCAGGACGAGATCTACGCCAAGGTGTTCGATCACGCCGCCCAGCTCATTCCCCAGGGCGGCCGGTTCTTCCTCCAGACGATGGTCTTCGGCAAGAACATGATCCCCTACGAGGAGATCGACATCCACGCGCCGCGCCTCTCCGACGCGCACGTGCTGGCGCTCCTCCAGCGGACCTTCCCCGGCTCGTGGCTGCCCTACGGCTTCGAGCAGGTCGAGCGGAACGCCGACAAGCACTTCAAGCTCGTCTATAAGGAAAGCGGCCGGCTCGACTATATCCCGACGATCGCCGAGTGGGAGCGGCGGTTCAACAAGCTGACGCCGCGGAAGGCGCTGCTGAAGCTGTCGCTCCTGCCACGCTACCTCTTCAGTCAGGATTTCCGTCTCGCCTTCGCGTCCGGGATCAGCGCGAACACGATCGTCTTCGAGCGGGAGATCTTCGAGCACTACCGGTTCGTGTTCGAGAAGAAGTAGGGCGATCGACCGGTCCGACGTTCCATCGCGCGACATCCACCTGGCGTCAGAATCCGGGGCGCCCAATCGTTATATGGTATGCGATTCGCGCGTCTCATCCGCCGCGCAGCCACGTGGAGTGTCGTGTCGTGGGCCGTACTGCTCGGTGCGGCAACCGCGGGGGCCCAAACCCCCGATTCCGCGGGCGCCGGCGCGATTGCCGGCACGGTCGTGGCCGCGGAGACCGGTGAGGTTCTTCCCGGCGCCGACGTGACGCTGGCGCCCGCGCCCTTCGGGATGTTCGGCGGGCGCGGTGCGTTCTGGCGAGCGAGCGTCTCGACCACGACGGACGCCGCCGGCCGCTATCGCTTCACGCGCATTCCGCCTGGTCGCTACACACTTCGCGTGCGCCGGCTCGGCTTCCGCCCGTCATCGCTGGAGATCGAATTCGACGCCCGCCACGCCTTCGAGATCTCGGTCGGCCTCGTCGTGGCTCCGATCGCCCTGGAAGCCATGCAGGTCACCGCCCCGGGCCTGGTCCATTATCGGGCGCGGGACGACGATGCCGAGGGGCGATCCGCGATGGAGCGGCTCCGGCAGCGGCGCTTCCTCCCGTCCGACGTCCGCGTGCTCACCGCACAAGACGTGAGTGAAGCCGTCACCCTCGGTGAGAGCGATCTCTTCCGCGCCCTACAGCGTGTTCCGGGCGTCGCGACACGGGATGACTATACGGCCGAGTTGTGGACGCGGGGTGCCCCATGGAATCAAACCCGGATCTACTTCGACGGCATGCCGCTCTTCAACCCCGTGCACGCGGTGGGTACGTTCGCGGGCGTCGATCCCGATGCCGTCGGAAGCGCGATCTTCGAGCCGGGCGTTCGGAGTCCGGCCCTCGGGGGCGGCGCGGCCGGTGCGTTGGAGCTCACGTCGCGCACGGCCGAGGGAGCGCACCTCGGTGGCGCCGCGGCGCTGTCGGTGGTGAGTGCGCGCGCGACGGCGGACCAACGCATCGCGGGGGGACGTGGGGGCTGGATGGTGGCGGCGCGACGCTCGTACGTCGATCTCCTCACCGCCGCGCTGCAGGGACTCGGCGACGACTCCGCGCACATCCCCTACGCCTTCACCGATCTCGTGACGCGCCTCGAGATCCCGTTGGGAGCCGCGGCGGGGATCGAAACCAGCGTGCTGCTCGAGCGGGACGACGTGCGCGGCGACGTGCCGAATCTGCTGAGCTCGAACCAGGGGCATTGGGGAAACGCGGCCGGCCGCGCGACGCTCGTTCTCCCGATCGGCGGAGTCGAGACCCGGACCACCGTCGGCGCGAGCCGATTCGACGCGTCGATCCGGACGATTTTCCGGGGAGCGGCGCCGAGTTCGGGGACGGATACGATGCTCGTCCTGGACGTGATGGCCGACTCCTCCCCGACATCTTCGGCGGACTCCACGCCCGCCGACACCGCATCCGGCGCGGTCGCTGATCTCGTCCCCGTGCACGCGCCGACCGCGAATCGGGTCACCTATCTGACGGCCGGGACGCGCCTGGCCTGGGGCGACGTCGATGGCGCGCCCGCGTGGCGTATCGGCGTGGGGGTCGAGCACTTCGCCCAGTCGTACCGCGGCCCGCAGGCCTCGCCATATCCCCAGGTGCCGGCGTACGACTCACTCACGTTCGCGGCAGCCACGACGATGGCGATCGCATGGGCCGAGCGGCGCATCGCGTTTGCGGGCATCACCTTCGATCTCGGGGCGCGGCTGGAGGCGGGACCGCCGGCGGGCGGCGTGGGCGCGCTGCGATTGGCGCCGCGTCTCGCCGCGCGATACCGCTTCCCCGACGGCCAGACGATGCTCTCGGCCGCGTACGGGCGGAGTTTCCAGTACGTCCAGAGCGTCGCCCCGGCCGGGGCCGCGATCGGTCCGGAGCTCCACCTGACCGACGTATGGCTCGTGGCGGGCGATACGACGCCCGCGATTCGGGCGGACGTGGTCACCGCCGGGATCGAGCACTGGCTCGGGAGCGACTGGCTCTTGCGCGTCACGGGCTACGTGCGGCGCGCCACCGGGCTCGCGCTCCCCGACCCGACGGCCGGCCTCCTCGCGTACAACCGACCCCTCTACGCGCTCGGCGTCAATCGCGCGCGCGGGGTGGAGGCGGGCCTCCGTCGGTTCGCCGGCGCGTGGGCCTTCGGCGTGAGTTACACCCGCGCGGTGTCCGAGAACGAGGCCCGCGGGCTCGTCTATCCGGCAGCGACTGACCGCCGGGAGATTCTGAACGCGACGGTGTCGCTTCGGGCGGGATCCGCCTGGCGGCTCGGCGCCGCACTGACGCTGGCGAGCGGTGCGCCATACACGCGAAACGGCGATACCGCGACGGTGTGCGAGCCGACCTTCTGTTCCAGCATCGCGATCGGTCCGCCCAATGCCGAGCGCGCGCCGGCCTACTCCACCGCGAGCGTCATGGCCGAGTGGGTCAGCCGACATTCGGGATGGGAGCTCCATGCCTTCTTTCAACTGCACAACGTGCTCCCGGGACGGAATGCGGTGACGTATGCCGGTACGGTCTCGTGCACCACGGCCCGCGCGCCGTATCGGATCGACCCCGCGACCGGGACGTGCGACGAATTCGATCGCGGGCTTCCGGTACTGCCGCTCGCGGGGGTGCGTGTCGCGTTCTGATGATGCCGAGGCCCTGGTCACCGCGCACCGTGCGTCGCTCATCCGGTACCTCGCGCGGTACACGGGGGATGCCGACCTCGCCGAGGATCTCGTGCAAGAGACCTACATGCGGTTGCTCGAGCGTCCCCCGGCCGACGACCGCAACCCGCGTGCGTGGCTCTTCACCGTGGCGACGAACCTGGCCCGGGACAGGGCGCGGATCGAGCAGCGGCGCACGGAACTGGTCGGGACGACGTCCCCCGCGGCGCCGGACGATCCCGCCCGGGTGGTGGAGCGCGCGGAGACCCGGGCGCGTGTGCAGGCGGCGCTCGCGTCGCTTACGCCACGCGATCGGACGGCGCTCCTGATGCGGGAGGAAGGGTTCCGCCACCGCGAGATCGCCGAGGCCATCGGCGCGACCACCCAGTCGGTCGGGACCATTCTGGCCCGAGCGTTGGTGAGACTGGGGCGGGGACTCGGCGTTCCGACGCCGGAGAAGAAGGAGACACGATGAACGGGACGGCAGACGCCATCACAGGCCATCCGGACGACGGGGCGTTGCTGCGGCTGATCGATGCCGAGTGCGATGCCGGCGAACGGACCGAGCTCGAGGCGCACCTGCGCGTATGCAGGCGTTGCCGCGACAGGTTCGACGGCGTGCGCGGTCTGAGTGAGGCGGTCTCCGAGCGCCTGCGTGTCGGTGACATGCCGGTTCCGCGTCGCGGACGGTCGCTTGCCCCGCTCAAGGCCGCCGCCGTGATCTTGCTGGTGGGTGCGGCCGCGGCCGGCGCGCAGCCGATCGGGCGCTGGATCGCGCGCCTGGCCGCCGGCCCGTCTCCGACGGTCGTGTCACCGCCGCCGTCGTCACCGAGCGTGCCATCCGGCGCGACGCGGGCAGCCCATGCCGGCGTGTCGTTCGTGCCGACCGGCTCGACGCTCACGGTCGTCCTCCGCGCGTGGCAGCGGGCGGGCACGCTCACCCTGGTGGCAGGTCGCGACTCGACGGCCGCGTTCGGCGTCAGCGACGGTTCGGCGCCCCCGGGAGTGACCGTGCTTCCGAGCGGCCTCGTCATCGCGAACGACTCGGCCGGCTCCGCCTCGTACCGGCTCACCCTACCCCCGGAAATCGAGCGGGTGTCCGTGCGCATCGCGACGGCGGCGCCGCGCGTGATCGCCCGCCCCGCTGGCGCGGGGCCGGAGACGATCGGACTCGGCGGCGCCGGGCAGTGAGCCCGTCAGAAATCGACCGGCTCACTCGTTCAAGGGGTGGCGGCGGCGCGATCGCCCGCTGGTACCCCGACGCAGGAGGAAGAACCGTGAAAGTCCTGAGCGCGACATTGCTGGTGTGCGGCGGGCTCGTGGCGGCATGTTCGACGGGTGGCCCGATCACTTCATCCGGAGTGAGCCACACGCGGGTGCTGCTCACCGACGCACCCTTTCCGTACGATGATCTTTCGGCCGTGAATATCTACATCGTGTCGGTGGAAGCGTCCTCGGCCGCCGACTCGGGCTCCATCTCCGATCCCTCCACCTGGGCGACCATCGCCGAGCCGCACCGGGCGGTGAACGTGCTGGCGCTGACGGGCGGCACCACCGAGGTCTTGGGCGAGACCGACCTGTCGGCAGGGGTCTATCGTGCCGTCCGCGTGACGATCGACGTCGATTCGAGCACGGTCCTCGCGGGCGACGGGACGCCCGTGCCGGTGCTCTGGCAGGCGTCCGGCCGGGACGCCCTGAACGCCCTCGTCGAGTCGCCGATCGACGCGCCCGAGGCCGGTGCCGATATCGTGCTCGATTTCGATCTCGCCCGCTGCTTCCAGTATTTCACTGATCCCGGCGACACGACCTCGAGGCAGCTGGTATTCATTCCCTGGATTCGCGCCGTGAACGCGGCGGCGACCGGCTCCGTGACCGGAATGGTGACCGATCCGACCGCCTCCCCGGTCCCGATTCGGAACCGGACCGCCGTGGCGTCGCGCCAGCTGCCAGGTGGCGGCGACTCCTATTACCTGGCGGCGAGCAGCCATGTCGCATCGGACGGATCGTTCGCTCTCCGCTGGCTCACGGCCGGCCACTATCGCATCGCGGTCGAGGCGGAGACGATCACGGGGCTGCCCTACGTCACGGACTCGGTGTTCCTCGATGTCGTGGCGGGCCAGTCGGCAGACGTCGGCACGCTTCTGCTGCATCCCGATACGCTCGCGGGGAGCATCGACTCCACGGGGACCGGCGGCCAGGATTCGACTGGCTCCGCTCCGGATTCGACGGGAGCGGGCGGCGATACCACGGGCGGAGGTGGGACGGATTCGACGAACTCCGGCGCGCCCGTCCGCGCGGCCATCCGGCAACTCGATCTGCGGCCGGCCGGCCGCTAGTTCCTCCCCTCCACGACGCCCGCCGCGGGGTCCCGAAACCGCGGCGGGCGTTTCGCGTACATTCAGACGACTCAATCCGGCGGTCGCTTCGTGACGGCGTTCTCCCCCTCCATCCGCATCGGCCTCTCCGCCCTGCGCGCCAATCCCCTGCGCACCGCGCTCTCGACCCTGGGCGTCGTGATCGGCGTGGCGGCACTCGTCGGGGTCCTGGCGCTGGGCGACGGCGTGGAGCAGTTCAGCCGCCAGCAGCTCGAGCAGACCACGGATCTCCAGGCAATCGTGCTCTCGCCGAACACGTCACGCCTCGTGGACGGACAGCGGCTCCCGGTACGGGAGGTGGTCACGTTCGATACCGCGGACGCCGCATCGCTCCGGGACGCCCTCGCGCCCGACGCCGCGGTGGCGACCGCGCGCCGTGGGGCGGTCGCGCTCCGCGTGGGCGACACGACCCGCGCCGCGGGCGTGATCGGCACCGAGCCGGACGCCCTCGCGGCGTTCGGGCTCACGCTCGTCGCGGGGCACTTCCTTCCGGTGGGAGCGACCGAGCCGGGCGCGCCCCCCGCCGTCGTCTCCCAAGCGCTCGCCCACGTCATCCGTCCCGGCGACCGTACCGCGACCCTGGTCGGTGATACGGTTCACCTCGGCCCACTGACGTTCCGCGTGGCCGGCATCACGGGTGGGCGGGATTCGGTCCGGCTCTCGGCCTACGTGCCGCTCGCTCTCGAGACCCAGGTGGCGGACGACGAGCCGGGACCCACCGCACTGGTGATTCACGTCGCGCGCGTCGAGAACGTCCCCGCAGTGGCCGATCGCGCACGCGCGTGGCTCGCGGCGCACGTCACTCAGGGCACGGAACGTGTCACCGTGGCCACACGTCTCGTCCGCGCCAACCAGGCGCGGCAGGCGATGCTCATCTTCAAGCTCCTGATGGGGGCAATCACCGGGATCTCGTTGCTGGTAGGCGGCATCGGCATCATGAACGTGCTCCTCGCCTCCGTGAGCGAGCGGACCCGGGAGATCGGGATGCGGCGTGCCGCCGGAGCCAAGAAGCGAGACATCCGTCTCCAGTTCCTGGCCGAGTCGGTGGCGATCACGGGAGCCGGGTCCGCCGCGGGCGTGGTGCTGGGTGCGGCGGCCGGTGCGCTCGTCGCGGCGATCATGCGCGCGCAGACCAAGGCGCCCGTCCACGCCACGCTCACCTGGACGACGGTGCTCGTCGCCGCGGCGGCGGCGGTCATCGTAGGTCTCACGTTCGGGATGTACCCCGCGCTGCGGGCGTCACGACTCTCGCCGATCGACGCGATCCGGCATGAATAGAACGGGCGGCCCGTCACGGACCGCCCGCTGTTTCGCTGCGCTTCGCTGGTTGGCTATTGCATGCTGCTCGGGGTAGCGGGGATCACCGGGGGGGCGATCTTGTCCGCCGGGATCGCTCCCGTCAGCGTCTCGAGCCACGACATGATCGAGAACACCTGCGCGTCGGTCAGCGTTCTCCCGAGTTGATAGTGGCCCATCATGCGGACGGCCTCTTCGAGCCGGTCGGTCTTCCCGTCGTTGAAGTAGGGCGCCGTGCGATCGATGTTGCGGAGCGTCGGGACCTTGAAGACGTACCGGTCCGCCTCGCTCTTGGTGATCGCGTAGCGGCCGAGGTCGTCCCGGTTGGGCCACGGCTGGACGAGGCCGGCGCGCTGGAACGTCGCACCGCCCACGTAGGCGCCGTTGTGACAGCTCGCGCAGCCGACGGCGACGAAGGTCTCGAACCCTTTGACCTCGTCGGCGGTGAGCGCGGTATGGTCACCGGCCAGGTAGCGATCCCACCGGGACGGCGTCACGAGCGTCCGCTCAAAGGCGCCGATCGCCTTGCCCACGTTGTCGTAGGTGATGGGGTGTGCCTCACCGGGGAAGGCGACGGCGAATGCCTTCTCGTACGCCGGCACGCCGTGCAGCCGCTGGAGCACGACGGTCGAGTCGGGCATCGCCATCTCGATCGGGTTGAGGATCGGTCCCTTGGCCTGTTCCTCGACGTCCGCGGCTCGGCCGTCCCAGAACTGCGCGATCTGGCCGGCGGCGTTGTAGACCGTCGGCGCGTTGCGCCCGCCGGGATGAGCGCCCACGCCGAGGCTCACCGGCCGGTGGTCCACGCCGTAGGCGTCGAGCGCGTGACAGGAGTTGCACGACACCGACTGGTCTTTGGAGAGACGCGTGTCGTAGTAGAGCATCCGGCCGAGCGCCACCCGCTCCGGCGTGGCGGGGTTGGCCGTCGAGGCCATGGTCTGGGGCAGGGGCGCGAAGAGCGCCAGTTGCTGTGCGGCGGGCGCCGCGACTTCGGGCGCCGCGCCTATCGTCGGTGCCGCCGCGGGTGCCTCGGCGGGACGCTCGCCGCCACGGCAGGCCCCGAGCATCACGAGGCACGACACACCGAACGCAATCGACCGGTTCATGCAATTCTCCCTGCAGGGTGAGGGTCAGCCATCTCCATTGGCCGGAAACCTAGGCGGCGCCGTGTGAAGGCATGCTGACCTGCATTTGAGTGTCCGTTATGAGCGACTTCATGGTCCTTCACCGCGCCGGCCGTCGGCGATCCGAGCGCGAAGCCGTGTTCGCGCCTGCAACGCGCACCTTCCGAAATCGTGGACCGGAGGCCAACATTTCTCGCGACACCGTCTCGCCCCGGACCGTTCAGAGGCTCTCATGATGCGATCGCTCGTTCTCTCGATGCTGCTCACCCTCCTGCCCGCGACCGCCGCGGCCCAGCAGCCGACCATTGCTGAGCGCTACCAGCCGATCGCGCGGGAGATCATCGCGGCGGCGTTGGGCGACAGCTCGGCCTACAACCGCCTCGGCGCGATGGTGGACTGGTTCGGGCCCCGGCTCAGCGGCTCGGACGCGCTGGAGCACGCGATCACGTGGATGGCGAGCGAGATGCAGCGCACGGGCCTCCAAAACGTCCACACCGAACCCGTGATGGTGCCGCATTGGGTGCGTGGTGAGGAGTCGGTGGAGCTCATGGCGCCGCGCCGGCGCCGCCTGCCGATGCTGGGCCTCGGCGGAAGCGTCGGCACGCCGGCGGGTGGGATTACGGCGAAGGTGCTCGTGGTCTCGAGCTTCGACGATCTCCGGGCGCACGCGGCGGCGGCAAAGGGCCGTATCGTGGTCTTCGACGTCCCGTTCACGAGTTACGGCGCTACGGTGCAGTACCGCGTCAACGGCGCGGTGGCGGCGGCGCGCGCCGGGGCGGTGGCGAGCCTGGTGAGGTCGGTGACCCCGTACTCGCTCGCGACCCCGCACACCGGGAACATGCACTACAACGATTCCGTCCCGAAAATTCCACACGCCGCGATCACCGTCGAGGACGCCGAGATGCTGGCGCGGATGCAGGCGCGGGGCGACACGGCCATCGTGCATCTCACGATGCACGCGAAGACGCTGCCCGATGCGCCGTCACGGAACGTGATGGGCGAGCTGGTCGGTACCGAGCGCCCCGACGAGGTGGTGGTGCTCGGCGGGCACACCGACTCGTGGGACGTGGGGCAGGGCGCGATGGACGACGGGGGTGGCGTGGTCGTGGCCTGGGAGGCGGTGGCGCTCCTCAAGCGCATGGGGCTCCGGCCACGGAGGACGATTCGCGCCGTGGGGTGGGTGAACGAGGAGAACGGCGAGCGGGGGGCCGAAGCGTATCACGAGCGACACCACGGCGAGCTGTCACGCACGGTGCTCGCCATCGAATCCGATGCCGGCGTGTTCCGGCCCGAGGGCTTCGGCTTCACCGGCTCCGATTCCGCCTTCGCGATCGTCCGGCGGATCGGCCGGCTCCTCGAGCCGATCGGGGCCGGCGTCATCGCCCGCGGCGGCGGCGGCGCCGACATCGCCCCGCTCGGCGCCGACGGGGTGCCCATGATGGGGCTCAACGTGGACGGCAGCCACTACTTCTGGTACCACCACTCCGACGCGGATACGATGGACAAGCTCGATCCCCACGAGATGGCGATGTGTGTCGCGACGATGGCCGTGATGGCCTACGTCGTGGCCGATCTCCCCGATCCGCTACCCCGCTGAGGGACCGGACGGCACCGCTCCCCGCTCCCCGCTCCCCCAGAGACCGAGAACACAACGATGCTGCTTCCAACCCTCCTCGCCGCGACGCTGCTCCAGGCCCCGGTCACCTATCACGTGAGGTTTCCGAACGCCGTCCATCACGAGGCGCAGATCACCGCCACCTTTCCGGACGTCGGCAAGGGCGCGGTCACCATCTGGATGAGCCGGTCCTCGCCGGGGCGCTACGCCCTGCACGAGTTCGCGAAGAACGTCTATGCGGTGAGCGCCACGGACGGGGCGGGACGCGCGATCCCGATGCACCGGCGCGATCCGTACTCGTGGACCGCGACCACCGACGACGGCACCGTCACCGTGCACTACACGCTCTTTGGCGATCGCGCGGGCGGGACGTACACCGGGATCGACAGCACGCACGCGCATCTCCAGATGCCGGCGACGTTCATGTGGGCCCAAGGGCTCGACGCGCGGCCGATCCGGGTTACGTTCGAGCCGCCCGTCGAGAGCAAATGGAAGGTGGCGACGCAGCTCCTGCCCACGAAAGACCCGTGGACGTTCACCGCGCCGAATCTCCAGTACTTCATGGACAGCCCGACGGAGCTCTCGGACTTCCAGCTGCGCACGTGGACGGTAAGCGCAAACGGTCACACGTACACGATGCGGCTCGCCGTGCATTCGCTCGATACGCCGGCGGCGGTGGACAGCTTCGCCGACATGGCCAAGCGGATCGTGGCCCAGGAGGAGGCGGTCTACGGCACCTTCCCGCGCTATCTCCCCGGCACGTACACGTTCATCGCGGATTATCTGCCGTGGGTGTCCGGCGACGGGATGGAGCATCGGAACTCGACGAGCATCTCGAGCACGGGATCCATCGCGCACGATGCGCTCCGGCTCCTCGGTACGCTCGCCCACGAGTACTTCCATTCATGGAACATGGAGCGGATCCGCGCGGAGGAGATTGAGCCGTTCGACTTCACTCGCGCGAATGCCTCCCCCGAGCTCTGGTTCGGCGAGGGGTTCACGAACTACTACGGGAAGCTCGCCCTGCGGCGCGCCGGGTTCTATACCGACGCGCAGTACGCGCGGACGACGGGCGGCGCCCTGAACTACGTGCTGACGGCGCCGGGACGGACGTTCCGCAGCGTGGCGCAGATGAGCATGCTCGCGCCCTTCGTGGATGCGGCGACGTCCATCGATCCCACGAACTTCGGCAACACGTACATCTCGTACTATCCCTGGGGCGAGATCATCGCGCTCGGGCTCGACCTCACGCTCCGCGAGCAGTACCCCGGCAAGACGCTGGACGGGTTCATGCGCCTCATGTGGCAGCGGCACGGGGCGCCGCCCGAGCGGTCGTATACGATGCAGTCGCTTCAACGTGACCTGGGCGATTACGTGGGGAACCAAGCGTTCGCCGCCGATTTCTTTCGCCGCTACGTCACCGGCCACGAGGTGATGGACTACGCCAAGCTCCTGGAGCCCGCGGGGTTCATCTTCCGGCGGGCGGATTCCACCGCCGCGTTCCTCGGCTTCGTTCAACTCGACTACGATTCCACGGGTGCCACGATCCGCTCGCAGACGCTGATCGGATCCCCGCTCTACGCGGCGGGGCTCGACGACGGGGATCGTATCGAAACGATCGCCGGCCACCCGCTCACCGCGCCGGCCGAGTGGACCGCGCTCGAGGCCGCGCACCATCCGGGCGACAGCGTCGAGGTGACGTTCGTCCAGCGCGGGATGACAGAGCACAAGACGTTGGTATTCGTCGCCGATCCGCGGGTGGAGCTGGTGCCCGCCGAGGACGCGGGGATGACGCTCACCGATGCCCAGCGCGCGTTCCGCGCCGCCTGGCTCGGCAGCCACGTGCACTGATCACGGGGGAACACATCATGAACCGTACGTTCGTTCTCATCGCCGTCGCCGCCCTCGCGGCGACACCGCTCAGCGCGCAGGTGAGCGCCCGGATGTTTCAGGAGCCGGACGTCTCGCAGACCGAGATTGCGTTCGTCTACGCCGGCGACATCTGGGTCGTTCCGAAGACGGGCGGCGTCGCCAACCGCCTGAGCACGCCGCCCGGCGAGGAGTCGTTTCCGCGCTTCTCGCCCGACGGCTCCCGGATCGCCTTCACGGCCGACTACGACGGGAACGAGGACATCTACGTGGTGCCGAGCGAGGGTGGTGAGGTACGGCGCGTGACGCATCACCCCATGCCCGATCGGATGGTGGATTGGTATCCCGACGGCAAGGACATTCTCTTCGCGTCGTCCATGGAGAGCGGCCGGCAGCGCTTCGACCAGCTCTGGCGGGTGGCGCCGAGCGGCGGGCTGCCGCAGCGCCTCCCGATGGCGTACGGCGAGTTTGGCGCGATTTCGCCGGATGGGCAGTGGATCGCCTACACCACCAAGACGCGCGACTTCCGCACCTGGAAGCGCTACCGTGGCGGGTGGGCGCCGGACATCTACCTGTTCAACCTCAAGACCTACGAATCGAAGAACATCACGCACTCGGATGCCAACGAGTCGCTGCCGATGTGGCACGGGCGCACGCTCTACTTCCTCTCGGATGCGGATTCCAACGAACGCGCGAACATCTGGGCGTACGATCTCGACAAGGGATCGATGCGCGAGGTCACCCACTTCAAGGACTTCGACATCCACTTCCCGGCGATCGGCCCCTCGGACATGGTGTTCGAGGCGGGCGGGCGTCTCTATCTGATGGATCTCACCACCGAGCAGACACACGAAGTGCACGTGGACGTGGTGACGGACCAGGCGACGCTCAAGCCGCGTCAGGAGCGGGTCGACAAGTACATCCAGGCGGCGGACATCTCGCCGACGGGCAAACGCGCGGTCTTCGCCGCGCGCGGCGACCTCTTCACCGTGCCCGCCGAGAACGGCGTCGTGCTCGACATCTCCCGCACCCCCGGGGCCGCGGAACGCTCGCCGACGTGGTCGCCCGATGGGAAGTGGATCGCGTACTGGACCGATGCGTCGGGTGAATATCAGCTCGCGCTGCGCGCCGCCGACGGTTCGGGTGAGGAGCGCGTGCTCACGCACTTCACGTCCGGGTTCCGGAACGACCCGTACTGGTCGCCCGATTCCAAGAAACTCGTCTACATCGACCAGGCGATGAAAGTCTGGCTCTTCGACATCGCGTCGAAGCACGCGACCCAGATCGATCAGGGTTTGTACATGTTCCAGGGGGCGCTCACGAACTTCCGCGTGAGCTGGTCGACCGACTCGCGGTGGCTGACGTACGCCATCGACCTCCCGAACCGCCACCATGCCATCGTGCTGTATGACGTGCCCAACGGGGCGCGCCACCAGGTGACGTCGGGCTTCTACGACGACGCGTCTCCGATCTTCGATCCCGACGGCAAATATCTCTATCTCCTCACCAATCAGGAGTTCGTGCCATCGTACAGCGGATTCCAGAACACCTGGATCTACGGGAACGGCACCAAGATCGCCGCCGTCCCCCTGCGTGCTGACGTGCCGTCGCCGATCGCGCCGAAGAATGACGAAGAGGGTGGAACGGCCGACACGGCGCAGAAGGCCGAGAACGGCAAGGCGGGCAAGAACGGCAAGGAGGCCAAGGCGGAGGCGTCGAAGGCGGTGACCATCGATCTCGAGGGATTCGAGAGCCGCATGGTCTTGCTTCCGCCCGAACGCGGGAACTACACCGATCTGTACGCGGCAGCGGGGAAGGTCTTCTATCGCCGGCTCCCGCGCACCGACGCCGCGGAGAAGAAGAGCCCGGTTCTCTACTGGGATCTCAAGGAGCGGAAGGAAGAGACGGTCCTCGACGACGCCAACGGGATGGTGCTTTCGTTCGACGGGAAGAAACTCCTCGTCGCGGAGAAGGGGAAGTTCGCGATCATCGACGCCAGGCCGAAGCAGAAGATCGAGAAACCGCTCGCGACCGACCAAATGGCGATGACCGTCGATCCGCCCGCCGAGTGGCATCAGATCTTCAACGACGTGTGGCGGTTCGATCGCGACTATTTCTACGATCCGCACATGCACGGCGTGGACTGGAACGCGATCCGCAAGCAGTACGGGGCGCTGATCGACGACTGCGTCACGCGCTGGGACGTGAATTACGTGATCGGCGAGATGATCTCCGAGCTATCGTCCTCCCATACCTACCGGGGCGGCGGCGATCTCCAGCAGCCGGAGCGGAACGGCGTCGGGCTCCTCGGCGTGAACTGGACGGTGGACCACGGCGCGTATCGCATCGCGAAGATCATCGACGGCGCGCCGTGGGACGACGCGGTGCGCTCGCCGCTCGCGCAACCGGGGCTCAAGGTCACGGCGGGCGACTACGTGCTCGCGGTGAACGGCATTCCGCTCGACACGGCGGCGGATCCTTGGGCGCCGTTCGAAGGGCTCGCTGGCAAGACGGTGGCGCTCACCGTGAACGACCGGCCGACGGCCGACGGTGCGTGGCAGGTCGTGGTGAAGACGATGAGCAACGAGTCGCGCCTGCGGAATCTCGCCTGGGTCGAGGGGAACCGCCGGTACGTGGACTCCGTCTCGGGCGGCAAGGTGGGTTACCTGTACATCCCCGACACCGGGATCGGCGGCCAGACCGAGCTCGTACGGGAGTTCCTCGCGCAGTTCAACAAGGACGGCCTCGTCGTGGACGAGCGGTGGAACAGCGGCGGGCAGATCCCCGATCGCTTCATCGAGCTCTTGAACCGGCCGCTGCTGAGCTACTACGCCGTGCGTGACGGCAAGGACTGGCAATGGCCGCCCTTCGGGCACATCGGCCCCGAGGTGATGCTGATCAACGGCTGGAGCGGATCGGGCGGCGACGCCTTCCCGTACTACTTCAAGGAAGCGAAGCTCGGTCCGCTCATCGGCATGCGCACGTGGGG